>DASTIC010000286.1:0-12156 GCA_035717845.1 Solirubrobacteraceae bacterium
GGGAGACAGGATTTGAACCTGCGACCGCCCGGCCCCCAGCCGGGTGCGCTACCAGACTGCGCCACTCCCCGATATGTCATCCACTCTAGAGCGGGCGACGGGAATCGAACCCGCCCTAGAAGCTTGGAAGGCTTCTGTGCAACCACAACACTTCGCCCGCAGTCGGACTGGCTCGATCATAGCCGTGGCCGCCCGATCCGGCGAGCCGCGTCTACCGCTCCTCTGTCGGGACGGTCCCGGTGTCGTCGAGAAGCGATGACGGTGGCCAGGAGCCGAACCAGTTGTCGCGGGCGCCGTCGATCGTGATCACCGATCCGGAGAACGCTTTGCCGAGCGCGGCCGATGCGGCGAGGGCCACGAGCCAGGCGTGCTCCGGCTCCCGCCCCATGCGGCCGAGCGGCACGGTGGCGGCGGCTCCGCGGCGGACGTTCTCCGGGTACTTGGCGAGCACGGCGGTGTCGAAATGGCCGGGGGCGATCGCGAGCACGGCGATGCCGTCCGCCGCCCACTCGCGCGCGAGTGCGCGCGTATAGCCCTCGACCGCGGCGCGGGCGGTGCTCGAGTGCGCCATGCCCGGGAAGCCGTGGTGCGGGGAAAGGGTCACGTTGACGATCGTGCCGCCGCCGGCGGGGCGCATCGCGAGGTCGGCGGCGATCCGGCTCATGCGCTCCGTGCCGCCGAGGTTGAGCCGCGTGACCGCCCGCCACCCCTTCGGCTCGATCGCCTCGGCGGGCACGAAGTACTGGCCACCGGCGTTGTTGACGAGCACGTCGAGGCGGCCATGGCGGTCGAGGCACGTGCGGACGATCCGCTCGGCGTCGGCGTCCTCCCGCACGTCGCCGACGACGTAGGCGGCGCCGATGGCGTCGGCCGCCTCGGCGAGCGGCTCCTCCCGGCGCCCGGCGATCACCACAGTCGCCCCGCAGGCTGCCAACTCCCGTGCCGCGGCACGCCCGAGCCCGGTGCCGCCGCCCGTCACCAGCGTCACACGGCCGTCCAGAACACCGTCCGCGAAGACTTCAGACCTCATCGGCGCCGACATCGATGCCGATGGTATGGGGGTCACCGAAAACGGGCATCAACACCGCACCATGCAGATCCCCGGCGTCCACATCGAGACCCTGCACAACCCGGTTCGCTACACCTACTCGCAGATCGAGAAGGCCTGCGCGATCGCGCAGCTGCTGAACCGGGGCAAGCTGGTGCTCGTCGAGCCGCCTCGCCGCTGACGATCCACTCGTAGGACGCCGCGGTAGCTGTCCGCTCGCGGCGCTAGACTCGTGCTCCTTGGGGGATTAGCTCAGCTGGTGGCAGCGCCGGTCTCCAAAACCGGAGGTCCCAGGTTCGAGTCCTGGATCCCCCGCCTTTCCGCCGGTTCTCATGGGAACATCTGTTCCCATGAGCTGGCGCCCTCCTGATCCGTGGTCGTACAGCTACCTCCTCGGCATGTACCTGGGAGATGGGTGCATCTCGACGAGTCGCGGGACGTTCCAGCTCGTCATCGTCTGCGATGCCATATATCCGGACATCATCGACGACTGCGCGGCGGCAATAATGCTGACGCTGCTACCCCGCCGCGTTGGCCAGAACCCGCATCGCGTGCACCGCTGCGTTCGTGTGACGGGTACGAGCAAGCGCTGGCCAGAGGTGTTCCCGCAGCATGGGCCTGGCCGGAAGCACAATCGGAAGATCGAGCTGGAGGCGTGGCAGCGGGAGATCGTTGATCGGTTCCCGAAGGAGTTCCTGCGTGGCCTCCTGCACTCGGACGGGTGCCGGACCGTGAACCGTTTCTCGACGCTCCTGCCGAGCGGTCGGGTCGCGGAGTACGCGTATCCGCGGTGGTTCTTCTCGAACCGGTCGGAGGACATCCGGGCGCTGTTCTGCGAGTACTGCGAGCGGCTCGGGGTGCGGTGGACGCAGTCGAACCCACGCAACATCTCGGTGTCGCATCGCAAGAGCGTTGCGCTGCTCGACTCCTTCGTTCCGGCGAAGTCGTGACGGACCAGACCGATGCGGGCGGAGGGACTCGAACCCCCACAGCTGTAAAGCCACGAGGACCTAAACCTCGCGCGTCTACCAGTTCCGCCACGCCCGCAGGAACCGCCGCATGCGCGGCACCGAGATTGTATGGTCGCGCGCGCATGGCCGAGCCAGGGGTAACGATCGACCACCCCAATCGCCGGAAGGCGGCGTCGAAGATGACGCGGGCGATCGTGGTGGTGCTGCTGCTCGTCTCGGCCGGCGTGACCCTGATCGTGACGATCGGCGGGTGGGACACGCTCCAGGGCGCGAAGGCGCTCCAGGTCGCGTTCATCGTCATCTACGTCGTGCTCGCGTTCTTCGTGCTGCGCTGGAGCCGCGGCGTCCTGCCGCTCGCCGCCGCGCTCGCGATCGTGCTGCTCATCTTCGCCGCCGTCGCCACGCCGGCGTGGTTCGACCGCGACGAGCCCGGGTTCGCCGACCCGGCCCTCGACGAGGGCCTGCTGGGCCTTCTGACCGCGCTGCTCGTCCCCCTCCAGATCCTGCTCATCGCCTTCGCCATGAGCGGGTTCCGGCAGGCGTGGAACGTCGAGGTCGAGCACGGGCCGGAGCGGGGTCCGGAGCGCGGCGCGGCACCCGCAGCCGCGTAGGCAGCCTCGTCGTACGCTTGACCCGCCCGCCCGGGTAGCCCAATTGGCAGAGGCAGTCGACTCAAAATCGATCAAGTGCGGGTTCGAATCCCGCCCCGGGCATGCACGACTAGGCTCCCGCGTCGTGACCCTCACGCCCGCCGAGACGGCCGCCCGCCTCGCCAACGCCCTCGACGTGCTGCGCGAGGCGGTGCACGTGACCGCCGGGCGCCTCCCGCTGGAACCGCGCTTCGAGGTCAAGGCCCTGCTCGCCGCCCATTTGCACGACGACGCGTCCGCTATCCCCGAGCTGCGGCGCCGCGTCGAGGAGCTCGGTGGCGCGCCCCAGGGCCCCGGCGAGGAGCTGGAGCGGCTGCTCGACCGCGACGTCTACCGGGCGCTCAAGCCGGCCCTGATCGCCGCCCTTCATGCCCACAGGGCGCAACTCGACCCGCTCGCCGACGAGCCGACCCTGCACCTCCTCACCCGCCTCGTGCACAAGCAGGAGCGCCACCTCACCGAGCTCCCGACGGAGCCAGACCCAGACCTGCCGGACGACCTCGGCTCGCTGCCCAGAGACTCCGACCGCCGCCGGGAGCGCGAGGTCCTGCCGCCGCTGGACCGCCCGGCACGCGACAGCTTCGTGCAGGTGGTCGACCACCCGCAGGACCAGCACGAGGCCCACGCGCTGATGGACGCCAAGCTGTGCGCCGCCGAGCTGCTCGCGCGTACGTCGCACGAGCACCCCGAGATGCCGGACGAGTTCCACGCCGACCTGGCCCGAGCGGCGCGCGACGCCGCCCGCCACGCCGAGCTCGTCGACCGCCACATGAGCGCCGAGCTCGGCATCAACTGGGGCGCGTTCCCGGTCAGCTTCGCGAGCTTTCGCGAGGTCTACGCGCGCGACCTCGCCGGGCGCCTCGAGGCGCTCGACGGCGCGCACACCGGCTACGCCCCCGGCGTCCCGGCGTTCGACCACGTCCGCGCCGACGACAACGCCCGCAGGCGGGCGACGCGGCGCTGGCAGCAGTCCTAGAGCGGCATCTTGCCGCGCCCGCGGCGCCCGGCGCTGCCGCTCTTGGACACGGCCTTCTGCGAGGTGTGGAACGGCTTCTGTAGCCAGCGGCCCAGCTTGCCCGGCGCCTTGCCCGCCCCGCGGCTGCCGAACCCGAGGACCCGCTGCCCGCCGCGCTCGGGATGGCGCGACAGCCGCGGAGCCAGGAAGGCCAGGATCAGCAGGAACACGCAGAACACGATCACGGCGACGATAGTCATGGCCGACTCCTACCCAACGGCCGTGAATGTCAGGCCACGAACCTCTCGAGCTGGTCGGCGAGCGCCTCGGGAGCGACCAGCACGCCCGTGCCGGCCGGCGGCCGTGCCGGCAGGTCGCGCACGACGAGGCCGGCACGCTGGCAGAGGAGCTCGCCCGCCGCGAGGTCCCAGTGGTTGAGTCCCCGCTCGTAGTACGCGTCGTAGCGCCCCGCCGCCGTCCATGCGAGGTCGAGCGCCGCCGAGCCGAGCCGCCGGATGTCGCGCACCGCCGGAAGGAGCCGAGCCACCATCTCGGCCTGCCTGCGCCGCGTCTCGGCGTCGTAGCCGAAGCCGGTGGCGATCAACGCGGTGGCCAGATCGCTGCGCGAGGAGGCCGAGACCGGCCGCCCATCGAGCAGCGCCGGCCCGTCGCGCTCGACCGACCACAGCTCGTCCCGCATCGGGTCGTAGATCACGCCCGCCAGCGTCCCGGACGCGTCCTCACAGGCGATGCTCACCGCCCACTGCGGGATGCGGAAGAGGAAGTTGATCGTGCCGTCGAGCGGGTCGACGACCCACCGGAGCCCGGTCGTCCCCTCGTCGTCGCCGCCCTCCTCGCCGAGGAAGCCGTCGCCAGGCCGCGCGGCGGCCAGGCGCTCGCGGATCAGCCGCTCGGCGGCGTGGTCGGCCTCCGACACGAGGTCGGTGGGGCTCGACTTCGCGGTCACGTTCACGAGCGGCCCGGCGAACGCGTCGCGCAGCTGGCGCCCCGCCTCGCGCGCGATCGCCTCGGCGACCTCGCGCAGCGCCGCTGTGCTCATCGTGCAGCCTCGGGCCGCCGCTCGAGCCACCCGAGCTCGCGCTCGAGCTGGGCGGCGAGCGAGAGCAGCACGGGCTCGCCGTGCGGCGGCACCACGAGCTGGGCGCCGACCGGGAAGCCGTCGGCTGTCCACGCCGCCGGGATCGAGGCGGCCGGCTGGCCCGTGTGGTTGAAGCCGCCGCAGTACGGCACGAAGCGGACCGAGGCGGTGAACGACCACAGCGCGGAGCGGCCCTCGTACTCGCCCACCCGCGGCGGGCGGCGGGTGAACATCGGCGTGATCACGGCGTCGACCCCGCCCTCGAAGACGCGGTCGAGCGCGGCCCCGTCGGCCGCCGCCGCGGCCTTGGCGCGCGCGACGAACGCCTCCGTGATCGCCGAGCCCATCCGCATGTAGCCGCGCGTGCGTCGCGAGAATCGCTCCGGGTGCCCGAGGTTCCGGCCCTCGTCGGCGATCCCGCGCAGGGAGCGGGCGATCACGTTGGCGGCGATCGGCGGCGTGTAGCCGATCTCGCGCTCGATGACCTCGTGGCCGAGGTCGCGCATGAGCTGCGCGAGCGCGTGCACGCCGGAGAGCTGCTCCTCGTCGGCCTGCACGCCGGTGAGCGGCGGCGTCTTGACCGACACCGCGACCCGCAGCCGGCCGGGCTCGCGACCGGCCGCCTCGGCGAACGACGGCCCGCCGTCCTTGATCGCGTCGTAGACGAGCGCGCTGTCGGCGACCCCGCGCGTGAGCGGGCCCCAGGTGGTCAGGCCGGCGAACGGCTCGACCGCCGGGGCGGTCGGCACGCGGCCGTTCTGCGCCTTGAGGCCGAACACGCCGCAGCAGGCGGCGGGGATGCGGATGGAGCCGGCGCCGTCCGAGCCGATCGCCGCGCCCGCCAGGCCGGCGGCGACGGCGACCCCCGAGCCGCCGGAGGTACCGCCCGGCGTGCGGTACAGGTCCCACGGGTTGCGCGTGGCGCCGTAGGTCGGCGACTCCGTCCATGGCGTGATGGTCAGCTCCGGCACGTTGGTCTTGCCGAGGATCAGCGCGCCCGCGGTGCGCAGCCGGCGCACGACCTCGGCGTCCGCGGGAGCCGCGCTGTTCGGCAGCATCCCGAACGCCGTGGCCTCCCCCGCCACGTCGCAGTCGTCCTTGACCGCGATCGGGACGCCGAGCAGCGGCCGCCTGTCACCCGCGCGGGCGCGGCCGTCGGCCTGGTCGGCCTCGGCCAGGGCACGCTCGCGGAAGACGACGCGGTAGGCGTTGAGCACCGGGTCCAGGCGGTCGATGCGGTCGAGGTAGAGCTGGACCAGCTCGCGCGCCGAGACCTCGCCGCGGCGGACGAGCTCGGCCTGGCGCACGGCGCCGGCGAAGGCGAGGTCGACTGAGTCCATCGGGCGGGGGAGGCTATACGGTGGCCGTCCATGCGGCCGGTGGTCGACGGGCTCGGCGGCTTCGCCGGGCGGGGAGCGTGCACCGACGCCGAGCGGCGCGCCGCCCTCTGGCTGCACGCCCGGCTTCGGGCGAGTCGGCGCGAGGCGTGGGTGGAGACACGCTGGGTCCGGCCGCAGCGGGCGGCGGCGCTGGCGCTCGCCTGCCTGGCGACCGCGGCGGGCGGGCTGCTGGCCACCGCCGCGCCGGTCGCCGGGCTGGCGGTGGCGGCGGCCGGCTTCGTCGCGCTGGCGGCGGACCTGGCCGGCCGCAATCCGCTCCTGCTCCTGTTCCCAAGGCGGGCGACCCAGCACGTCATCGCCGGCCCGATCGGCCCGGCGCTGCTCGTGGTCGCCGCCTACGACGCGCCCCCCGGCGGGCTCGTGCTCGAGGACGCCTGGCGCGCACGGCTGCGGCGCCTCCCCTACGCCGGCCTCGCGGCCTGCGGCTCCGTCGTCGCGGCCGCCGCGGCGGCGCGCCTCGCGGGCGTGGAGTCCACGTGGCTCGGCGCGGTGCAGCTCGTTCCGACGCTCGTCCTTCTTGCGGCGGTGGCCGCTGCTGCCGACGTGGCGCTCTCCGACTACGCGCCGGCCGCGAACGACAACGCGTCCGGCGTCGCGGTGGCGATCGCCGTGTACGAGGCGCTCGACTCGCGCGCGGGGCTGCTGCTCGTCGGCGCGGGACATGCCGTGCCCGGCGCCGTCCGAGCGCACCTCAGGCGTGAACGGCTCGATGCCGCCGTACTCGAGCTCGGCCCGTGCGGCAGCGGCGCACCGCATCGCTCCGGCCGCCGTATCGTGTGCCTCGACGAGCGGGGCATCGCTCCTCGGGCCGTCGAACCCGACGACGAGGTCATGCAGGCGGCGCTCGACTTCGCGCTCGCCGAGCTACAGCGGGAGGATGCCGAGCGCCGTGAGGTCCTCGACCGGCTCTGAGAACGAGCACGAGCCGTAGGCCACGAAGAGCTCGGCGCGGGCGGCCTCGATCGCCGCGGCGTCGGCCCGCCGGCCGTGCACCTCGAGGCCGCCGGCGTCGACCGCGAACGCCGCCGCGTCCTCCTCGGCGAGCAGCGGGACGAGGTCGTCCTCGCCCATGTGGGCGAAGACCGCGGCCGCCAGGAGGTTCAGGAAGCCGTGCATGTGGAAGCCGGTCGCCGGGTCGACGTGGCGGATCGGATGGTGCAGCCCGGCGGTGGCCTTGAACCGCACGCCGGCGTCACGGCAGGCGAGCACGAAGGCGGCGACCGCCTCGACCGGCGGGAACGCGTCTGCCGTCACGCCGCCGCAGCGGATCTTCGCCCCCGCCCCCGCCTCCCGCACCGCCGCCACCTCGCCGGCCAGCGCGCGTCCGGGCGCCAGCTCCCAGAACGCCGGCACCCCGAGCCTCGCGTCCACCAGCGCCTGCGTCTCGGGGATCCACTCGGGGTCGATCCGGCCCTCGAGCAGCCTGACGTCGTACTGCGCGATGGCGTCGAGGTCGCCCTCGCCGCGGTCGAGCACCACGCTGAGCGGCGGCGTCTGTGCCGGCAGCTCGCCGAGCCGCGACGCGGGGACGATGAAGCGATCGAGCATCCACGCCTCGGGCGTCGCCCGGGCGCGGCGGTCGGCCTCCAGTGCCTCCGGCATGTCGAGCGACGCGGGCGGGAACAGCGCCGCGTGGTCGATCAGGCGGCCGAACAGCGCCAGGCGAGCGTCGCTCACGCCGGTGGAATCGCGTTGCGCTTGGCCGGCCACTCCCGGGCCTTGGACGCGTAGCGGGCGAAGCGCCGCACGAGCTCGTCGCGCAGGTCCTCCGGCTGCACGACCGCGTCGATCACCATCTCGGAGGCGAGCTTGAGCAGGTCGACGCCCTCGGCGTACTCCTCCATCAGCTCGCTCCGGCGCGCGGCCCGCTCGTCCTCGTCCTCGATCGCCTGGAGCTGGTTGTAGAAGACGGCGTTGACCGCCGCGCTCGGCCCCATGACCGCGATCTTCGCGGTCGGCAGCGCGAGCGTCGCGTCCGGGTCGAAGGCCGGCCCCGCCATCGCGTAGAGCCCGGCGCCGTACGCCTTGCGCACGATCACCGACAGCTTCGGCACGGTCGCCTCGGAGACCGCGGAGATCATCTTCGCGCCGTGGCGGATGATGCCGTGGCGCTCCACCTGCGTGCCGATCATGAAGCCGGGGACGTCGGCCAGGAACAGCAGCGGGATGCCGAACGCGTTGCACGTCCAGATGAAGCGCGCGGCCTTGTCGGCCGAGTCCACGAACAGCACGCCGCCCTTGAACTTCGGCTGGTTGGCGACGATCCCGACCACGCGGCCGTCGAGCCGCGCGTAGCCGACGATGACCTCCTTGGCCCAGCGCTTGTGGACCTCGAGGAACGAGCCCTCGTCGACGACCGCGTCGATCAGCTCGTGCATGTTCCACGGCTTGTTCTCGTCGGCGGGGATCAGCTCGCGGATCGGCGTCGCGCCGGCCGGCGGGGGCGCGGGCGGCGCCGCCGGGGGCTCCTCCTCGGAGGAGCCGGGGAAGTAGGAGAGGTAGCGCTTGGCGAGGTCGATGCCCTCTTCGTCGCTCTTGACCAGGAAGTGCCCGCAGCCCGAGACGCCGGTGTGCATCTTGGCCCCGCCCATCTCCTCGAGCGAGACCGACTCCCCGATGACCATCTCGGCCATGCGCGGCGAGCCGAGGTACATCGACGCGTTGCCGTCGCGCATGATCACGACATCGCAGAAGGCGGGGATGTACGCACCGCCGGCCGCGCTCGGCCCGAACAGCACGCAGACCTGCGGCACGGCGCCGGAGAGGCGCACCTCGTTGAAGAAGATCCGGCCGGCGTGGCGGCGGCCGGGGAACATCTGCACCTGGTCCGTGATGCGGGCGCCCGCCGAGTCGACGAGGTAGATCATCGGCACCCGGTGCGCGAGCGCGGCCTCCTGGATGCGGAGGATCTTCTCCACCGTCTTGGGCCCCCACGAGCCGGCCTTGACGGTGGGGTCGTTGGCCATCAGCGCGACCGTGCGGCCGCCGATCGTGCCCAGCCCGGTGACCACGCCGTCGGCACCGAGGCCCTCCGCCTCCCAGTTGGCGAGCAGCGCGTCCTCGGTGAACGAGCCCTCGTCGAGCAGCCGGGCGACGCGCTCGCGCACCGGCAGCTTGCCCTGCTGGGCGGACTTCTCGCGGTGGCGCTCCGGCCCGCCCGCGTAGGCGCGCTCGAAGGCGTCGGTGACGTGCTGGGCGTCGGTCATGGGCGGCTCACGCTATCGCGGCGGGGCGTCGTCGACGCGCACCTGGAGCACGACCTCGTCCTCCTCGGTCCTCGAGGCGAGCGGGGCGTCGCCGGCGCGATATGCCCTCGGTTCGGGCGGGAGCGGCTTGCGCGGGCGGAGCCCGGCGGCCATCGCCCCGGCGCCGACGAGGATGAGCAGCAGCGGCCACCAGCGCAGCGTGCTCTCGCCGTCGATGAGGCCGACGATCAGGACGAAGACGGCGAGGTTGGCGAAGCCGAGCCACGCCGGCCCTGGCAAGCGGTCGATCGCCCCGTAGGCGACGAGGCCGAAGCCGGCGCCGGCCAGCACCAGCTCCCAGAAGCCGGGCAGACCGGCGCTGCCGAAGAGGCCGAGGAACCCGATCGCGTCGAGCAGCGTCTGGATCCCGATCCCGAGGATCGCGAGCCCGGCGGCGTCCACGAGCAGCTCCGCGTGGCGCGGGCTGCGGGCACGCAGCGCGAGCGACGCGAGCACGAGGCCGGCGGCGCCGAGCCCGAGCAGCCAGCGGAACACGCCGAAGCCGTCGGGGTCGAACACCCACTCCCACGCCGCGAGCAGCGCGGTCATGCCCGCGACCGCGGCGATCAGCCCGCAGACCGCCGACCGGGCGCGGACGGCGACGACCGCCGCAGCGGCCGCCTCGGCGAGCGCGGTCAGCGTGATCGTGGCGACGGGGAGGCCCCCGGGGCTGTCGCCGAAGGCGTCCGCGAGGCGCAGCAGGGCCATGTAGAGCAGGGCGAGCCCGCAGACCAGCAGCACCGACTGGTACGCGGGCGGGGCGCCGTCCTCGTTCGGGGCGTGGAGACCCAGCGCGAGGACGATCGCGGCGGCTGCGGCAAGCGCGAACAGGTGA
This sequence comes from Solirubrobacteraceae bacterium, assembly GCA_035717845.1. Taxonomy (GTDB): domain Bacteria; phylum Actinomycetota; class Thermoleophilia; order Solirubrobacterales; family Solirubrobacteraceae; genus DASSUW01. Next base: position 10,204 of record DASTIC010000286.1, read on the forward strand.
TAGCCCGGGGTGAGCGCGTCCTCGACCCGCAGCTCGGCGAGCGCGAGCCCGGTGGTGAGGGCGACCGCTCCGGCGGCGATCAGCGGGCCGCGATGCGGCGGCGGGCGCAGCAGCTCCAGCACCCGCCTGAGCCTACCGCCGGCGCACCTCGATGCGGTCGCCACTCACGCGGACGTCCCAGGCCGGCTGCGGGTAGGCGGCGGGGCCGTGGACGAGCGCGCCGTCGCGCAGGTCGAACACGCTGGCGTGCCACGGGCACGTGATCGTGCCGTCGCCGAGCTCGCCCTCGTGCAGCGGGCCGCCGCGGTGTGAGCAGTGGTCCGAGAGCGCATACAGCTCCCCGCCGAGCCGCGCGACCATCACCGCCGTGCCGTCCGCCATCACGCAGCGCTTGTCGCCCTCGGCAAGGTCGCCGCTGCCGAGCACCGGCGTCCAGTCCTCCGGCGGATGCTCGAACGCCGTCTGGTCGACGCCGATGCCCTCGCCGAAGGAGAGGTGCCCGCCGAGGTAGGCCGCCGCCGCCATCACGCCGCTCCCGGCCAGCGCGAGCAGGCGCCCGCCGCCGTTGCGGCGGCGTACCCAGGAGGCGGCGAACAGCGTCGCGCCGGTCGCGTTGGAGGCGGCGTGGACGATCCCGATGCGCCGCACGCTGTCATCCCCCACCTCGCTGTCGGCCCAGTCCGAGTAGCCGGTCGCGACGGTCGTCGGGGTGCTGAGGAGGCCGATCCCGATCAGGCGCCGGGCGGCGGGCCGCGCATCGCGGCCGCCGACCCAGTCCAGCATCACCGCGCTCGTGAAGCTCCCGATCGTCACGTCGGTGAGCAGCGGATGCAGCGCGTGGCCGAGCCAGCTCCCGCTCAGGGCCTCTTTCACCGGCCCGGGTTTGATGACCTTGCGGGCCTGCGCCGCGATCGCCTTCGCGGGCGCGTCGAGGGCGTCGAGGGATGCGAGCTTGCGCACGAGCGCACGGTTTCCGGGCGGTAGGAGGCGTTCAGGCATGCCGGGATGCCTACCCACGTAGGGTGCCTCGCATGACCCTTGTGCTCACCGAAGACCACGGCGCGGTGCGCCACGTCGTCCTGAACCGGCCCGAGAAACGCAACGCGTTCGACGGCGCGCTGGTGGAGGCCACGGGCGCCGCGCTGCGGGCGGCTGCCGACGATCCGGCGGTCCGCTGCGTCGTCGTCCGCGGCGCCGGGCCGATGTTCTCCTCCGGCATGGACCTCGGCTCGCTGGCCGCCCTGGCGGGCGCCCCCGAGCACCTGCGGGCGTTCCGCGCCCGCTGCCTCGAGGCCTGGAACCTCGCCGAGGAGATGACCAAGCCGACGATCTGCCAGATCCACGGCGCCTGCATCGGCGGGGCCATGGAGCTGGCGCTCGCGTGCGACCTGCGCGTGGTCGCGGCCGATGCCGTGGTGGGGATGCCGGAGACCCGGGTCGGCCTGATCCCCGACGTCGGCGGCTCCTCGCGCCTGCCCGCGGTCGTCGGCCTCGGCCGCGCCAAGGAGCTGATCATGACCGGCAAGCTGATCGGCGGCGAGGAGGCCGAGCGGATCGGCCTCGCCAACCGGATCGCGCCCGCCGACGAGCTCGACGACGCGACCGGCGCGCTAGTAGACGAGCTGCTCGCCTGCGCGCCGGTCGCGGTCGGCCTCGCCAAGCGTGTGATGGACGCGGCGGCCAAGCCCGCGCTCGCCGCCACGCTCGAGCTCGAGGTGGCGATGCAGGAGCGCTGCGCCGCGACCGCCGACTGCGCCGAGGGCGCGGCGGCGTTCCGCGAGAAGCGCCAGCCGGAGTTCAGCGGCCGCTGAACCCGGTCGAGCTCACCACTCGTGCCCGACGAGGACCGGCTCGGGGTGGAGCGCGATGCCGAAGCGCTCGTGCACCCCGGCCGCGATCTCGCGCGCGAGCGCCATCAGCTCGGCGGTGGTGGCGCCGCCGCGGTTGACGAGC
>DASTIC010000287.1:0-10503 GCA_035717845.1 Solirubrobacteraceae bacterium
TGTCGGCTCGTCGCATCCTGGGGCTGAAGTAGGTCCCAAGGGTTGGGCTGTTCGCCCATTAAAGCGGTACGCGAGCTGGGTTCAGAACGTCGTGAGACAGTTCGGTCCCTATCTGCCGTGGGCGTTGGAGAGTTGAGAGGAGTCGTCCCTAGTACGAGAGGACCGGGATGAACGCACCTCTGGTGTATCTGTTGTCCTGCCAAGGGCACCGCAGGTTAGCTACGTGCGGATCGGATAACCGCTGAAGGCATCTAAGCGGGAAGCCGACCTCAAGATGAGCTCTCCCATCTCCTTGAGAGAGTAAGACCCCTGGTAGACCACCAGGTTGATAGGCCGGATCTGTAAGCGCAGCAATGCGCGTAGGAGACCGGTACTAATGGGTCGAGGGCTTGACGGATATTCTTGATACTCGCTTGTTGGCAGGCTGTGCAGCTTTGAAGGCCCGCGCCCTGTGCGCGCCGGCCGCTCGCGCGACATCAGGTCGCCGGCGGCCGCCCGGTCTTGACAATTTCGGTGGCATTAGCGTGGGGGAAACACCTCTTCCCATTCCGAACAGAGCAGTTAAGCCCCACAGCGCCGATGGTACTTGGCCTTCACGGGCCTGGGAGAGTAGGTCGCCGCCGTTTCTTCCTTCGAGCCGCCTCAGCGCGGCTCGATGTCGTTAAGGCCGCTCGCGGCGCGGCGTACCAGTGCTGCGTTGTACGCGGGCGGGGGTCATCCGAGGTCCGGCGGCAGCGTCGACGAACGTCGACGGCGGCATTGAAGGTGCACGGGAGGGTGCATAACGTCGACGTCACGATGTCGGCGCTCGTGAGGTCGACGAAATGCACGCTATAGGGGCATAACGTCGACTTCACCGCGCCCGCGCCCGTGAAGGTCGACGAAATGCACACAATCGCCAGCGCCCCAGCCTCCCTACCCAGCCCGCCGTTGACGTTCGCCACGCGCAACGATGCCGCAGAGTGAGCCCCAAGCGCTCGAGCCGCCCGCAGGCGGCCCGAGGGCGTTGGAGCTTTCGCCCGACCGGCTTCCCCGTCCTCCCAGACCGGGCGCCGGCGGGCGGGTGTCAGTCGCGCCGCGCCAGGTGATGGGGGACCGGCGTGACGCAGACCTGTGCGCGCCTTGCCGGCGATCCAGGCCGGCGGGCGCGCGGGTGACGACCGAGTGGCCGGCGGTGCGGGTGCTCGCGCGTGGGGGCGGTGGGGGCCCGGGGCTGACTGCGCTCCGGAACCTGTGCCTCACCCAGCGTCGCGAACACTGCGGCCGTGTCGACGGCGCCGCGCACCAGCTCGCGGAGCGAGCGCTTCTTCGGGCGGCTCGTGGTCGTCGGGGGGAACATGTGTTCGCAAGGCTACGGAGGCCGTCGGACGGAACTCGCACGTTGCGGGAAACCGCCCAACGGCGTGCACGGATTTGGCTCAGGAGCGCGGTTCGCGGCCTCCGCGAGTGCAATGGATCTTGCATCGGCGCCCGGCGGGTACGCTCGCGTCGCATGGTCCATCTGCGGATCGTCACCCCTCCCGAGCGGGCGGACGACGTCCTCGGCGTCCTCGACTGCACGCCGTCGGTGATCAACATCATCCGGCTGCCGGGCGCGGCTCACCGGCCCGATGGCGACGTGATCCTCGCCGATGTCGCGCGCGAGGACGCGAGCGTGGTCATCGAGGACCTCAAGCGCCTGAAGATCCACGAGGAGGGCTCGATCTCGCTCGAGCTGATCGACACCGCGATCTCGCGCTTCGCTGAGGCGGCCGAGAAGCATGCGCCCGGCGCACCCGCCGACGCGGTCGTCTGGGAGGAGGTCGAGCAGCGGACGAGCGAGAACGTCGAGCTGTCCGGCGTCTTCCTGCTCTTCATGGTGCTGGCGGCGCTGATCGCGTCCGTCGGCATCTTCCTCGACTCCGAGATCCTGATCGTCGGCGCCATGGTCGTCGGTCCCGAGTTCGGCCCGATCGCCGGCTTCTGCGTCGCCCTGATCTCCCGCCGCCGCAGGCTCGCTGCGCGGTCCGGCATCGCGCTCGCCGTCGGCTTCCCGCTGGCCATCACCTGCGTCTACATCGCGACCCTGATCTTCAAGGCCACGGACCTCACGCCGGACGACTTCAGCTCAACCGACCACCAGGTCGCCGACCTCATCGCGAGCCCGGACATCTTCTCGGTCATCGTCGCCGTCTGCGCCGGGGCGGCAGGAATGCTCTCGCTGTCGACCGCCAAGTCCGGCGCGCTGATCGGCGTCCTCATCTCGGTCACGACGATCCCTGCGGCCGCCAATATCGGCGTCGCCGCGGCGTACCAGGATCAGGACGGGTGGGTCGGTTCGATGGAGCAGCTGGGCATCAACCTCGCCGCGATCCTCGTCGCCGGCACGACGGTGCTCGCCGTCCAGCGCCTGCTCTACGACCGCCGAAGACGGCACCACCTACGGGACGACAGGCCGCCCTTAGCGCGCGCCGAGCGATGACCAGACGTCGACCTTCGTGCGGACCTTGTCGACCACCGCGTCGGTGAACTCGGTCGTCGACGCCGTCCCGCCCAGGTCCAGCGTCTTCACGCCCGTCGCGACGGTCTCCAGTACGCCCTCGTAGACGGCGCGCGAGGCCCGCTCGGCGCCCGCCACACCGCCCACCGCGGCATACGAGAGGACCGCGCCGCAGGCCAGCAGCATGGCCATCGGGTTCGCGAGATCCTTGCCCATCAGCGAGGGCGCGGTGCCATGCGGCGCCTCGGCCATCGCGACGTCGACCTCGTAGTCCTCGTCGAAGGCCAGCAGCACGGACTCCGCGCCCGCGATCGAGCCGAACATCGGCAGCACCATGTCCGACAGGCAGTCGCCGTCGCGGTTGAGCGCCGGGATCACCAGCGGCGTCTCGGCCGCGCCCGTGAGCAGGCCCGCATACGTGGCGTCGATGAGCACGGGCGAATACGAGACGTCCGGATGGCGCTCGGCCGCCGCGTCCATCTCCTCCTTGAGCATGCCCTCGTAGACGGGGGAGACGGTCCACTTCGGCCCGCCGTAGACCTGCGCCTGCATCCGCTCCGCCGTCTGGAACGCGTACTCGGCCACCGCGCGGCACGTCGAGCGCGTGATCTTCTCGGTCCGGAAGGCCACCTCGTCGTCGGCGCCCGAGGCGCCCTCCCGCCACTGCTTGGCGCCGTAGGCGTCCTCGATCGCCATCCGCACGACGGAGATCGGATGGTGAACGCCGGAGACCGGCCCGACGACGCCCGGGATCCGCCGCCCGGTGCGCACGATCACCTTGCCGCCGACCTCCTCGCGCAGGATGCGGTTGGGGGAGCCGACGTCGTCCGCCCCCTCGGGCGTGATCGTCGCCGCCTTGAGCCCGTACCCGGCGTCCCGCATGGCGCGCGCGGCGTCGAGCACCACGTCGTTGCCGGTCTCCCGCCGCCGCTCGAGCGACAGATCGAACCGCTCCAACGACAGATCGACGGCCAGGACCTCCGGATCGAGCACCCGGATCGCCTGCTCGAGCAGCTCCTGCCCGGTCTCGTCGCCGTCGAGGACGACGATCCGCATCAGGCGACCGCCTCGCGCCCGCCGAGGCCGAGCTCGTCGGCCTTCGACTCCAGCGCCGCGATCACGAACGCGACGTGCTCGTCGAAGTCCACGCCGAGCTTCTCGGCGCCCTCGCGCAGCTCCTCGCGGTTGACGGCGGCCGCGAACGCCGGCGTCTTCATCTTCTTCTTGACCGACTTGGGCGTCATCCCGTGGATCCCCTCGGGCCGCACGAACGCGCACGCCATCACGAAGCCGCACAGCTCGTCGACCGCGAACAGCGTCTTCTCCATCAGCGAGTCCCGCGAGACCTCGAGGGCGTCGGCGTGGGAGGCCACCGCGCGCACGAACTCCGGCGAGAAGCCGAGCCGCTCGAACTCCTCCAGCGCCATCCGGGGATGGCCGGTCTCGAGGTCCGGGTAGCGCTCGTAATCGAGGTCGTGGAGCATCCCGACGAGCCCCCACTGCTCCACGTCGGAGCCGAACCGAGCCGCGTACGCGCGCATCGCCGCCTCGACCGCCAGCACGTGCCGGCGCAGCGATTCCGACTCCGTCCAGGAACGGAAAAGGTCCCAGGCCTGATCGCGCGAAAGGGGCTCTGACATGGCTGTTACCCTAGCCCAGCCTCGGGGCCCCAGCCCCTCCACCCTTATGGAAAAGCTCCTGATCGAGGGCGGGGTGCCGCTGTCCGGCACGATCGTGCCCGCCGGCAACAAGAACGCCGCGCTGCCGCTCCTCGCGTGCAGCCTCCTGACCGACGAGGAGGTGATCCTCCACAACGTCCCGCACATCCGCGACGTCGAGGCGATGCTGGAGATGCTGGCCGACCTCGGCGTCAAGACGGCGTGGCGCAACGAGAACACCGTCAGCCTCCAGGCCGACGAGGTCCGCGACACGCGCGTGAGCGCCGCCCTGGCGGAGCGCATCCGGGCTTCGTTCCTGGCCGCGGGGCCGCTCCTGGCCCGCTTCGGCGAGGCCCATATGCCGCCGCCGGGCGGCGACGTCATCGGCCGCCGCCGGCTCGACCCGCACCTCGACGCCTTCCGCGCGCTCGGCGCCACCGTCGAGCACGACGCCTCCGAGATCCGCATCCTCGCGAGCGACGGCGGGCTCCAGGCCTGCGACTTCCTCATGGACGAGCCGTCCGTGATGGGCACCGAGAACGCGCTCATGGCCGCCGCGCTGACCGACGGCACGACGGTAGTCCGCAACGCGGCCTCGGAGCCCCACGTGCAGGACGTCGCGCGAATGCTCAACAAGATGGGCGCGGCGATCGAGGGCATCGGCTCCAACGTCATGCAGGTCCACGGGATGGGCAAGCTCGGCGGCTGCGAGCACCACGTGACGCCCGACCACATCGAGATCGGGTCGTTCATGGCCCTCGCGGGCGTCACCGGCGGCGAGCTGCGGATCGAGGGCTGCGTGCCCGACGACATGCGCATGATCCGGATCGTGTTCGGGCGCCTCGGGCTGCACAGCGAGCTCGACGGCGACGACGTGCTCATCCCCGGCGGCCAGAAGCTCGTCGTCGCGCGCGACGCCGGCGACTACCAGAGCAAGGTCGAGGATGGGCCGTGGCCCGCCTTCCCGGCCGACCTGACCAGCATCGCGGTCGCCCTCGCGACGCAGTCCGAGGGCTCCGTGCTGATCTTCGAGAAGATGTTCGAGAACCGCCTGTTCTTCGTGGACGAGCTGATCACGATGGGGGCGGAGATCACGATCTGCGACCCGCATCGCGCGATCGTCATCGGCCACCGCCGCCTCCGCGGCCAGCGGCTGTCCTCCCCGGACATCCGGGCCGGCATGGCGAAGCTGATCGCCGCGCTGTGCGCCGCGGGGACGAGCGAGATCCACAACGTCCAGCAGATCGATCGCGGCTACGAGCGGATCGACGAGCGCCTGCGGGCGCTGGGCGCGCGGATCGAGCGCGTCTCGGCGTGATCCACCCCATCCCCAGCGGCACGCGCGACGTCCTTCCGGACGAGATGCGCGAGCTGCGCGCGATCACCGAGACGATCCGCGAGGTGTTCGACGCGGGTGGCTACGGCGAGGTCGCCACGCCCGCGCTCGAGTACGAGGCGACGCTCACCCAGGGCGACCCCGCGGCCGCCGACCCCGCGTACAAGCTGTTCGACGAGCACGGCAACGTGCTCATCCTGCGCTCGGACATGACGATCCCGATCGCGCGCGTGGTGGCGACCCGCTACGGGGGCGTGGAGCCCCCGCTGCGGTTCTGCTACTTCGCCCACGCCTACCGCTCCGTGCGGCCGCAGCGCGGCCACGCGCGGGAGATGCTCCAGGCCGGGGTCGAGCTGGTGGGCGCGCCGGGGCCGGACGGCACGGCCGAGGCGCTCGCCGTGCTGTGCGCCTCGCTCGACGCGGTCGGGCTGGAGAACTACCGCGTGGGCCTCGGCGACGCCTCGCTGTACCCGCGGCTGCTCGACCGGCTCGAGGTGCCGGCCGGCGCGCGCCCGCAGATCCTGCACGAGCTGGTGAGCCGCGACTTCGTGGGACTCGAGCGCGAGGTCGCCGTCCACGGCCACGACGAGCTGCTGCGGGTGCCGCAGCTGCGCGGCGGCGCGGAGGTGCTCGAGGCGGTCCCCGAGGCGGCCGGGCTGCGCGAGGTCTACGACCGGCTCGACCCCGCCGTGGCCGACCGCGTGATCTTCGACCTCGGGCTGATCCGCTCGCTCGGCTACTACACGGGCGCGGTGTTCGAGGTCTACGACGCCGCGTTCGGCGCGCCGATCGGCGGCGGCGGCCGCTACGACGACCTCCTGCGCCGCTTCGGCCGCGACCTTCCCGCGTGCGGGTGGGCGCTGAACGTGGAACGGCTGCACATCGCCCGCGTCAGCGAGGGCAATGAACGATGATGAACGTCGGGCCGACTCCTACCACGCGGAGCGGAGGTCGGTGAGTCTCGAGGGGCTTAAGCTCGCGGTGCCGCGCGGGTCGCTGCTGGGTGACACGCTCGACCTGCTCGACCGCCTCGGGGTGGAGACGGCCGAGATCCGCGCCAACGACCGCAAGCTGCTGTTCGAGGACGCCGGCCTCATCACCATGCGGCCGTCCGACGTGCCGACCTACGTCGAGGCGGGCGCCGCCGACATCGGGGTGACGGGCAAGGACGTGCTCGCCGAGCAGTCCGAGCGCGACGTCTACGAGCTGCTCGACCTCGGCTTCGGCCCGTGCCGGATGGTCTTCGCCACCGTCGCGGGCGACGACCCGGCCGCCGAGGCGCTGCGCCGCCTCGGCGTCATGCGCGTGGCGACCAAGTACCCGAAGATCGCCGCGCGCCACTTCGAGCGCACCGGCCGCCAGGCGGAGATCGTGGAGGTCAAGGGATCGGTCGAGCTGGCCCCGCTCACCGGCCTCGTCGAGGGAATCGTCGACCTGACGGCCACCGGCACGACGCTGCGGGAGAACGGCCTGGTGATCCGCGAGGAGATCGCCGCCTCGACCGCGCGCCTGATCGCCAACCCGGTCTCGCACAAGCTCAAGGCGGCGGCCATCGACCGGCTGCTGGAGCGCATCCGTGCGGCTTAGCTGCACGGTGGACGACGCGGCCGCCGTGGCCGCGCGCGTGCGCGCGAGCGTGCCGTCGCCGGCCGATGTCGGCGCCGAGGTGGCCGCCATCGTGGCCGACGTGCGGGAGCGGGGCGACGCGGCGGTGCGCGAGTACGAGCAGCGCTTCGGCGGCGGCGAGATGGCGGCGGAGGACCTCGACCCCGCGGTCCGGGCCGGCCTCCAGACCGCGATCGCCAACGTGCGCGCGGTCGCCGAGGCCGGGCTCGACGCCGAGTCGACGGCGACCCTGCCCGAGGGCCAGACCGTGCGCCTGCGCGAGGTCCCGGTCCGGCGGGCGGCGGTCTACGCGCCCGGCGGGCGCAACCCGTACCCCTCCTCGGTGATCATGGGCGCGGTGACGGCGCGCGCGGCCGGCGTCGAAAAGGTCGTCGTGGCGGCGCCGGCCCATCCGCTGATCGCCGCCGCGGCGGAGCTGTGCGGGGTCGACGCCGTGTATCCGATGGGCGGCGCGCAGGCGATCGCCGCGCTCGCCTACGGGACGGAGACGATCCCGCGCGTGGACGTGATCGTCGGCCCGGGGTCGCCCTGGGTCCAGGAGGCCAAGCGGCAGGTCTCCGGCGTCGTCGGTATCGACGGCTTCGCCGGGCCCAGCGACCTGACGGTGATCGCGTCCGGCGACGCCGACCCGGCGCCGCTGCGGCTCGACCTGCTCGCCCAGGCCGAGCACGGTGAGGGCTCGCTGACCGTCGCCCTGAGCGACGACGCCACGCTGCTCGACGCGCTCCCGGGCACCACGGTGCTGGCCGCCGACATGGATGCGGCGCTGGCCTTCGCGGAGGCGCTCGCGCCCGAGCACCTCCAGCTGGCGGGCGCCGCCGCCGAGGCGCTGGCGCCGCGCGTGCGCAGCGCCGGCTGCCTGTTCGTGGGCATCGAGTCGGGCACCGCGTTCGGCGACTACGTGGCCGGCTCGAACCACACGCTGCCCACCGACGGGGCCGCGCGGTTCGCCTCCGGGCTCTCCACGCGCCACTTCCGGCGCCGCATGGCCGAGGTCCGGGTGGGTGCCGCGGCCCCCGCGCTGGCGCGCGCCGGAGCGCCGGTCGCGCGGGCCGAGGGCTTCGAGCACCACGCCGCCTCGATGGAGATCCGCGAGAATCCCACGTCCGGATGACGCGCACCGCCCAGATCACCCGCACGACCGGCGAGACCGACGTCTCGCTCACGCTCGGCCTCGACGGCACCGGCGCGGGCGCGCGCGGCACGGGCGTCGGCTTCCTCGACCACATGCTCGACCTGCTCGCCCGCCACGGACGGCTCGACCTCGAGGTGCGGGTCGAGGGCGACCTCGAGACCGGCGCCCACCACACGGTCGAGGACACCGGCATCGTGCTCGGCCAGGCGCTCGACGTCGCGCTCGGGGACCGGCGCGGGATCGCGCGCTACGGCCACGCCGTCGTGCCGATGGACGAGGCGCGCGCCGCCTGCGCGATCGACGTCTCGGGGCGGCCGTTCGCCGCCGTCGAGGGCTTCGAGCGCCTCCCGGCCGGCGACATCGCGGGCTTCGAGCACGAGGTCGCCGAGGAGTTCTTCCGCGCCGTGGCCTCCGCCGCCCGGCTCACACTGCACCTCGAGCTCCAGGCCGGCACCAACGCCCACCACATGATCGAGGCGTGCTTCAAGGCGTTCGCCCGCGCGCTGCGGGCGGCGGTGGCCGTCGACCCGTCCGAGAGCGGCGTGCCGTCGACCAAGGGGACGCTGACGAAGTGATTGCGATCGTCGACTACGGGATGGGCAACCGGCGCAGCGTCGAGAAGGCGCTCGATCACGTCGGCGCCCGCGCGCGGATCACCGCCGAGCACGACCTCATCCGCGCCGCCGACGGCGTCATCCTGCCCGGCGTCGGCGCCTTCCCGCAGGCCATGCGCAACATCGAGGCGGCCGGTCTCGTGGAGCCGCTCCTGGACCGCTTCATGGCCGGCGGTCCGATCCTGGGCCTGTGCCTGGGGATGCAGCTGCTGTTCGGCCGCTCCGAGGAGCACGAGAAGGCCGAGGGGCTCGACTTCCTGGCCGGCGAGGTCCGGCGTCTCGACACGCGGGGCGAGCGACTCCCGCACATCGGCTGGAACCTCGTCACGTTCCGGCGGCCGTCGCCGCTCACCCAGGGCCTCGGCGACGCGGCGGCCTTCTACCACGTGCACTCGTACGCGTGCGAGCCGGCCCAGGGCGACGACATCGTGGGCCTCGGCGAGTACGGGTCGCCGTTCGTGTCGATCGTCGAGCGGGACCACCTGATGGGCGTGCAGTTCCACCCGGAGAAGTCCTCCCGCGACGGGCTCACGCTGCTCGGCAACTTCGCGCGGCTCTGCGCCCGCGTCGCGGCATGATCCTGTACCCGGCGATCGACATCATGGGGGGCCGCGCGGTGCGGCTCGTCGAAGGCCGCTTCGAGGACGCCACCACGTACCACGACGACCCGCTGGACGCCGCCCAGAGCTGGGTCGACGCGGGCGCGCGCTACCTGCACGTCGTCGACCTCGACGGCGCGCGCGACGGCGAGCCCCGCTCGCTCGAGCACCTGCGCCGGATCGTGGCCGGCACCGGGGTCCCGGTGCAGTACGGCGGCGGCCTGCGGTCGGTCGGAGCGGTGCGCGACGCGCTGCGGGCGGGCGCCGAGCGCGCGATCGTCGGCACCGCCGCGTTCCGCGACATCGACTTCCTGGACGAGATCGTCGCCGCCTTCGGGCCGCGGATCGTCGTCTCGGTCGACGTGCGGGGCGGCTTCATCGCCACCGCGGGCTGGACGCAGACGACCGAGATGCCGGCGGCGGACGCGATCCACCTGCTGCACGACCGCGGCGTCGCCTCGTTCGTCTACACGAACGTGGACCGCGACGGCAAGCTCGAGGGTCCCGACCTCGACGAGGTCGCCGGGATCGCCGAGGCCGTGCGCGGCCGCTTCCTGTACTCCGGCGGGATCGGCCGCCGCGAGGATCTCGAGGGCCTGGCGCGCCTGCGCCAGGTGAACCTGTCCGGCGTGATCGTCGGCAAGGCGCTGTACGAGAAGCGCTTCACGGTGGCCGAGGGGCAGGCCGCCCTCGACAGCGCGCACTGACGTCGCCACGATGGCGACATGCTGCTCGAGCGCGACGACCCGCTGGCCGTGCTCGCCCGCGCGGTGGCCGACGCCGCCGCGGGGCGGGGGTCGGTCGCGCTCGTGTCGGGCGAGGCCGGGATCGGCAAGACGAGCCTCGTGCGCGCCTTCGTCGCCGCGGCGAGCGGCCGCGCGCGCCTGCTGGTGGCCGCATGCGACGACCTCATCGCGCCGCGCACGCTCGGCCCGCTGCGCGACGCCGCCGGGCCGGCCGGTCCACTCGCGGAGGCGCTGGCCGGCGACGTGGACGGCGTGTTCGGGGCTCTGCTCGACGAGCTCGCGGCGTCGCCGCCGACCGTGCTCGTGGTCG
>DASTIC010000288.1:0-3600 GCA_035717845.1 Solirubrobacteraceae bacterium
GCGATCACCGGCGACCGGTCGCTGTGGCAGCTGGGGAATGTGGCGACGCTGCCCGGGATCGTGGAAGCGGCGCTGGCGATGCCCGATGTGCACGAGGGCTACGGCTTTCCCGTCGGGGGCGTCGCCGCGACGGGGCCGCCCGAGGGCGTCGTGTCGCCGGGCGGCGTGGGGTACGACATCAACTGCGGCGTCCGGCTGCTTGCCCTGCCACTGACGGTCGCGGAGTGCTCTGCACCGGTCCGGGAGGCGCTGGTGCACGAGCTCTCGCGCCAGATCCCGTCTGGGACCGGTCGCAGCGGCCGTTTGCGCATGACGGCCCGGGAGCTGGACGCGGTCATGCGAGAGGGGCCGCGCGCGCTGGTGCGGCGGGGGATCGGTCGCGAGGATGATCTCGAACGAACCGAGTCGGGCGGCGTTCTGGCAGGCGCGGATCCGGGCCAGGTGTCCGAGCGCGCGCGCCAGCGTGGCGCCGCGCAGGTCGGAACGCTCGGGGCCGGCAATCACTTCCTCGAGCTGCAGCGCGTTCGGCGGATCTTCGATTCCGATGCAGCGCGGGCGTTCGGGCTCGCTGAGGACCAGGTCACGGTGCTGATCCACACCGGCTCGCGGGGGTTCGGGCATCAGGTCTGCACCGACTACGTGCGGCGGATGGATGCACGGCTGTCCCAGTACGGCATCGCGCTCCCCGACCGCCAGCTCTCGTGTGCGCCCATCGGCTCGCCGGACGGCCGGGCGTACCTGGCGGCGATGGCCGCGGCCGCGAACTTCGCGTGGGCCAACCGTCACGCGATCGCGCACGGCGTGCGGCGCAGCGTCGCCAAGGTGCTCGGCGAGCGGACGGCGGCGCGAACCCGGCAGGTCTACGACGTGGCGCACAACGTCGCCAAGCTCGAGCAGCACGGCGGGCGGCTGCTGTGCGTGCACCGCAAGGGCGCCACGCGCGCCTTCCCCGCCGGCTCGGACGAGATCCCGATCGCCTACCGGGAGGTCGGCCAGCCCGTCTTCATCCCGGGCTCGATGGGCACGAGCAGCTACGTGCTCGTCGGCGCCCCGGGGGCGATGAAGCAGTCCTTCGGCAGCACCTGCCACGGCGCCGGCCGGCGCATGAGCCGCACCCGCGCGCGCCGTCAGATCGCGGGCTCCGAGCTGCGCCGTCAGCTCGAGGCGGACGGGATCGTCGTCCGCTGCGCCAGCAACCGGGGCCTGGCCGAGGAGGCGCCGTTCGCCTACAAGGACGTCGACCGAGTCGTCGCCGTCGTCGAGCAGGCAGGCCTCGCGCGCCGTGTCGCCCGCCTTGAGCCGATCGGGGTCGTCAAAGGGTGAGGCGGGTTCGCGTCAGCCTCGCACGATCCGCTCAAGGGTGTGGCCACGTTGCCGCGGAGTTGCTTTCGCCCGGCTCCGGGCGGGATCGAGACCTGGCCGGCGAGTGTGTACGGCGTTTCGGTACACGGCGTGTCCTCGACGTCGCATGACCGGTGCACGGGCGCTGTCACGCCACTGGCGCGAAGGCCGTGAGGTAGCGGCGGAACCAGTCGGTGGCGAGGCGGGCGACATCGTCGAGGGCGCCCGGCTCCTCGAACAGATGCGTGGCACCGGCGACGATCTTCAGCTCCGCCGGGCAGCGCAGCTGGGCGACCGCCTCACGGTTGAGGTCGAGCACGAGCGGGTCACGGCCTCCGACCACGAGCAGGACGCTCGCCCGAACGTCGGGCAGCCGCGGCGCCGCGAGATCGGGTCGGCCGCCGCGTGAGACCACCGCGCTGATCCGGTCGCCGGCGTCGGCGGCGGCCGACAGGGCCGCGGCGGCTCCCGTGCTGGCCCCGAAGTACCCGATCGGCAGGCCGCCGAGCTCAGGTTGCTCCTTCGCCCAGGCCGTCGCCGTGAGCAGGCGGTCGGCGAGCAGCGGGATGTCGAACACGTTGCGCCGATCGAGCTCCTCCTCGGGTGTGAGGAGGTCGAGCAGCAGCGTCGCCAGCCCGTGCCGATTCAGGTTCGCGGCAACATGCCGATTGCGGGGGCTGTGGCGGCTGCTCCCGCTGCCGTGCGCGAAGACGACAAGGCCGGTGGCGTTCTCGGGCACCGCGAGGTCGGCTGCCAGCGTCCTGTCCGACCTCGGGAGCAGGATCGCTGCGGGGCGAAGCACGGGCGGATCGGCATCTCGGGCCGTGGTGACAGGCTGCGGTGCTTCGCCACGGGACCGGCGGAGCAGCTCGGCGACCTCTCCGTCGGAAGTCTGGCCGAAGTCGAGGTACCAGAAGCCGATCGCCCACATCTCTTCGGGGACGAGCACGCAGACGACCTGGTCAGCCTCGCGCTCGAGCGATCGCACCGCCTCCGGCGAGCCGACGGGTGCTGCGAGCACGATGCGCTCCGCTCCCCGCGCTCGCAGCGCGCGCACCGCGGCGCGTGCCGTTGCACCGGTGGCAAGACCGTCGTCGACGACCGCGACCGTACGGCCCGAAACGGCCACGGTTCCCTCGGCCTGCCGGTAACGCGCGACACGAGCCTCGAGCTCGTCGGTCGCACGGGTGATCGCATGCTCGAGCTCGTCATGGCTGACCAGCAATCTCGCGAGCAGGTCGCGGTCGAGAACCTCGATGCCGCCTTCGGCGATGGCGCCGATCGCCAGCTCCGGATTGCCGGGCGCGCCGATCTTGCGTGCGACCATCACGTCAAGCGGCGCATCGAGCGCCTGCGCGACCTCAAAGGCGACCGGCACGCCGCCGCGCGCCAGCCCCACCACCACCGGCTCCTCAAGATCGAGCGCACGGACCGCCTCGGCCAGCGCGCGACCCGCGTCGCGCCGGTCGCGGAACACTCGCAATCCAGCTCTCGTGGCCACCCTGTCGCCTCATTCGGGGTTGGAAACCTGTCACCACGCTACGTGCCGCCCGCCGCCGCGCGCATCCGCAGCTGCCCGCCAGGCGACTCCGTAGAACGCCCCAACAGCAACGGCGCCAGCAACGGCGCGACGGGAACGATCTCCGCGCCCGCTGCCCGCGCTCGGCTCGGCGGGAGCGTGTCGGTCACCCACAGCCGCGTCACGCCGCTGGACCACAGTCCACGCCACTCGGTGCCGGTGAGGACGGCGTGCGTCACGGCCACCCCGAGCTCTAGCGCACCGTGAGCCGCCAGCAGCCGGCAGCACGAGAGCAGCGTCGCGCCGGTATCGAGGATGTCGTCGACGATCACCCCGCGCCGGGTCACCTCCCCGTGGAGATCGGTGTGCGCGACACCGGCGCCTGACCGGCGTTTGCTCAGGACGGCGATCGGGCGCGCGCTCGAGACGGCGCCCGCGAGGGCGCGGCAGCGTCCGATCGCGCCCTCGTCCGGGGCGATGAACGTCACGTCCTCAGCGGTCCAGCCTGGCGGGAGCGCAGCCGCAAACGCCCTTGCGGGCGAGAGCGATGCAAGCGGCAGCCCCAGGATCTCGGTGGCGCCCTCGCTGTGGACATCGATACTGACGACACGGTCGACGCCGGAAGCGCGAAGCAGGTCACCCGCCCACGCGAGCCCCAGTCCCTCCCCGACGTCCGCCCGGTCCTGCCGGGCGTAGGCGAGGTACGGCAGCACTGCGGTGATCGAGCCGGCGCCCGCTCG
>DASTIC010000289.1:0-3782 GCA_035717845.1 Solirubrobacteraceae bacterium
CTTCAGATGCTTGGAGATCGCCGGCTTGGAGACGCCGAAGCCCTCGGTCGCCACGCCGACCGTCGCCGGGCCGGCGGCGAGGCGCTCGACGATGCCGCGGCGGATCGGGTGAGAGAGGGCTCGGAACGGATCGTTAACCACTTGGTGAACGGTATCAGCCTTGTGGACGGCGGCCAAGTAGCCCCACTCGACTTTGGCGCCGCGAGCCATCCATGGACGCGGCCGGCGGCCGTACGGTCCCGCCATGAACCTGGCAGCCAACCTCACCGCAACCGCACTCCGGCACCCGACCCGCGCGGCGCTCGTGTCCGGTGCCGGACCGCTGACCCACGCCGAGCTCGACGCCGCGAGCGCCCGCGTGGCGGGGGCGCTCCGGGCGCGAGGGCTGAAGGCGGGTGACCGCGTGGGCGTGATGCTGCCGAACGTCCCGCAGTTCGCAATGGCCTACTACGGCGTGCTCCGGATGGGCGGAGTGGTGGTGCCGATGAACCCGCTGCTCAAGGAGCGCGAGGTCGAGCACTACGTCGCCGACTCGGGCGCGGCGCTCGTCCTCGACGACGCGGCCGCGCTGCCGGGCGAGGCCGAGCCGGACCATGCGGTTGTCGAGCGCGGCGAGATGGACACCGCGGTGATCCTCTACACGTCGGGCACGACCGGCAGGCCGAAGGGCGCCGAGCTCACCCACCGCAACCTCGTCCGCAACGTCGAGGTGATGGTCGGGCTGCTCTCGGCCGGCCACCGCGACGTCATCCTCGGGGCGCTGCCGCTGTTCCACTCGTTCGGGCAGACCTGCGGGCTCAACACCGCCGTGGCGGTCGGCGCGTCGCTGGCGCTGCTCCCGCGCTTCCTTCCCGCCGACGTGCTCGAGCTCGTCGAGCGCCACCGGGTCACGATCTTCGAAGGCGTGCCGACGATGTACGCCGCGCTGCTCAACCAGCCGGATCTCGAGGGGTACGACGTCTCGTGCCTCCGGGTCTCCGTGTCGGGCGGCGCCGCGCTTCCGCTCGAGATCCTGCACGGCTTCGAGGCGGCGTTCGGCTGCGTGATCCTCGAGGGCTACGGCCTGTCCGAGACCTCGCCGGTGGCGTCGTTCAACCACCCCGACGGCGTCCGCAAGCCGGGCTCGATCGGCACGCCGGTCGACGGCGTCGAGATGCGGCTGCTCGATCCGTCGCCCGAGGGCGTCGGCGAGATCGCGGTCCGAGGGCACAACGTGATGAAGGGCTACTGGCGAAACCCGGAGGCGACGGAGGCGGCGATCGACCGCGAGGGCTGGTTCCGCAGCGGCGACCTCGGGCGCGTCGACGACGACGGCGCCTACTTCATCGTCGACCGCAAGAAGGAGCTGATCATCCGCGGCGGCTACAACGTCTACCCGCGCGAGATCGAGGAGGTCCTCTACGAGCACCCGGCCGTGCGCGAGGCCGCCGTCGTCGGCATCCCGCATCCCGAGCTGGGCGAGGAGATCGGCGCGGCGGTGGCGCTCCGGGCGGAGGCCGAGGTCGACGAGGCCTCGCTTCGTGACTTCGTCAAGACCGAGCTCGCCGCCTACAAGTACCCGCGCCATATCTGGTTCGTCGACGAGCTGCCGAAGGGCCCGACCGGCAAGATCCTCAAGCGCGCGATCGAGGCGCCGGCCGGGACGGCGGCGACGTGAGCACGGCTACGGCCGCCCGGAGCGCGCTTGACATCCTGCTCACCGACGCCGCGGTCGGCGGCGGCCCGCGTCGGTTCCTGCCCGCCGGAGCCGCGGCTCGAACCGTGGCGGGACTCGCCCGCCGGCCGCGACGGCCGGCCCGCCGGGCGGCGATGCTCGGCGCCGAGCTGGCGCGCGTTGCCACCGGACGCTCGCAGCTGGAGCCGGTCGCCGGAGACCGTCGCTTCGCAGACGGCGCCTGGGAGACGAACCCACTACTGCGCGGTCTGCTCCAGGCGTACCTGGCGACCGGTGCGGCCGTGGATGCGCTGATCGCCGATGCCGAGCTCGACTGGCGCGACGAGCGCCAGGCCCGCTTCGCGGCCGGGAACCTGCTCGACGCACTGGCCCCGACCAACTTCGCGTGGACGAACCCGGCCGTCCTGCGTGAGATCGTCGACCACGGCGGGACGAACCTGGCGCGCGGCGCCCGCCAGCTGGTGCGCGACGTCTCCCGCTCGCCGCGACTGCCCGCGAGCGTCGACACGACCCGGTTCGCAGTCGGCGAGAACCTGGCCACGAGCCCCGGCTCGGTCGTGCTCCGCACGGACGTGTTCGAGCTGATCCAGTACCGCCCGCAGACGTCCGAGGTCCACGAGCGCCCGATGCTGATCGTCCCGCCGACGATCAACAGGTTCTACGTGCTCGACCTCGCCCCCGGGCGGAGCCTGATCGAGCACCTGCTGGGTGCCGGACAGCAGGTGTTCGTGATCTCCTGGCGCAACCCGGAAGCCCGGCACGGGCACTGGGACCTCGACACCTACGCCGAGGCGGTGCTCGAGGCTCGCGCCGCGGTGGCCGATGTCGCCCGCGAGAGCGCCATCCACGTGACCGCCGCGTGCTCGGGCGGCATCATCAGCGCCGGCGCGTTGGCAGCGCTCGGCTCGGGCGACGTCGCGAGCCTCACGCTGCTCGTCTGCGCGCTCGACAACGCGCGCGCCGGCACCGCGTCGGCGCTCACCGGGCGCGAGGTGGCGGCCGCCGCCGTCGCCGAGTCGGCCCGCAAGGGCTACCTCGACGGCCGGGCGCTCGGCGGCGTGTTCGCGTGGCTGCGCCCCAACGACTTGATCTGGGGCTACGTCGTCAACAACTACCTGATGGGCCGCCGGCCGCCCGCGTTCGACGTCCTGTACTGGAACCAGGACACGGTGCGGCTTGCGGCCGGCCTGCACCGCGACTTCGTCCGCATCGCGCTCGAGAACTCGCTCGTGCAACCGAACGGCGTCGAGGTGCTCGGCGAGCCGGTCGACCTCGGGGCGCTCACCGCCGACACGTACGCGGTCGCCGGCCTCAACGACCACCTGGTGCCGTGGGAGAACGCCTACCGCAGCGCGCTGCTGCTGGGCGGCGACACCCGTTTCGTGCTCTCCACCAGCGGCCACATCCAGGCGCTCGTGAACCCGCCGAGCGCCGAGAGCCGCTCGAGCTACCGGACCACCGACGGGCTGCCGACGCAGCCCGAGGCCTGGTTCGACGGCGCCGCGATCAGCCGCGGGAGTTGGTGGCCGGATTGGACCGCGTGGCTGGCCGACCGCTCGGGTGCGCTCCGGCCGGCGCCCGCGAAGCTCGGCAGCCGCCGCCACAAGGCAGCCGGCAAGGCACCGGGGAGCTATGTCCATGCCGGCTAAGCGCTGGTGGGGACGCCCGCTGGCCGAGTCGCGTTGGCCGCTCGAGCTCCTTCGTCTGTCGCTCGACCCCGTCGCCGCCGGGCGCGGTGTCCCCCGCGGCGACGGCCGGCCGGTCGTCCTGATGCCGGGCTTCCTGGCCGGCGACCAGACCATGCTCGTGCTCGCCGCCTGGCTACGGCGGATCGGTCACCGCCCGTACGGCTGCGGCTTCATCGCCAACGTCGACTGCTCGGACCGGGCGCTCGAGCGCGTCGACCGCCGAGTGGAGCAGCTGTACCGGCGCCACGGTCGCCGCGTGGCGCTGATCGGTCACAGCCGCGGCGGCCACTACGCCCGTGCGCTCGCCAACCGGCGGCCCGAACGGATCTCGCACGCAATTTCGCTCGGCGCCGACCTCCAGCGCATGCTCGGGATCAGCGCCCCCACCCTGGCCGCAGTCGGCGCTGCCCGCCGCGGCG
>DASTIC010000290.1:0-16486 GCA_035717845.1 Solirubrobacteraceae bacterium
CTTCTCGAGCCAGTGGTCCGCGAACGGCTCGTCGTTGAACGCCGGCACCTCGACCCAGCCGGCCGAGCGGTAGAGGGCGAGCGCCTCTCCGAGCACGGCGCTGGTCTCGATGTGGGCGACGCGCGCGCCGCCCGCCAGCGCGCAGGCCTCGAGCGTCTGGAGCAGGCGCCGCCCGAGGCCGAGGCCGCGGGCCGCCGGGTCGATCCACATCCGCTTGATCTCGGCGGGGGCGCCGGCGTGGTGCTTGACGGCGCCGCACCCGATCGCCTCGCCGTGGAGGTACGCGACGAAGAACTCCCCGGCCGGCGGCCGGACCTCGTGCGGCAGCGCGGTGGCGCCGACCGAGGGGTCGAACCCGCGCTCGGAGCGCCGGTTGAGCTCGGCGACGTACTCGGCGAGGCAGTACTGCGCATCGGGATGCTCGGGGTCGACGGGCTCGATCCGCACGCTCGCCGCGGTCAACAGCCGCTCCACCTCGCGCATCGCGGAGACCAGCCGCTCCTGCTGCGGGGAGCTGAGGGGCTCGAGCAGCGAGCGCGCGAGGTCGTTGGAGCGCCGGTCGAGCGCCGCCCGCTCGGCACGGCCCGCCGCGGTGAGGCGGGCCACCCGGATCCGCCGGTCGCTCTCGCTCGCCTCCACGTCGACCAGCCCGTCGGCCTCCAGCGACCGCAGCAGGCGGCTGAGATAGCCCGAGTCGAGCCCCAGCCGCGCCCGCAGCAGCCGCACCTCGCAGCCGTCGAGCCCGATCTCCCACAGCAGCCGCGCCTCGCCGAGCGGCCGGTCGAGGCCGAGGAAGCGGTCGTTGAGCGCGCCGACCCGCTCGGTCACCGTGCGGTTGAAGCGGCGGACCTGGTCGACCATCGCCCCGGTCATTCTCTGACCTTAGTCAGTCAGCGCGACTGCGGCAACTTCACCGACTTGCGCCTGGCGGGAGCCGACGGCGGCGGCACGACCGGCCCGATGTCGCCGTCCGGCGCCTCGTCGAGGTCGACCATCACCGGCGCGTGGTCGCTCGGCCCGCTTCCCTTGCGCGCCTGCCGGTCGATCCACGCGGCGCGGACCCGGTCGGCCACCGGCCCGCTGGCGAGCACGAGGTCGATCCGCATCCCGAGGTCCTGGTGGAACATCCCGGCCCGGTAGTCCCAGTAGCTGAAGACCCGCTCGCCGGGCCAGCGGTCGCGCACCACGTCGCGCAGGCCGAGCGCCTGGAGCTCCGCGAGTGCCGCCCGCTCGGGCGGGGTGACGTGGGTCTGACCGACGTAGGCAGCGGGATCGAACACGTCGTCGTCCGTGGGCGCGATGTTCATGTCGCCGCAGACGACCGTCGCGTCGGGGCCGGCCGCGACCATCTCCCGCAGCGACCCCAGCCACGCGAGCTTGTACGCGTAGTGCTCGGAGCCGGGCATGCGCCCGTTCGGCACGTAGACCGACACCACGCGGATGCCCCCGCAGGTGGCGGAGATCGCGCGCGCCTCGGCGTGCGGGAAGCCGGGTGCGCCTTCGAGCCCCGCGATGACGTCGTCCAGCCCCACGCGCGAGAGGATCGCCACGCCGTTCCACGTCGGCTCGCCGTGCGCGGCGACCTCGTACCCGCGCTCGGCGAGGGCGGCGCCGAGCAGGTCGCGGAACGCGTCGTCGGCGAGCTTGGTCTCCTGGAGGCAGACGACGTCCGGCCGGCGCTCGTCCAGCCACGGCAGCAGCCGGGGGACGCGCTGCTTGACCGAGTTCACGTTCCAGGTCGCGATGCGCACCCACACCACGCTACCGACCCAGCTACGGTCAGCTCCATGGCCGGCGACGAGGAGATGCTCGAGCTCGACGGGCGCGAGGTCAGGCTGTCCAGCCCGGGCAAGGTCCTGTTCGGCGAGCGCGGCGAGACCAAGCGCGACCTCGTCGACCACTACCTGCGCGTGGCCGAGCCGCTGCTCCGGACCATGGGCGGCCGCCCCGTGCTCATGCAGCGCTTCCCGCAGGGCGCGGGAGGACCGTCGTTCTTCCAGAAGCGGGTGCCGAAGAACGCGCCCGAGTGGCTGGAGACGACGACGGTGACGACCGTCAACGGCACGCCGTCGCGCGCGCTCGTGATCGCCGACCGCGCGCACGTCGTCTGGGCCGTCAACCTCGGCTGCCTCGGATTCCACGTCTGGCCCTACCGCGCCGACGACCCCGCGCACTGCGACGAGCTCCGCCTCGATCTCGACCCGCAGCCCGGCACCGACTTCTCCGACGTGCGCCGCGCGGCCGCGGCGCTCAAGGCCCTGCTCGACGAGCTCGGCATCGTCAGCTACCCCAAGACCACCGGCAACCGCGGGCTGCACGTCTACGTCCGCCTCCAGCCGCGCTGGGACTCCTACGCGGTGCGCGCCGCCGCGGTGGCGGTCGCCCGCGAGCTCGAGCGCCGCAGCCCCGACGTCCTCACGGCGGCGTGGTGGAAGGAGGAGCGCGGCGCGCGGATCTTCGTCGACTACAACCAGAACGCCCCGCACAAGACCGTGTTCGGCGCCTGGGCGGCGCGCGACCGGCCGGGCGGCCAGGTCTCCGCCCCGCTGCGCTGGGAGGAGGTGTTCGAGCTGCACCCGGACGAGCTGACGCTCGCGACGGTGCCCGACCGCCTCGACCGGCTCGGCGACCCGTGGGAGGTCATGGACGAGGCCCCGCAGTCGCTCGAGCCGCTGCTCGCCATGCACGAGCGCGATCGCGAGAACGGCCTCCTCGATGCGCCCTGGCCGCCGGTCTACCCCAAGATGCCCGACGAGCCCCCGAGGGTCGCGCCGAGCCGCGCCCGCAAGGCGCCGCCCGGCGACCCCGGGGACTCGACGTCACCGTGACGCGCCGAACTCCTCGATGCCGATGACGGGTCGTACCGTGCGCTCGAGCCGGCCGTCGGCGAACGCCCGGCGGAGGACGTCGCCGCCCAGCTCGTTGCCCAGCGCGCCCATGATCATCCCCTGGTCGAGCGAGAGGTAGAAGTCCGAGACGCGCTTGGACTGGACGTTGACGCTGTCGCGGAAGCCCCACGGGCCGTAGAGGCCGGGGAAGTCGCGGGCGAGGCGCCGCAGGTTCGCGCGCGCACCCTGTGGCCTATAGGGCAGTGCGAGGAACGCCGCATGTGGCGTGACGACGCCGTTCGTGTAGGCCGAGGGCGGCGGGTCGGGCTGGGCCGGCCGCCCGTCCGGGCATCCGGGGTAGCCGTGGTCGACGAGCGTGCGATCCTCGTTGGAGGGGTTGCCGTTCGGGTCGAGGCCGATGGCGTCGACGCCGTAGACGGCGTAACCGCCCTCGGGGATGTTGGCCGGGGAGAAGCCCCAGTATCCGTAGCCCGCGTCCAGGAGCCCGTGCAGCATCTGCGCCCGCACGGTGAGCGGGTGGTTCACCCGCCAGCTCCGCGGTGCCCAGTCGGATTCGGGCACGAAGAGGTCGACCATCAGCGCCTCGAACATGCTGCCGCCCCATGACGGCACGACCAGCGAGCCGCGGTACGGGTAGGCGCCCTCGAAGACGTCGATGCCGTAGTAGGTACGGGTCACCCCGACCGGGCGGGTCTCCTGCCAGCCCCAGTCGCAGCCGTCCGGGAACGTCCGCCAGCGCTGGAAGTACGTCTTCGGCGGCAGCTGGCCACGCGAGATGCCGATGTAATCGACGATCCGGCTCTCGCTGACGGCGGTGTCGTAGCAGCAGGGCGAGAGCGCCGGGTCGGTCGGGGCGGCGGGGTCGATGTGGAAGCGCACGAGATTGCGCTCGGGGACGTAGTAGACGCCGAAGTCCATCGACCGGTAGAGGTCGCCGGCGCGCTGCGAGAGCTCGGGGACGGAGTTCTGGACGACACGCAGCCCGACGGCCAGCCACCCGTTGTCGACCGACGACAGCCAGTTGCGGAAGGTATTCGGCGCGTTGGGGTCGCGCTCGCGGTCCGGCGGCCAGTAGGTCAGCTTCTCGCCGGTGCGGTGGTCGTACCAGTTGAAGTACTGGCCGCCCATGGACCGCTCCATGCCCTCGAGCGTGCCGAGCGTGCGCGAGACGCGGTTCACGAGCTCGCGCCGGCTGATGATGCCCAGGCGGCGCGCGACGACCGCGCTCCACATGTAGGCGCCGATGTTGGTCGTCGACGTCTGCACGCTGCGCGCGCCGTCCTGCCGCAAGGTGTCGGCCGGGAGGCCGGAATCCGCGTCCGTCATCGCCACGAACGACGCCCAGGTGCCACGCGCGTAGTCGCGCAGATCGTCGTCGTTGGAGCCGCGCGCAGACGCCGTCGCGACGGGGACCAGCAGCAGCAGCGCCGCGAGCGCCGCAATCGACCTGAGCCGCATGGGGGCCTCCCTGGCCATCGGTGGTGTGGCGTTCGGTACCCCGCTCACCGGTGAGAAAGCGTCGGCCTGGGCCGGACGTCAGATCGGGAACCTCCGGCAGCCGACGGGTCAGTGGGGGAGCCAGGCCTCGTCGTCCGCGAGGAGGTCGCGGACGTGCGAAGGGAGCTGGCCGGCGATCACGTCGGCCAACGACACCTGCTCGAGGACGGACCGCAGGGACGCGCGGACGGCGATCCAGACGTCTCGCATCGGCTCGGCGACCCCTTCGAAGCCGAGTGACTCGGGGCGCACCCCGCTGACGCCGGCGAGCGGGCCGTCGATGGCGCGGATGACGTCGGCGAGGGTGATCTCGTCGGGTGGGCGGGCCAGGCGGTAGCCGCCGTCGGCGCCGCGGCGGCTCTCCACCAGGCCGGCGTGGCGCAGCTGCATGAGGATGTTCTCGAGGAAGCGCAGCGGGATCCCCTGCGCGGTCGCGATCCGCTCGCCCTTGACCGGCCGCTCGTCGTCGGCGGCGGCCAGCTCTAGGACGGCGCGGATCGCGTAGTCGGTCTTGGCGGAGACGCGCACGTCACGAGCTTACGGGCTCCTTCGTGACGCCCGTCGGGTCGACCCGGATCTGCACGATCTGCCCCTCCGTGACCTCGAGCTGCTCGAACTCGGTGCGGGAGAGCTGGGCGGTCAGCGGCTCGCCCTCGGGTGGGAGCAGCTCGAGGCGGACCTCGAACCCGAGCCGCGCGATGCGGGTGACCACGGCCTCCTCCCCGGACTCCCCGGGCTCGGTGAGCACCTGCACGTCGTGCGGCCGCACGAGCCGGTCGCCGACGCGGGTGACCGGCCCCACGAAAGACATCACGAACGGCGTGGCCGGCTGGTCGTAGATCTGCGCCGGCGAGGCCGACTGCTCGATCCGCCCCTCGTTGACGACCACGATCTGCTCGGCGATCTCCATCGCCTCTTCCTGGTCGTGGGTGACGAAGATCGTCGTGACGTGGACCTCGTCGTGCAGGCGGCGCAGCCAGGCGCGCAGCTCCTCGCGCACGCGGGCGTCGAGCGCCCCGAACGGCTCGTCGAGGAGCAGCACCCGCGGCTCGACCGCCAGCGCCCGCGCCAGGGCCATCCGCTGGCGCTGGCCGCCCGACAGCTGCGACGGGTACCGCTTGCCGAGATGCGCGAGGCCGACGAGCTCGAGCAGCTCGCTGACCCGCGCCCGCACCTGGTCCTTCGGGCGCTTGCGCACGGTCATGCCGAAGGCCACGTTGTCGGCCACCGTCATGTGCTTGAACGCGGCGTAGTGCTGGAAGACGAAGCCGACCTCGCGCGTGCGCGCCGGCCGCCGCGTGACGTCTTCGCCCTCGATCAGCACGGTGCCGGCGTCGGGCACCTCGAGCCCCGCGATCACGCGCAGCAGCGTGCTCTTCCCGCTGCCCGACGGGCCGAGGAGGGCGGTCAGCGAGCCCTCGGGGACGAGCACGCTGACGTCGTCGAGCGCGAGGTAGTCGCCGAAGCGCTTGGAGATGTTCCGGGCCTCGATGGCCACCTCAGATCCTTCCGTGTCGTCGTTGCAGCAAGGTCATGATGGCCAGGACGGTGACGCCCAGGAGCGCGAGCACCACGCCGGCCGCGTAGGCGCCGGTGAGGTCCAGCGACTGGAAGCGGTCCTCCACGTACAGGGTGAGCGTCTCGGTCCGGCCCTGGATCTTCCCGGAGACCACGGCGACGGCGCCGAACTCACCGATCGCGCGGGCCGTGGAGAGGATCACGCCGTAGGTCAGCCCCCAGCGGATCGTCGGCAGCGTGATGCGCCAGAACACCTGCCAGCCGCGGGCGCCGAGCGTCGCTGCCGCCTGCTCCTGATCGGTGCCCTCCTCCTCGAGCACGGGCAGCACCTCACGCACCACGAACGGGAGCGAGACGAAGATCGTGGCCAGCACGATGCCGGGGGTCGAGAAGATCACGTCGGTCGATGGGAACCAGCCGTCGCGCCCCCACACGAGGATGAGCGCGAGGCCGACGACGACCGGCGAGACCGCGAACGGCAGGTCGATCAGCACGTCCAGGAGGCGCTTGCCGCGGAAGTCGTAGTGCGCGAGCACCCACGCGGTCAGCACGCCGAAGATCGCGTTGGCCGGCACCGCGATGAGCGCGACGGTGATCGTGAGGAAGAACGCGTGCTGGGCGGGCGGCGTGGTGACCGCGTCCCAGGCCGTGCCGAAGCCCTTCTCGAACGCCCGGTAGAAGACCATCCCGACCGGGACCACGAGCAGCGCGGCGAGGTAGCCGAGCGCCACTGAACGCAGAAGCAACGTCGCCGAAGGCGAGCGCGACGAAGGAGCGTCTCGCCTGGCAGGCGAAACCAATTTCATCGCCCCTCCCCGCGCCGGGCGACGAACGAGATCCCGAGCAGGACCACGAACGCCACGAGGAGCAGGAACACGGACACCGCGGCGGCGCCCGTGGTGTTGCCGCTCTCGATCTGCCCGTACACGAGCACGGACGCGACCTCGGTCTTGTACGGCAGGTTGCCGCTGATGAGGATGATCGAGCCGAACTCCCCCACCGCCCTCCCGAATGCGAGCCCGACGCCGGCCAGCATCGCCGGCCGCAGCGCCGGGAGGATGATGCGGCGGAAGGTGGTGAACGGGCCGGCGCCGAGCGACTCGGCGGCCTCCTCGGCCTCGCGCTCGAGCCCCATCAGCACCGGCTGGACGGCGCGCACGACGAACGGCAGCGTCACGAACAGCAGCGCCAGCAGCACCGCGACGCGCGTGTAGGCGACGTTGACCCCGACCGGCCCGTTCGGCCCGTACAGCGCGAGCAGCACGAGGCCGGCGACGATCGTCGGCAGCGCGAACGGCAGGTCGATCAGACCGTTGACGATCCGCTTGCCCGGGAACTCGTCGCGCACCAGCACCCCCGCGATCAGCGTGCCCATCACGGCGTCGATGGCCGCGACGATCAGCGAGACGATCACGGTCAGGCGGATCGCCGCCACCGCCTGGGGCGCGGTGACGGCGTCCCAGAACGCGCCGGCGCCGTCGTCGAATGAGCGCACGACGACGGCGGCCAGCGGGATCAGGACGATCAGCGTGAGCCAGGCGACCGAGAGCCCGCCGACGGTCAGCGGGCCCACGGGCACTCGGGCGCGGGACGGCAACCGCCCAGCGGTAGTGGCCTCAGCCGGCAGTGGACACCCCCAGGTCACGCTCGATCTTCGCCACCGCGCCGTTCTCGGGGTCGAAGAACTTGTCGTTGACCTCGGACCAGCCGCCGAACGCGTCGATCTCGAACAGCGTCTTCGGCTTCGGATAGGTCTTCGCGTCGACGAGGTCGGGGAGGACCGAGCGGTAGCCCTTCTCGGCGTAGATCTTCTGCGCGTCCGGCGTGCGGAGCCAGTCGACGAACGCCTCGGCCTGCTCCTGGTTCTCGGACTCCGTGGTCACGGCCACGGGGTTCTCGATCAGGATCGTCTGGTCGGGGACCACGTAGTCGAGCTCGATGCCCGCCTTCTGGGCGGTGATCGCCTCGTTCTCGTAGGCAAGCAGGACGTCGCCCTTGCCGCCCGCGAACGTCTGGAGCGCCTCGCGGGCCGACTTGTCCTGCACCGGCGTGTTGGCCAGCACGTTATGCAGGAACTCGAGCCCCTCCTGCTCGGACTTGCCCTGCTCGGTCTGCGACCCGTAGGCCGCCATCAGGTTCCACTTCGCCCCGCCCGACGTGAACGGGTTCGGCGTGATGACCTCGACGTCGTCCTTCACGATGTCGTCCCAGGTCTTGATGTTCTTCGGGTTGCCCTTGCGGACGGCGAAGACGACGACCGAGTTGGTCACGAAACCGTCGTAGTCGTCCTTGGCCCAGTTCGCGTCGACCAGCCCGGGCTCGACGAGCTTGTCGACGTCGGGCGCGAGCGAGAGCGCCACGATGTCGGCCGGGAGGCCGCTGGCCACCGCTCGCGACTGGTCGCCCGAGGCCCCGTAGGACTGGTCGAACGAGACGCCCTTGCCGGCCGGCGTCTTCTGGAAGGCGGGGATCAGCTCCTCGTACGCCTCCTTGGGCGTCGAGTAGGCGACGAGCGAGAGCTGCGCGCCGACCCCCTCGGAGGCGTTCGCCGCGGAGCCGTCTTCGGCCGGGCCGCCGCAGCCCGCGGCCACGAGTGGCACGAGCGCGAGCAGGGCGAGGGCGGTCAGGCGTCTGGTCATCAACACAATCTCCATCGAGTTGGTGAGCTTGCCCGCGGCAATTTAGCACCAACCCGGTCGGGAATGTGGGAACTCCCCCTTGACGACGCGTCACGTAGGCGGGAGCGTGCCCTCGGCGCGCCGCCGGCCGTCGGCGGTGACCTCGACCTTCCAGATCGGGGCCTCGGCCTTGACGCGGTCGATGATCGCGCGGGCGCCGGCGAAGGCCTCGCCGCGGTGCGGCGCCGAGGTGGCGACGATGACCGACGGCTCGGAGAGCACGACGGTGCCGGAGCGGTGCTCGACCGCGACCGCGCACAGGCCGTGGCGCTCGGCCTCCTCGGCGGCGATCGCCTCGATCCGCGACTTGGCCATCTCCGCGTAGGCCTCGTACTCGAGCTCGGGCACCTCCCGGGTGACGCCCTCGAAGAGGACGACGGCGCCGGCGCGCGGGTCGCGGACCGCATCGGCGAGAGCCGCGAGGTCGAGCGCGTGGCCGGTCACGCGCACGTGGCGAACGGCGCCCGCGCCGCCGCTCACGGGCGGCACGAGCGCCACCTCGTCGCCCGCCTGGACGGGCGCGTCGGCGGCGGCGTACTCGCGGTTGACGGCGACCACGCACTCGCGCGGGCGCAGCTCGCCGACCGGCGTCGCCGCCATCGCGGCGAGCACGTCCGCCACCCGCGCTCCCTCGGGGAGCTCGACCTGGAGCCGGTCGGTCCCGGCGCGCTCGCGCAGGCCGGCGAAGAGGCGGACGGAGACGAGCACCCGGCCGATGCTAGTGCGAGCGGGCGCGCGGCTTCGCAGGCTCGGCCGCCGTCGCGGCGCCGGGGACGTCGGAGAGCGCGACCCGCATCAGCCGCCGCCGCGCAGCAGCACCTCGAGCTCCGCGGCCGGCAGCGGCCGGGAGAGCAGGAACCCCTGCGCGTGGTCGCAGCCCAGCGCGGCCAGCCGCTCGAGCTGGCCGTCGGTCTCGACGCCCTCCGGGATGACCCCCATGCCGAGCGCGCGGGCCATCCCGACGATCGCCTCCACGATCGCCCCGTCGCCGTCGCCGGCAGCGCCGAGCCCGGCCACGAAGGCCCGGTCGACCTTGAGGCCGTCGAGCGCGTAGCGCTGGAGGTAGCGCAGCGACGAGTACCCGGTGCCGAAGTCGTCGAGCAGCAGCCGCACGCCGAGCGTCTGGAGCAGCTCGATCGTCAGCGCCGTGCCGGGCGTCTCCTCGAGCAGCAGCCCCTCGGTGATCTCGAGCCCGAGCGAGTCCGGGTGCAGGCCGGTCTCCTCGAGCACCTCCTGCACGGTCTCCACGAACTCGGGCGATGCCATCTGGCGGGCGGACACGTTGACGGTCAGGCGAAGGCCGGGGTGGCCGGACTCGCGCCGCCAGCGCGCCACCTGGCGGCACGCCTCGCGCAGCACGCGCGCGCCGAGCGGGACGATCAGGCCGCTCTCCTCGGCCACCGGGATGAAGTCGGCCGGCGGCACGTTGCCGCGCTCCGGGTGCTCCCAGCGCACGAGCGCCTCGACGCCGGCGAGGCTGCGGCCGGGCAGCCGGTAGTACGGCTGGTACGCGACCCACAAGCGGCCTTCGCCGTCGAGCGCCCGCCGCAGGTCGCGCTCCACGCTCAGGCGGGCCGTGATGCGGGCGCGCAGCCCGGCGTCGAACACTTCCGCGCGCCCGCGGCCGCGCTCCTTGGCGCGGTACATGGCGGCGTCGGCGTCCGAGAGCAGCTCCTCCGGCTCGCGCGGGGCCTGGGGATCGGTGATCACCACGCCCACGGAGGCCGACCCGAAGCGCTCCTCCCCGTCGACCAGGAACGGCTCCTCGAAGGCGCGCACGAGCCGCTCGGCGATGGCCGCGCCGTGATGCTCGTCGGTCACGTCCGAGCACACGACCGCGAACTCGTCGCCGCCGAAGCGGGCGACCGTGTCGGCGGCGCGCAGCTCGCGGCGCAGGCGGGGCCCGATCGCCTGCAAGAGCTGGTCGCCGGCCTGGTGCCCGAGCGAGTCGTTGAGGACCTTGAGGTTGTCGAGGTCGAGGAAGATCACGGCCACCCGGCTGCCGTCGCGCCCGGCCCGCGCCAGGGCCTGGTACAGGCGGTCGAGCAGCAGCGTGCGGTTGGGGAGGCCGGTGAGCGCGTCGTGCAGCGCGTCGTGGCGCATCTGCTGCTCGTAGCGGTCGCGCTCGTCGGCCGACGCGAGGATGTGGGCGACGGATTGCAGGAAGTCGCTGTCGGGCTCCGCCTCCTCGGTCTCGGCGACGACGCGCGCTGCCTCGTCGCGGACCGCCTCGACCGCCACCCGCTCCATGACCATGCGGCCGAGCCGCGCCACCGCCGACTGCTGGGCGAGCCGGCGCGCCAGCTCGGCGCTCGCGGCCCGGCGGGCGGTGATGTCGCGGGTCGAGCACTGGATCTCGCCGCCCATGCTGCGCGCCGTCGTCTCGACCCAGATGTAGTGCCCGTCCGCGTGGCGGATGCGGTACTCGACGGTGACGACGCTGCCCTCGGCGGCCGCCGTCTGGAGCTCGCGCTGGAGCTGCGGGAGGTCGTCCGGATGCAGGAAGCTCCAGCCGTCCGCCCCGACGAGGTCGTCGGGGTCGTAGCCGGCGAGCGCCGTGACCGACGGCGAGATGTAGAGGTGGCGGCCCTCGGCGTCGAGCAGGGTGATGACATCCGTGGCGTTGTCGGCGAGCAGCCGGTAGAGCCGCTCAGGCGTGGCCCTTGTCGTCAGGGACGTCATGACCAGTAAATCGGCCGCCGGCGCGGGATGCTCAATACCATGCGTCGTATGGAAGGGTCGGCGCTCACGCACCTGGACGCGGCTGGACGCGCTCGCATGGTCGACGTGAGCGCGAAGGCCGAGACCGAGCGCTACGCCCGGGCGCGCGCGGTGGTGCGGATGTCGCCGGCCGCGGCGGCGCGCGTGGCCGCCGGCGACACCCCGAAGGGCGACGTGGCCGCGGTCGCGCGGATCGCCGCGATCCAGGCCGCCAAGCGCACCGACGAGCTGATCCCGCTCGCCCACTCGCTGCCCCTCACCCACGCCGACACCGACGTCGAGATCGACGCCGGGGCCGGGACGGTCACCTTGGTGACCGAGGCCCGGACGACTGCCCGCACGGGCGTCGAGATGGAGGCGCTGGTGGCGGCCTCGGTGGCCGCGCTGACGGTCTACGACATGGTCAAGGGCATCGAGCCGGGCGTGGTGATCGAGCGCGTCGAGCTGCTCGACAAGACCGGCGGGAAGGCGGACTTCCACCGGCACCGGACGGGTCACGCCGCCCCCGATCAAGCGAGCCCGGATGGCGAGCGGGGGCCGGCGTGACGCAGCCGCTCGTCGACGGTCACGGTCGCCCGATCGGCGACGTCCGCATCTCGGTCACCGACCGCTGCAACTTCCGCTGCCAGTACTGCATGCCGGCCGAGGGGCTGCCGTGGCTGGAGCGTGACGCGCTGCTCAGCTACGAGGAGATCAGCCGGCTGGTGCGTCTGCTGGCGTCGATGGGCGTCCACGACGTGCGGCTGACCGGCGGCGAGCCGCTCGTGCGGCGCGACCTCTGGCGGCTCGTGGAGCAGCTGTCGGCGATCGAGGACGTGCACGACCTGTCGCTGACCACCAACGGGTACCTGCTGACGCGCCAGGTCGGCGACCTCGTGCGCGCCGGGCTGCGGCGGATCAACGTGTCGCTCGACTCGCTCGCGCCCGACCGCTTCTTCCAGCTCACGCGCCGCGACGCGCTCGCCAAGGTGCTCGAGGGGCTCGAGGCCGCCCAGCGGTACGAGGAGCTGCGCCCGATCAAGGTCAACGTCGTCGCGCTGCGCGACTTCACCGAGGACGAGGTGCTGCGCTTCGCCGAGTTCGCGCGCCAGAACCCGTACGAGGTGCGTTTCATCGAGTTCATGCCGCTCGACGCCGACCATGCCTGGACGCGCGAGCGGGTGCTGCCGAACGCCGAGATCGTGGCGATGATCGACGCGGTGTACCCGCTCGAGGCGGTCGGCCGCGAGCGGCACGGCACCGCGCGGCGCTACCGCTTCGCGGACGGCAACGGGTCGATGGGCTTCATCTCTCCCGTCTCCGAGCCGTTCTGCGGCGACTGCAACCGCATCCGCCTGACCGCCGAGGGCGAGCTGCGCACGTGCCTGTTCTCGCTGACCGAGACCGACCTGCGCGGGCCGCTGCGGGCGGGGGCGACGGACGCCGAGCTCGAGGCGATCGTGCGCGACGCCGTCTGGCGCAAGGAGCTCAAGCACCACGTGAACGACCCGGGCTTCGTGCAGCCGGCGCGGACGATGTCCCGCATCGGCGGATGATCTCGGTCGAGCAGGCGCTCGAGCTCGTGCTCGAGGGGATCGCGCCGCTGGAGAGCGAGCGCGTCGGGCTCGCCGACGCCGCCGGCCGGGTGGCCGCCGAGCCCGCGCACGCCGCAGTCGACCTGCCGCCCTTCGACCGCTCGGCGATGGACGGCTTCGCCGTGCGCGCCGCCGACACCGCCCCCGGCGTCGCCCTGCGGCTGGCCGCCGGGGTGGCAGCGGGCGAGGTCGCCTCTGCCACGCTCGAGCCCGGCACGGCGGCGCCCGTGTCGACCGGCGCGGCGCTGCCGCCGGGCGCCGACGCCGTGCTCCAGTCCGAGCTGGCGGTCGAGCACGACGGCAGCGTGGCGCCGGACCGCTCGCTCGCGCCCGGCACGCACGTCCGCGTGCGCGGCGAGGACCTGCACGCCGGCGCCGAGCTGGCGCCCGCCGGCGCCGTGCTCACGCTGCCGCGCATCTCGGCGCTCGCGTCGGCCGGCGTCGGCGAGGTGACCGTGCATCGCCGGCCACGGGTGGACGTGATCGTGACCGGCAGCGAGCTGCTCCCGGTCGGCGCGCCGCCCGAGCCCGGGCGCATCCACGAGTCCAACGGGCTGATGATCCACCTGCTCGCCGCCCGGGCCGGCGCGCGGGTCGTCGACCACGGCGTGGTCGGCGACGACCGGTCGGCGACCGACGAGGTGGTGGCGGCGGGGCTCGGCGGCGACGTGCTGGTGGTCTCCGGCGGCGTGTCGGTCGGCCCGCACGACCACGTGCGGCCCGCCTTCGAGGCCGCCGGCGTCGAGGAGGTCTTCTGGCGCGTGCGGATCAAGCCGGGGAAGCCGCTGTGGTTCGGGCGCCGCGGTCGCACGCTGGTCTTCGGCCTGCCCGGCAACCCGCTGTCCACGATCGTCGGCTTCTGCGTGTTCATCGAGCCCGCGCTGCGGCGCCTCCAGGGCGAGGCGGACGCGCGGCCGCGGCTCGAGGCGGGGCGCCTGACCGCGCCGGCGCGGGCCTCGGACGGCCGCACGACCTTCCTCACCGCGGCCCTTCGGCCGGGCGCCGACGGCGTCCTCGAGGCGACGCCGACCGAGCGCCAGGGCTCGCACATGACCGGCGCGCTGGGCGAGAGCGAGGGCTTCGCGATCGCCCCGGAGGAGGCGGGCGAGCTAGCCGCCGGCGCCCCGGTCGACGTGCTGCGGCTCGGGTAGCTCTCCCGCGAGCAGGCGGGCGAGGCCGCTGCCCGGCCGGATGCCCTCGGCGTCGACCTTGTAGCTCAGCTTGTGGACGAAGCTGCCGTCGAGCAGCGTCCGCGTGCGCTCGGCGTCGTACGGCTCGAGCAAGCTCTTGTTGTACGCCGTGGCGCGCCGGACGAAGCGGCGCGGCGTCGCGTCCCAGTGCGCGGCGAAGCGCTCGTCGAGCAGGTACAGCATCTCGAAGAGGTGGTGGAAGAGGTAGTAGTCGACCACGTGGTCGTAGGCCTGCCAGTACTCGTAGTGGGCCTCCCGCAGCATCGCGACGACGTAGTGGTTCGGCTCGCTGGCCAGGAACCAGTTGCCGAGCCGGCCGCGGCGGAACGTGAAGGCGAAGAAGCCGCTGCCCAGCAGGTCGGGCACGACGTCCTGCATGCGGGCGCGCGGCAGGCAGGTGGCGTCCATCCAGACGCCTCCGTAGGTGCTGAGGAGCTCGAGCCGCAGGAGGTCCGAGAGCCGGGTCCAGTCGCGGCCCGCGTTGCGGGCAACCATCGCGGGAACCGTGACGTGCTCGCGCGCGGCCGCCTCGTCGAGGAACAGGACGTCGCCGTCGCGGTGCAGGCGGCGCACCTCGTCGGCGCAGCGCCGCACGATCGGCGGTGCCGCCTCGATCCCCTGCGCCCAGAACACGAACGCCTTGAAGCCGATGTCCACGGTCGTGCGGGGACGCTCGAGCGCGGCGTCCTGGATCCATTCGAGCCGCTCGGAGACGAAGCGGCCGATCCCACGGCGCACCGCGAAGCGCGCCGGGCTGGCGGCGGCGAGGCGGCGATCGAGCTCGGTGGCGCCCGGGTCCGCGGCGAGCTTCGCGGCCTGCCGCGCGCGCTTGCGCTCCCGCGAGGCCCGGGCCTGCGCGCGGGCGTCGTCCGGCGCGCTCGTCGGCGCGCTCTCCCAGTGACCGAGGTGCTGGCGTGCGCGGGCGATCGCCGCATGCCAGTGCGGGCGGAGCGGGTTGCGGTCGATCGCCGCCTCGTACGCCTCGATCGCGGCCTCCCACTGCTGCGCCCGCGACCGCGCGCGGCCGAGCTTGGCGTGGTGGCGCGCGTAGCGGTCGTCGAGCGCGATCGCCGCCTCGTACGCGCGGGCGGCGTCCTCCCACCGCTGCGTGCGCATGTACGCGGCCGCGAGCGCGAGCTGCCAGTGCCGGTTCTGCGGCTGCCGCGCGACCGCCTGCTCGTACGCGCGCGCCGCCGCAGCCCAGTGGCCGCGGCCGGCGAGCAGCTTGGCGCGGCGGGCGTGGAGCGCCGCGATCCGCAGGTCGAGCCGTTTCCGCACGCGGGCGAAGGTAGCGGGTCAGGTTCCGGGGACGTACCGGCGGCAGCGCGCCGGATCGCCGGTCCGGAACCCGTCCAGCCAGGCGGCGCGGCGCTCGTCAGGGGTGCCGTGGTGCTGCGCCGTGCCGAAGTCGAAGTCGCCGACCGCCTGCGCCGTCGAGATCGCCTGCTCGACGTCCTGGTCGTCGTAGCGGCCCTCGCGGTAGACGGCGTTGCCCCACAGCCCCGCCATGCAGTCGGCCTGGAGCTCGAACGCCTTGACGCCGTCCTCGGGCCGCAGCAGCTGGTAGAAGCCGAGCTCGAACTGCACGTTGTGGGCGTACTCGTGGGCGATCACGTACGCGAGTCCGAACTCGCCGACGGCGTTCCCGCGGCCGGCGCGCTCGCCGGGCAGGTCGTCGGCGATGCCCCGGTACACCCCGTTCGCGAACCGCGCGGCGATGTAGATGGCGTCGTCGGCCGAGCAGTAGAACGCGGCGTTGTCGTCGGCGACGGTGCGGCAGGCCGTCAGCACGCGGCCGCCGGGCGGGACCCAGTAGTACGAGATGCGCGGCTCCTGGAGACCCGACGCGCGCAGCGTGCGCGTCCAGTAGCCGTCGACGCTGTCGAGCACCTCCTCCATGTAGCGCTCGAGCGCGGTCGGCTCTCGCACCTGCGGGGCGGGCAGGGAGGCCTCCGGCACCGCCTGCTTGATCTCCTCCAGCGCCTCGCGCACGCGCTGACCGAACTCTTCGGAGGCAGTCCTCGCGCGGTCTCGCAGCTGCTCGGCCTCCTCCTGCAGGTTGTCGACGCGCTCGCGAGCGCTGTCCGCCGCCCCGCAGGCGGGCGCGACGAGGATCAGCGCCGCAAGGGCGGCGACGGTGGACACGCGGCGCACGGTTGTGGCCTACCCGGGCGCGGGGAACGTCAACTGCGGCTGGGTAGGGAGGCTGGGAGCCAGCCGCCGCGCGAACTATCGCGGATTGCCCCCGGAAACCGACGGTAGTCGGGGATAGTTCGGCGAACCTTGTCGAGTTAGCCCCGGAAACCGGGGCTAATCCGACATGGTTGCGGCCATCACCGTCCACGCCGGCCCCACCGCCTCCCTACCCAGCCGCAGTTGACGTTCGCCGGCACAACCGTCAGCTCTCGAGCAGCGTCTTCAGCACGCCGAGGCGCTCGCGCCAGTACGCCTTGAGCTCC
>DASTIC010000291.1:0-7812 GCA_035717845.1 Solirubrobacteraceae bacterium
TTCCGACGCGCCGAGATCGAGCGCGCAGCCGAGGTCGTTGGAGAGGTCCGCCGGGCCCATCAGCAGCGCGTCGACGTCCTCGATCGCGGCGATCTCCTCGACGGCCTCGAGCGCGCTCGCCTTCTCGATCTGGACGATGCAGGCCAGCGCCGAGTCGGCGTCGTCGCGGAAGCCCTCCCCGGCGCCGCCGAAGCGGTTGCCGCGCGAGAACGACGAGATCCCGCGGGAGCCCGCGTAGCGCACCGCCCGCGCCGCCGAGGCGGCCTCCTCGACCGACCCGACCTGCGGCACGATCACGCCGTGCGCACCGGCGTCGAGCATCCGGCCGGCCTGCCACGGACCGTCCGGGACGCGCACGACGACGGCCGCGTGCGGATCGGCGGCCGCGATCTGCGCCCGGGCCGCGTCCTCGCCGCCCGCCCCGTGCTCGAGGTCGACGACCACCACGTCGAACCCGCTCATCGCCGTCACCTGCGCGCTGACCGGCGAGCCGAGGTCGAGGAACGCGGCCGCCAGCGGCTCACGCCGGCGCAGCCGCTCCCGCAGTCCCGTGAACGCCATGGCGGGCATCATGGCGAATAGGGTGCCCGCCGTGATCGCCTCCCGCCTGGCCGGCTTCGGCACGACGATCTTCACCGAGATGTCGGCGCTCGCGCTGCGCACCGGCTCGATCAACCTCGGCCAGGGCTTCCCGGACGAGGACGGGCCGCGCGAGGTGATCGAGGCCGCCGCGCGGGCGCTGCGCGAGGGGCACAACCAGTACGCGCCGCTGCCCGGCGTGCCGGTGCTGCTCGAGGCGATCGCGGACCACCAGCTGCGCTTCTACGGGCTCGACGTCGACCCCCACACCGGGGTGCAGGTGACGTTCGGCGCCACCGAGGCGATCGCCGCCGCGCTGCTCGGGCTGCTCGAGCCCGGCGAGGAGGTCGCGGTCTTCGACCCGCTGTACGACTCGTACGCGGCCGGGATCGCGATGGCCGGCGCCCGCCGCCGCACCGTCACCCTGCGACCGCCCGACTGGCAGCTCGACGTCGACGCCCTGCGCGCGGCCGTCACCTCCAAGACCCGGCTGCTGCTGCTCAACACGCCCCACAACCCGACCGGCAAGGTGTTCGACGCCGCCGAGCTCGAGCAGATCGCCGCCGTGTGCCGGGAGCACGACCTCGTCGCCATCGCCGACGAGGTCTACGAGCACCTCGTCTATGACGGCCGGCACGTGCCGCTCGCCACCCTGCCCGACATGGCCGAGCGCACGCTGACGATCTCCTCGATCGGGAAGACGTTCTCGGCGACCGGCTGGAAGATCGGCTGGGCGAGCGGCCCTCCCCCGCTCGTCGCCGCCGTCCGGGGCGCCAAGCAGTACCTCTCGTTCGCCGGCGGCACGCCGCTCCAGCACGCCAGCGCGGCGGCGCTGGGCATGGACGACGATTTCTACGAGCAGCTCGCGGCGGCGTACCGCGCCAAGCGCGACCGCATCTGCGCCGGGCTCGAGGCCGCCGGGCTCGAGCCGCTCTCCCCCGCCGGCACCTACTTCGTCAACGCCCGCGTGGAGGGCGACGGCGCCGCCTTCTGCCGCGAGCTTCCCGAGCGCGCCGGCGTGGTCGCCATCCCCACGAGCGTCTTCTACGACGACCAGGAGGCCGGCCGCTCGCTCGTGCGCTTCGCCTTCTGCAAGCGCGACGCGGTGATCGACGAGGCGGCCGCCCGCCTGGCGCGGGCCGGCGGCAGGCCGTGACCGCCGAGACCCGGATCGATCCCGTCAGCTTCCGCGTGCCCGACCCCGATCACCGCTACGCGGCGGTCCGGCTGCGGTCGGACCTGCCGAAGGCCGACTTCACCCGCGAGGGCGACGAGTGGGTGCTCGAGGTCGACCTGGGGCCGCTCGACCGGCTCGAGTACCTGCTCGAGCTCGAGCTCCCCGGGGGCGACCGCGAGCTCATCGGTGACCCGGCGGCGCCCGACCGTGCGCCCGGCGCCTTCGGGGAGAAGTCCGTCGTCCAGTCGGCCGGCTACGAGCCGCCCGGCTGGCTCGCCACCGAGCCCGTCCCGGGCGAGACGACCGAGCTCGCGCCGCGCGGGCGCGGCCTGCGCGGCACGGTGCCGGTCAGGATCTGGAGCCCGTCCGGCGGCGACGCGACCGCTCTCCCGCTCCTCGTCGCCAACGACGGCCCCGAGTACGACGCCCTCAGCTCGCTCACCCACTACGCGGGAGCGATGATCGCCGCCGGCGACCTGCCGCCGTTCCGGGTCGCGATGCTCGGACCCGGCCACCGCGACGAGTGGTACTCGGGCTCGGCCCACTACGCCCGCGCGCTGGCCACCGACGTCCTCCCGGTCCTGGAGGGAGCGGTGCCCGTCGGCATGGGCGCCAGCCTCGGCGGGCTCGCCATGCTCCACGCCCACGCCCGCCGCGGCGTCTTCGCGGGCATGTTCCTCCAGTCCGGCTCGTTCTTCGTCCCTCGCCACGACGCCCACGAGTCGCGCTTCCCGCGTTACCGCCGGATCGTCCGGGTGGTGCGGGAGCTGCATCGCGACGCCGGCCCGCCCGTTCCCACGGCGCTCACCTGCGGCGTCAGCGAGGAGAATCTCGCCAACAACCGGCTGATGGCCCGCGCGCTCGCCACCCAGGGCTTCGACGCCACGCTGCACGTGAACCCCGACCTGCACAACTACACCGGCTGGCGCGACACCTTCCACCCGCACCTCACGCGGCTGCTGGCGGCGGTGTGGGGATGAGCGCCCGCGTGGTGGAGCTGCACTCGCCGGCGATCGGCGGCTCCGGTCGCGTCGTCGTGCACGGTCACTACGGCCGCCCGGTGCTCGCGTTCCCGTCCGAGGGCGGCGGCGCGTACGACTTCCAGGACCGCGGGATGCTCGAGGCGGTCGGCCACCTGGTCGACGCGGGCCGCGCGAAGCTCTACTGCGTGGACGCCTTCGACTCCGGCGACCGCTCGCGCTACGAGTCCTGGGTCATCGACCAGGTGGCGCCGTTCATCCACGACGACCTCGGCGGCCCGCAGGACATCCTCACCACGGGGTGCAGCATGGGCGCCTTCCACGCCGCCAACTTCGTCCTCCGCCGGGCGGACCTGTTCACGGCCGCCATCTGCCTCTCGGGCAACTACGAGTTCGGCGTCACCGGCGAGGTGTCGGGGTTCCACGGCGACCACCTCGACTGGATCCGCTCGCGCGCGAGCTTCGTGCTGGTGTGCGGCCAGGGCATGTGGGAGGACACCACCGGCGCGCTGGAGAGCACGAAGCACCTCGCCGGCCTGCTGTCCGAGAAGGGCATCTGCCACGAGCTCGACCTCTGGGGGCACGACGTGCCGCACGACTGGCCGTCATGGCGCGCCCAGATCGCGCATCATCTCCCCCGGTTCTGCTGATGACGGATCACCTGATCGGACTGCTGCTGGGGACGGAGGAGGACTGGCCGCGCGCCTTCGAGACGCTGCTCGGGCGCCTGGGGCCGGTCAAGGACGCGGCCGGCACCACGCACCATCTCCAAACCGAGCGGATCACCATCGAGCCGTTCGACCTGCGCGACAAGCCGCGCTACGACCTCGTGGTCGACCGCCTCGCCTACTGGTACTTCGTCCCCCGCGAGTGGCTGAAGAAGGTCGCGCTGATGGACGACGTGTACCTGCTCAACTCGCCCTTCACGTTCCAGGCGATGGAGAAGCACGCCGCGTACTGCGCGATGCTCCGGCTCGGCCTGAAGGTGCCGCAGACGGTCCTTGTGCCGTACAAGAACCCGCCGGAGAACGCCCGCTACGCCTACACGGCGGCCCGCTACAACCGGCCGTTCGACCTCGAGGCGATCGCGGAGGAGATCGGCTACCCGCTGTTCATGAAGCCCTACGACGGCGGCCAGTGGGTGGGCGTGAGCCACATCACGGGCCCCGACGAGCTGCACCGCGCCTACGACGCGTCCGGGCAGCGGCTCATGCACCTCCAGGCGGCGGTCGACGGCTTCGACGTCTTCGCCCGCTCGCTCTCGATCGGCGCCGAGACGATGATCATGCACTTCCGCCCCGACGAGCCGATGCACGACCGCTACGCCGTCGACCACGACTTCCTGGACGCGAAGGTGGGCGACGAGGTCCTGACCATCAGCCGCCTCATCAACGCGTTCTTCCGCTGGGAGTTCAACTCGTGCGAGACGCTCGTCCGCGGCTCGGAGGCCCACCCGATCGACTACGCCAACGCATCGCCGGACGTCGCCGTCACCAGCCTGCACTACTACTTCCCGTGGGCGATGAAGGCGCTCCTGCGCTGGACGGTGTTCTGCGTCGTGACCGGGCGCCGGCCGCAGATCGACCTCGACACCCGGCGCTACTTCGACATCGGCGATCGAGAGGATCTCTCCTACGAGGAGAAGCTGGCTGGCTACCGGCGGCTGGCGGACGAGTACTTCGAGGTCGAGCGCTACCGGGACTTCTGCGACTCACGGCTCCCGCACGTGGACGAGCTCGTGTACGACTGGGTCGACTCGCCGGACTTCGACTCGCTGCTGGTCGACACCGTCCGCGGCACGTACCCGCAGCACGAGCAGGAGCGCTTCCTGGCCCACTTCAGAGGGCTGGTCGGCCAGTGGGTGTCGGAGCGGGCTGCGTGAGCTCGTCGTAGAGATCGAGGATGTGGCCCATGTTCCCCTCGACCGTGAAGCGGCCGCGGGCGGCGGCCACGCGGCGCCGCACGGCCACGACGTCGAGCGCCGCGAGCGCGGCGCTGAGGTCCTCGACGCGGTCGAGTACGACGCCGACCCCCTCCTCCTGGACCAGCCGCGCCAGCGCGCGATGGCGGAGCGTGATCACCGGCAGGCCGCAGCCGAGGTACTCGAACGCCTTGTTCGGCAGCGCGGTGTCGAGGTGCGCGGCATTGAGCTTGGCGTTGAAGCCCGCCCAGCCGAAGTCGTAGGCCGGCAGCTCGCGCATCAGCGTGGCGGGCGGCCGCGGGTCGTGCACGGTCACGCCTTCGAGGTCGCGGTAGTCCGGGGCCTCGCGCGCCGCGAAGACGTGCAGCTCGAGCCCCTGGTCCGCGATCGCGGCGAAGATCTCGTACAGGTCGTAGTGGCCGCCGCTGCGCGACAGCGTGCCCTGGTAAGCGATGCGCAGCGGGCCGCCGGCGGGCGCCGGTATAACGGCCGGCAGGTCGCGCGCCAGCGCGTAGTTCGGGTGCACGCGGGTGTGCGGCGGCAGCTCGTAGCGCGCGGCGAGCTCGCCGAGCAGCACGTCCGACACCGTGATCAGCCCGGCGCAGCCCTCGACCGCCGCCCGCTCGAGCTCGTCCGCGTCGCCCTGGTCCGGGAAGCCGTCCTCGTACGGCGTGCTGCGCAGGCTGTGCATGTCGTGCACGTCGTGGATGACCGGCACGTCGGCCGCCTCCAGCGCCAGCACGGTCAGCGCGTCGGGCAGGTTGTGCGAGTGCACCAGGTCCGGCTCCCACTCCGCGAGCACGCGCTCGAGATCGCCGGCGAGGTCGGGGCCGAGCCGCCACCAGCGGTCGAACAGCTCGTCGCCGGCGCCGTAGAACTCGGTCAGCGTGCGGCCGCGGTATGCGAAGCCGAGCTCCAGCTCGGGCCGCACGGCGCGCAGGCCGACCGCGTACTTGAGCGCGCGCATGCACGGCTGCTGGTGCAGGAACAGGACGCGCATCAGCGCCGGCTCCGCAGCACCCGCGCGGGGTTGCCGGCCGCCACCGAGAACGGCTCGATGTCGCGCGTGACGACGCTCCCGGCCCCGACCACGCAGCCCTCGCCGATCCGCACGCCGGGCAGGATCACCGAGCCCATGCCGATCCAGGCGTTGCGGCCGATCACCATCGGCTCGGACTCGGCCCAGCCCTGGGCGACCACCGGCCGGTCCAGCTCGTCGAAGTTGTGGTTGGCGGTGTGCAGCATGCAGTACGGCCCGATGTTCGCCCCGTCCTCGAAGGTCAACCCGCCGAAGCCGTTCACGTAGCACCCGAAGTTGAACGAGACGCGATCCCCCAGCTCGATGCGGTCGCCGTTGAGCCACACGATCTGGTCGAGGTAGAAGCACCCCTCGCCCACGCGCTTGGCGTCGTGCGGCCGGAACGGGATCACCCGCTTCGACAGGTGGTTGATCATCATCTTGAGGGCCCTCCCGGGGTCGAGTCGGGGCGGACCCTATCCAGACCGGCGATCAGCGACCGATCCGCAGGGGCGAGTCGTCTGCGGTGCCGAGAGCGTTCAGGCCCGACAGCGCGACGCCGGGCTCGAAGCTATTGCCCTTTCGCATGTACACGATGACCGCTTCGTCGAGGCTTGGCGCCTGCTCGCGGGCCACCACGAGGTCCAGCAGGTTGTCCTCGTCGTCGTCGAGATCCAGCAGCGCGACCGAGCCACCGACATGCCCCTCGTCGGTCCCGGGTGCGTCGAGCATGTAGGCCGCCGACTTCGAGTAGCCCGACCGGGCGCCGCGGATCACCGTGACGGTGCCGTGCTCTTCGTCCCCGTGAGCCCCGACGACGATGTCGTCCAGCCCGTCCCCGTCGACGTCGCCGGCAGCGACGTCGTGGCCGAACGCGTCGCCCGGCTCGGGGTCGCCCGGGATCCCCGGGCTCGCCTGCGTGATGACGACCGGGTCGCCTGAAGGGCCGCCGTCGCGACCCAGCCACAGCCGAACCTCGCCGGCCTTGTTCGGGAACTCCTCCCCCGCGTCCTCGTTGCCCTGGTCGCCCTGCACGACGTCGGCGTAGCCGTCCCCGTTGAGGTCGCCGACGGCGAGGGCCGAGCTGGCGATCTCGCTCGTGGAGTTCGCAACCGTGCAGCTGTCGGGTCCCTCGGGGCTGCCGAGGCAGAACGCGATGTGCCCGGTGTTGGGGCCGTCGGGCTCGTCGAGCGATCCGGCCACGAGATCGATGTGGCCGTCGCGATCGAGGTCTCCGGCGGCCAGGCGGCTGCCGAAGCCGGAGGAGTCCTCGGGGGCCGCGATTGCCCGCGCGGCGCCGGCGTCCAGCCCCCGGGCGCCGCCGGGGACGATGTGGACTGAACCGAGCTCGTAGTTCGCGCGCTGGAACGGGGTGCCCGGGGTGCCCACGGCGAGGTCGACATAGCCGTCGTCGTCGAAGTCCGCGGCGGCGAGGGCGAAGCCGAAGGAGCGGGTGACGGGCGGGCTGCCCATGTCGTCGGCGGTGATCGCCTTGGTGCGAACGTTGTCGGGTGACGGCGAGTAGAGGACGGCCACGCGGTCGCGCCCGGGCACGCCGATCGCGAGGTCGGGCGTCCCGTCGCGGTCGAAGTCGCCGCTCGCCAGCGCGGCACCGAAGCGGTCGCTGCGGAGGGGCGGCCCGGGGACCCCGGCGTCCTCGGAGCGGATCGCCAGCCCCTCGGTCGATTCCAGCCCGGAGTGCCAGACCACGATGCCGACCGGCTCGTCACCGCCCGCCTCGAAGCCGCGTGCCGCGCCGACGACCACCTCCTGGCGGCCGTCGTTGTCGAAGTCGTACGCCGTGCCGGGCGTGGTCGGCCCCGTGTCGGAGCCGCCGCCGCCGAGCAGCAGGGCGGCGGCGACCCCGGCGATGGCGAGGGCACCGCCCGCGCCGGCGAGGGCGACGACGCGCCTCGACGGTCGACCCGGCGGCCCGTGTGGCCGCGGACGGCCTGGCGGCGGAGGAGGCGGCGGCTCCGGCGGCTCCTCCGGCGGCGGCCACAACGGTCGCCGCTCCTCAAACCGGCGACAAACGGCCTGAGATTGCGAGGGACAAGGTGAATATCGGCAAGTCGGTGGTCATCAAAGGCGAATTGAGCGGCAGTGAAGATCTGACGATTGAAGGACACGTCGAAGG
>DASTIC010000292.1:0-3784 GCA_035717845.1 Solirubrobacteraceae bacterium
CCGTGCGCCTCGATCGTGCCGCCGACGAGCCGCTCGACGTCCTCCCCGCGCGTGACGTCGCCCACGACCGCGGTGCACCGCTCGCCCCCGGACGCGGCCGCGCCGGCGAGGCGCTCGCGCGAGCGGGCCGCGATCACCACCGTCGCCCCGAGACGGTGGACCTCGTGGGCGATCGCGAGCCCGATGCCCGAGCTTGCGCCCGTCACCACCGCGACCTTGCCCGAGAGCGGCTGGCCCATCACGTGCCCCTCAGCGCCGCGCGGCGGTAGTGCTCGTCCGGCCGGCCGTGGATGCGGTCGGCGTCCGCGGGCGAGAGCGCCCGCACGCCGCCGGCGGCGAGTGCGCCGGCGAGGACGAGGCCGGCCTTGACGGCCATCTCGGTGATCTGCACCACCTCCTCCGGCGTCTGCCCCAGCG
This sequence comes from Solirubrobacteraceae bacterium, assembly GCA_035717845.1. GTDB lineage: Bacteria > Actinomycetota > Thermoleophilia > Solirubrobacterales > Solirubrobacteraceae > DASSUW01. The sequence continues at coordinate 418 of DASTIC010000292.1, forward strand.
CGAACACACCGTGGTTGCCGAGGTAGATGACCTTCGGCGGCTCGGCGACGCGCGCGTTCAGCTCATCCCGCACGCGCCGGGCCAGCTCGAGGCCCGGATCGACGTACGGCACGTAGAGGGGCGACCGCCCGAGCACGACGATCTGGTCCGGGAACAGCATCTCGGTCGCCAGCGCCTCGGCGTGAGGGGAGCAGAGGATCGCCAGGACCGGCACCGGGTGCGTGTGGCCGACGGCGACGGCGCCGCCCACCTCGAGGCAGACGGCGTGGAGCATCGCCTCGACGGAGGGGCGGCGCCCGGCCCGGGCCTCGATCTCGGCGAACGCCCGCGCGACGGTCGCGTCGTCGGCCTCCGGGTCGTCGAGCACGGCGAGCAGCGCGCCCGGGTCGACCTCGACGAAGTCGTCCGCGGTCGCCGACCCCAGCGACGCGCCGCTGGCCTTGACCAGCATGCGACCGCCCGCGGTCCGGATCGAGGTGTTTCCCTCGCCGAGGATGGCGAGGTTGCGGGCGGGATCGCCGAGCAGGCGCGAGAGCGCGACGAGGCGATCGATCTCGGTGGACACGTCAGACCGCCGTGTACGCCCCGTCGATGACGATGCTCTGGCCGGTGAGGTACGAGGACGCGTCCGAGCACAGGAGCACCACGAGCCCGTCCAGGTCCTGCGGCTCGCCCATGCGGCCGAGCGGGATCATCCCGCGCCAGCGCTCGGCGAGCTCCGGGTTCGCCTCCGTGAATTGTCGCGTCATGTCGGACAGGAAGTAGCCGGGAGCGACGGCGTTGACGCGCACGCCGAGCTCGGCCCACTCCACCGCGAGCGACCTCGTGAGCTGGTCCACCGCCGCCTTGGACGCGTTGTAGGACGTCTGGTGCTGGGGGACGTTGACGACGCGGCCCGACATCGACGACACGTTGACGATCGCGCCGGGGTGGCCGCCGTCGCGGCACGCGCGTCCGAGGGCCTGGCAGCAGAGGAACGTGCCCGTGAGGTTGATGTCGATCACCCGTCGCCACGACTCCGGGCCGACGTCGAGGCTGTCCTCCCAGACCGTGACGCCCGCCGCGTTGATCAGCAGGCTGGGGCTCCCCAGGACCTCCGTGACGCGGGCGAACGCGGCCGCCACGCTCCCGACCGACGTGACGTCTGCCCTGAGGCCGACCGCGTCAACGCCGAGCTCGTCGGCGAGCCGCGCGGCGCTCGTCTCGACCTCCTCGAGCAGGTCCACCAGACCGACCCGCACGCCGTGCCGCGCCAGCGCGCGCGCCATCGAGAGGCCGAGCCCTCGCGCACCCCCGGAGACCACGGCCACCTTGCCCGCCAGGTCGTCGAACACCCTTCCCTCCTCGGTCGTCTGCGAGGCGATCATGACCGATCACTCGCCGGCGTCGGGCCACGCCACCTCGGTCGGCATGCCGTCGCCGCCCTCCGGCCTCGGCCCGCCGACGGCGATCAGCTCGAGCCCGTCGGGCCCGGACTCGAAGGCGCGCACGACCGCGGGCGCGATCCGCACGACGTCCCACCGGCGGATCTCGCGCACCTCGTCGTCGAGCAGCACGCGGCCCGATCCGGCGACCACCACATAGGCCTCCTCCTGCTCCCGGTGGCTGTGGCCCACGGAGTTGCGCGTGCCCGGCGCATAGCGCCAGTGGCTCAGGCCCAGGTCGCGAGACCCGAGGAGCTTGCGGCCGAAGCGCCCTTCCAGGCCGGGCACCCTCCCCTCGACGGAGTCGTCGAGCTCGAGCAGGTTCACGATCGCGTAGTCGGGCACAGGTTCTCCTTCACAGGAAGTCGGTCGGTGCGCATTCTTGCGAGGCTGTACCTCGTGACCGAGCTCCTGGCCTTCATCGGCGTCGCGGCCGTGGTCATCGTGACGCCGGGGCAGGACACGGCGCTGACGATCCGCAACACGCTGGCCGGTGGGCGGGGCGCCGGATGCCGGACGGCCGTGGGCGTGGTCGCCGGCCAGGCGGTGTGGGCGCTGGCGGCGAGCCTCGGCGTGGCGGCGCTGGTCGTCGCCTCGGAGCCGGCGTTCGTGGCCCTGAAGCTCGCCGGCGCCGCGTACCTCGTGTTCCTCGGCGCCCAGGCGCTGCTCGCGGCGGCTCGCGGGCGGCCGCACGACGGCGGCGCTCACGGCACGGCGGGCGGGCGGGAGCTGCGGCAGGGGCTGCTGAGCAACCTCGCCAACCCGAAGATGGCGGTCTTCTTCACGAGCCTGCTGCCGCAGTTCGGGGAGACATTCCCGGCGCTGCTCGGCCTGGGACTCCTGTTCTGCGCCATGACCCTCGCGTGGCTGTGCGCGTACGCGGGAGTGGTGGCCCGGGCGGGCGACGCGCTGCGGCGCCCGCGGGTGCGGCGGACCCTCGACGCGCTGACCGGCGGCGTGCTCGTCGCCCTCGGCGCACGACTCGCCACCGTGACGCGCTGACGACCGGGCTCAGACCAACATGAGGGTGGTCCAGGCGCCGGTCAGGCCATAGCCGAGGTGCTCGCCGCGCCGCTCGAGCCGAACACGAAGAAGCCCTGCTCGACGTCGACGCCGATGGCGACCGTCGGCATCCACCCGAGCGTCCAGGCCGCGGCGGTGACGGCGGCCCAGCGGCCGGCGCCCAGCAGCGCCGCCTGGGCGGCGCCAACGGCGCCGCCGGCGATCAGGCCGGTGAGCGCCAGTCCTGAAGCTCGGTCCCGAACCAGCCGCACCACGACCGTCGAGCTCGTACCCGGCGACCGCGGGGGTCCCTGAGCCAGGAGGCGATCCTCGACGCCGCGGAAGCGGTCGCGACCGAGGGCTTCGACCGGCTGACGATGCGGGCGGTCGCCGCCCGGCTCGACGCCGTGCCGATGGCCCTCTACAACCACTTCGCGACCAAGGACCAGCTCGTCGACGCGCTGCTCGACCGGGTCCTGAGCCGCTTCGAGCCCGGGCCTCCCACGGGTGACTGGATCGAAGATCTGCGCGGGTTCGCGCGCGCCCATCGGCGCCTCCTGACCCAGCATCCGTGGGCCGTCGCGCCGCTCTTCAACCAGCCGAGCCCCGGCCTGGCGGCTGTCCGCGTCGGCGAGCTCGCGCTCGGCATCCTCCGCGGTGGCGGTCTCTCCGACGCCGAGGCCGTCGCCGCCTTCAGCGGCGTCATCGCGCTCAACTACGGCTGGGCGTCGTTCACGACCGCGCGCGACCCGGCCCGCGACCTCGGCGCCGCGCTCGCGTCCCTGCCGGCCGACGCCTTCCCGCTCACCGTCCAGACGGCAGCCGAGATGGGCGCCGACGGGTCCGACGCCCACTACGACTTCGCGCTCGACCAGTTCCTCGGCGGCCTGCGGAGAGCCCCGCTCTAGGCGGAGCTCTCCGGAAGGCGCGGTTCAGGCGGC
>DASTIC010000293.1:0-8032 GCA_035717845.1 Solirubrobacteraceae bacterium
CCGACCCGCGCACACAGGAGGCGAGGTGACGTCAGCGCCGATCGAGGACTACGCGCTGATCGGCGACTGCGAGACGGCAGCGCTGGTGAGCCGGAGCGGGTCGATCGACTGGCTCTGCTTCCCGCGCTTCGACTCACCGGCCTGCTTCGCGGCGCTGCTCGGTGGTCCGGAGCACGGCCGCTGGCTCCTCGCGCCGGCGGGTGAGCCGCGGGCGGTCCGCCGGCGCTATCGCGAGGGTACGCTCGTTCTCGAGACCGAATTCGAGACCGCGGAGGGCGTCGTGGCGGTTATCGACTGCATGCCGGTCCGCAGCGACGTGCCGGACGTCTTCCGCGTGGTCGAGGGCCGGCGCGGGCGCGTGCCGATGCGCACGGAGCTCACCATCCGCTTCGACTACGGCTCGCTGATTCCGTGGGTGCGTCGGACCGAGGACGGGCTTACGGCGATCGGCGGTGCGGACTTGATCCGCGTCCGCACGCCGGTCCCGCTGCGAGGCGAGAACTTCCATACGATCGGCGACTTCACGGTGTCGCCCGGCGAGCACATCCCCTTCACGCTCGAGTGGCAGCGCTCCTACCAGCCATCGGCGGCCCGGGAGGACCCCGAGCGGAGCATCGTAGCCACCGAACGGTGGTGGCGGGAGTGGTCGGACCGCTGCACCTATCAGGGACCGTATCGTGACGCCGTCGTCCGCTCGCTGATTACCCTCAAGGCTCTGACCTACCGGCCGAGCGGGGGCCTCCTCGCGGCCGCGACCACCTCGCTGCCAGAGTGGCTCGGCGGCGTCCGCAACTGGGACTACCGCTTCTGCTGGCTCCGAGACGCCACGTTCACGCTCTACGCGCTGATGCTCGGTGGCTATACCCAGGAGGCGTCCGACTGGCGCGAGTGGCTCCTGCGCGCGGTGGCCGGTGAGCCGGCGCAGGCCCAGATGCTCTACGGCGTGTCCGGGGAGAGGCTCGTGCCGGAGTGGGAGCTCGGCTGGCTGCCCGGCTACGCTGGCTCGACGCCGGTGCGCGTGGGCAACGCCGCCGCCTCGCAGTTCCAGCTCGACGTCTACGGCGAGGTGATGGACGCCCTCCACACGGCGCGCCGGCTCGGGCTGCCCCCTGACGAGAGCGCCTGGCATGTCCAGCGGCGGATGGTTGAGTACGTCGAGCGCGCCTGGTGGGAGCCCGACGAGGGGATCTGGGAGGTGCGCGGCCCGCGCCGCCACTTCACGCACTCGAAGGTGATGGCCTGGGTCGCGCTCGACCGTGCCGTCAAGGCCGTCGAGCGCTTCGGCCTCGAGGGCCCGGTGGATCGGTGGCGAACCGCGCGCAACCAGATCCACGCCGACGTCTGCGCGAAGGGCTACGATCCGGAGATCGGCGCCTTCGTGCAGTTCTATGGCGGGCGGCTCCTCGACGCGAGCCTCTTGATGATCCCGCTCGTCGGCTTCCTGTCCTTCGACGACCCGCGCATGCGCGGGACAGTGAAAGCTATCGAGGAGCGGCTGACGACCGACGGCTTCGTCGCGCGCTATCCTACGGTCCCCGAGGTGGACGGCCTGCCGCCGGGCGAGGGCGCTTTCCTGCCGTGCTCGTTCTGGCTTGCAGACAACCTCGCGCTCCAGGGCCGCCACGACGAGGCCCGCACGCTGTTCGAACGGCTGCTGGCCGTGCGCAACGATGTCGGGCTCCTCGCCGAGGAGTACGAGCCGCGTACGCGCCGCATGCTCGGCAACTTCCCTCAGGCGATGTCGCACATGGCGCTGATCAACACGGCCGCCAACCTCACGAAGGCCCGCGGTCCGGCGCAGGACCGCAAGGAGAGCTGAGGGGCGAATCGACCCGGAGGTCCCCCTTGTCACACCGCGGCGCCCTCGCGCAGGCGCCGATTCACCGCGGCCCAATCCACGTTGCGGAAAAGGCCTGGATGTACTGCGCCCTTCCAGAGCCAAGGACGACTGAGATCGACGGTCTCGGCATTTCGGCATGATTCGACGGCGGCCGGCGTCCACTTCAAACGCTCGGTCCTTTCGCGCCCCCCAGGTAGTCGCGCTGGACGCGCTCGAGCTCCTCGATGATCTCACGGCGCTCAGCGAGGAGGCGCCTCGCTTCCTGAGCGCGCGTGAGGAGCAGCGCGCCGAACCTGAGCTGGTGGCGCAAGCGCCCGGTGCCGACCAGATACCGGTACGCGAGCAGACCCCCGAGCGGGAGTGAGAGGAAGAAGGCGAGCGCCCATGGGAGACCGGCCGCCCATCCGACGAGCGCCGTCTCGAGCGCCCAGAAGAGCGGGAACGCGACCACGCTCGCGAGGAGCCGGATCGTCGCGTAGTCCGTCTGCCTGCGCGACATCCGCGTCGCGAGCCACCCGGGCAGGTAGTAGGGGAGGAAATTCACGGCCGAGCCGTACGCGAAGAGCGGGACGCCTACGATCGTCTGCCATGACCGCGCAACCCGCTGCCGCTCCGCTGTGCGCTCGAGGCGAGTCCGCACCGCTTCGTCATGGAGCCGGTAGGTGGCGAGTCCGGCGTGGTAACCGAGAATCCGCTGCCAGAGGCGCTCGATGCGCTCGGGGTCCTGTTTGCGAAAGTGCTCGACCGCGGCCGCGATCGACCCGGAGGGCTGGAACGGGTTGATCTGCCGTCCCGAGAGCCAGCGCTCCTCCCACAGCTCACGCTCGAGCTCGCCGCGATAGAGCGCCTCCACGGCGCGCCCGAATGCCGCCGTGTCGATGCGCTCGACGTGAACCACCTCGCGCTCCATCGCTCCCTGGATCGCCGTCGTGAGCGCATGCAGCGCCTTCGCCGGCTCCTCGCGGTAGCCGGCGAGGTACGCCGAGACGTCGACCGGCTCGCCGAACGAGACGAGGACGCGCCCGCGGAACCTCTTGCGGGGCGCGAAACTGAGCCCTACCGGCACGACCGTGAGGCGTCCCGGGGAGTGCGCCTCGTAGCCGAGCGCGATCCGCGCCGCGCCCGTCTTGATCCGCTGCGCGTGCGCCTCCGCGCGGGTGACGCCTTCGGGATAGATGGCGATGAGGCGCCCCCGGTCGAATGCCTCGTCGCACGCCCCGAACATTTCCACGTTGCGACTCATCCTGTCGGGGTCGTCCGCCTTCTGGTAGACGGGAATCACCCCCAACGCGACGAGGAACCGCGCGATGAGCGGATTGCGGAAAAGCGCGGCGGTGGCGAGGTAGTGCACCTTCCGCGGGAGCACCGACCCCACGAGCAGCGAGTCGATCAGGTTGTTCGGATGGTTGATGCAGAGGAGCACCGGACCCATGCGCGGTACCCGCTCCGGGTGCCGGACCTCGACGCGTTCGAAGAAGAACCAGATCCAGAACCGCGCGATCACCCTAACGACGGCGTAGAAGGGGTCCACTACGGCTCCTCGTCCAGACGCTCCTTCGGGACGCGATGACGCCATCGCCACACACCAACGACCAGCATCGCCGCAAGCGTCAGGAGGCCGGCGAGACCGAGCCAGCGCTCTGCCCGGTGCACATCGGCCATGATGGCTTGGATCTGATCCGTGAAGAAGTACGCCGACCCGAACGCCAACGGCACGCCGAATAAGGCGGCGCCCGCGTCCGCCACGACGAACTTCCAGAACGGCACGCGCGCACTGCCCGCGGAGTGCAGGTAGATCACACCCGCGAGCGAGTGACTCTTCGGTGGTGCCGCGTCCCTCACCTCAAGGGCGTGTGCGGTTATGTTGGTGGAGGCGGTGGGAATTGAACCCACGTCCGGAAACCCTCAGCCGCAGGCGTCTACGTCGATAGCCGGTTTATCTTGCTGCTCTCTCGCCCCTCAGCCCTCCATCCGGCAGGAGGACCGCGGGGCCAGCCTCATGTTTCTCGCTCCTCCCCTGAGGCAAGGTTCAGAGCCAGTCACCGGAATATGACGCCGGTTCCCAGACCCCGATGACTCGATCTGGCCGACGCCAGCGGTTGTTAGGCCGCCAGGGCTAGCTGAGTGTCGGCAGCTATACCGTTCTCTCTTTTTAACGAGGGGAGAGAAACCTCGAGACGCAGCCTGGACCTCACTGATTCCCGTCGAAGCCTGTCGCCCCCTTATGGGCCTCAGTTTACCACTGGCCCCGCCGTCCCGCCCGCGCGGCCCGATCCATCTCGCGCCGGACCTCGCGCTCGCGCAACGCCGAGCGCTTGTCGTGGAGCTTCCGGCCCCGGGCCAGGCCCAGCTCGAGCTTGGCGCGCCCCTTCTTGAAGTACAGGCGCAGGGGCACGAGGGTCAGGCCCCGCTCGGCGACCTTGCCCGTGAGACGCGCGATCTCCCGTCCGTGGAGCAGCAGCTTGCGGTCCCGCTCGGGATCGTGGTTGGCGTCCGTGCCGTGGCTGTAGGGCGCGATGTGGCAGCCGATGAGCCAGGCCTCCCCGTTCCGCAGCGTCGCGTAGGAGTCCTTGAACGTCATCTGGCCAGCCCGCAGCGACTTGACCTCCGTCCCGCGCAGCACCAGACCGGCCTCGATGGTTTCCAGGATCTCGTACTCGTGGCGGGCGCGCCGGTTGGTCGCCACAGTGCGGTCGCCTTCCCCTTGACTGGCCATGAGTGAAGGGTATTATGAACGCCGCCTCGCTGCCGAAGTGGCGGAATTGGCAGACGCGCATGATTCAGGGTCATGTGCCCGCAAGGGTGTGGGGGTTCGAGTCCCCCCTTCGGCACCACCGATATCGCGCCGCACATCCGACAAGGAGGCCGCCGTGCCCAAATACGTGATCGAGCGTGATCTCCCCGGCGCGGGCAAGCTCAGCGAGCAGGATCTGCAATCGATCTCGGCGAAATCGTGCTCGGTGCTCGGCAAGCTCGGGCCCCGTATCCAGTGGATCCAGAGCTTCGTGACGGCGGACAAGGTCTACTGCATCTACATCGCGCCCGACGAGGAGATGATCCGCGAGCACGCCCGGCAGGGCGGGTTCCCGGCCAATCGAATCTCCGAGATCAAGGAAGTCATCGACCCGACGACAGCCGAGGCCTAGCGCCGGGCTGCACCTCCTCGAGCGTCACCGCGCGGCCGAGCCGGGCGGCCAGCGCGGCCGCCTCGACGACCTCCAGGGCCGTCACCCCGGCCGCGGCCGGCACCGGGTTGTCCCGGCGGCCGGCGCAGGCGTCCCGGAACGCCTCCAGCTCGCGCCGCAGCGGCTCGCCGGCGTCGGTCGATAGATCCTCCTTGCCCGTGTCGACGGCCTCCCAGCCGCCGTCGTGACGCCGATGCCCCGCCTGGTGTAGCGTCACCGTCGACGCCACGTAATCCGCCACCAGGCTCCCCTGCTCGCCGACGATCGTGCACTCGCGCCAGGCACCCGGTGTGAAGTAGTCCGCCTGCACGACCGTGGCAACGTCGCCGTACTCAACGACGGTCACCGACAGGTCATCCAGGCCGCGGCCCAGGAAATCGCGCCGGATCGCGGTCACGCGCGCCGGTGGCCGCCGCAGCAGATACGCGAACAGATCGAAGAAGTGCACGGCGTCGGTGTGGGTGACGCCGACGTCCGCGCGCGGGCGCTTGAAGCCGGCGAAGCGCGCGGTGGCAAAGCGAACGCCGCCGATCCGTCCGGCCTCCAGGGCTTCGCGCACCACCGTCGTCGCCGGATGGAAGCGGAAGATGTGGCCGACCTGGAGCACGCACCCAGCCTGGCGGGCCGCCGTCTCCAGCCGGCGGCCCTCGGCGGCCGTCAGCGCCAGCGGCTTCTCGACGAAGCAGTGGCGGCGGGCGGCCAGAGCTCCCTCGGCGAGGGCGGCGTGGCCATCGGCCGGCGTGACGACGTCGACGACGTCGACCGCGTCGAGCGCCGCGGCGGCCTCGGGGACGATGCGGGCGGGCGGGAGCCCCTGGCGCAGCGCCCAGGCCCGGCGCTCCGGTGAGGTGTCCGCGACCCAGACGTCGGCGCCCAGCTCGCGCCACACACGCAAGTGCTTCTCGCCCCACCGCCCGACGCCGACCAGGAGGACACGCACGGCCGGGTCAGTCGCGGACGAGGTCGCTGCCGAGGTCCTCGGCAACCTCGTAGCGCAGGCGCCGGGATTTCATCCAGCGAACAGCCAGGAGGTCGACGAAGCCGACGAGGGCGCGATCCATGATGCCGTACTTCGAGCGCCCGGCTCGCCGCGGCCGATGGCTGACGGGGACCTCCACGACCCGGTATCCCTGCATCCGCAGCAGCGTGGGGATGAAGCGGTGCGCGCCCCGGTAGAGGACGAGCGCGCGCAGGCATTCGCGCCGGAACGCCCGGAAGGTGCAGCCGCTGTCCTGGATGGCCTCGTCGCTCAGCCAGTTGCGCATCCGGTTCGCGATCCGGGAGGCCATCCGTTTGGGCCACGGGTCGCCGGCGGCCCGGCGCACCCGCCAGCCCGTCGCCGCGTCCCACCGGTCGAGGTGGGCCAGCAGGCGCGGGATGTCGGCGGGATCGTTTTGAAGATCTGCGTCCATCGTGACCACCCATCGCCCGCGAGCGGCGCGGAACCCGGCGTCGGTCGCCGCGCTCTCGCCGGCATTGGTCTTGAGCCGGACCAGGCGCACGCGGCGGTCGGTCTCGTGCAGGGCGCGGACGATGTCGGCGCTGCGGTCCTGGCTGCCGTCGTCGACGAAGAGCACCTCGAACGCGAGCCCGAGCCCGCTCAGGACGGGGCGCAGCTCGTCCCACAGCGGCTCGAGATTGTCCTCTTCGTTGTAGACGGGGATGACGACCGAGAGGTCAGGCATTTAATGGCCGGCCGGCGACCCGCGGATGGGTCCCCTGCCACTCGGCCACGAGCGACTGCGGAAGGTTGAGACGGTCCAGCACGCGCGCGACGGTGTGATTGACGATGTCGTCGACCTCGCGCGGACGATTGTAGAAGGCGGGCATGGGGGGCAGGACCACGGCGCCCATCTCGGTCAGGGTTGTCAGCATCTTGAGGTGCCCCAGGTGCAGCGGGGTCTCCCGGACCAGCATGATGAGCGGCCGCCCCTCCTTGAGGGTGACGTCGGCGGCGCGGGCGATGAGATTGTCGGAATGACAGGTGGCCACGGCCGACGCGCTCTTCACGCTACACGGCGCGATCACCATGCCGGCCGTCTTGAAGGAGCCGGAGGCGATGCTGGCGCCGATGTCGTTGTTGTCGTACCGATGGGTGGCCAGGGCCTCGACGTCGGCCACGGCCCAGTCCGTCTCCTCGACCATGGTGCGCTTGCCCGGCCGCGAGATCACCAGGTGCGTCTCCAGGTCGGGATAGCCGCGCAGCAGCTCCAGCAACCGGATCCCGTAGATGGAGCCGGTCGCCCCGGTGATGGCCACGACGAGCCTCATCCCAGCCGGAACCTCCGCTTTCGCACCTCCTCGCGGGTCTTCTGGTAGAGCACCTCCCACTCGCGGCTGCCTTCGGGCAGCGGCCGGGCGTAGGAGCCGAGGATCTTGCGCACCTCGCCGTCGATCGACTCCTCGAGCTTGGACTCCTCGCTGAGCACGCGCACCACCTCGGGCCGCAGATCGTCGGGCGCTTTGATGTTGACGCCGGCGGTCGTGCCCAGCGCTTTCACGATGAGGTCGGCCAGGTGGAAGACGCGCTCGCGGCTCATCCTCATCAGAGGACGAACCCCCGCTCGCGCGCCAGCTTCTCCTTGACCTTGCCGAGCAGCGCCCGGTAGTCGGCGCCGGAGTCCTTGATCATCTTGGCCTTCTCGAGCAGGATCTGGCGGGCCTCGGCCTCGATCTTCTCCTCGCCGGTGAGGTTGTCGTCGACGACCTGGCGCACGGCGGCCCGCGCCGCCTCCTCGTCACGTACGTCGACGATCTTCTTCATGGTGAGTCGCTTCACGACGGCCGTGGCCATGCGCTCGGCGATCCCCTTCCGTCGAGACATACCGGCCCAGGGTACACGTCCGCGACGAACCGTGTCAACGACGCCACGGCCGTCCGCTACGCCACCGTCCTCGCGTATCCTCGCGTCGACATTGACCTGGCTGTCGGGTGCCAGTACCGTGGGCCTCGATGACTCGCGCGACGACGGGCGCCCGACAGGCGCCGCTCACGGCGCGCCGCTGGA
>DASTIC010000294.1:0-9502 GCA_035717845.1 Solirubrobacteraceae bacterium
GGCGAGACGGCAGCCGAGGACCCCACGCCGGATCTCGAGGCGCTGCGTGAGGCCGGCATCGACCTCGACGACGTCACCGCCAAGCTGCTGAGCGACGGGATCGAGGCGTTCCTGGTGCCGATGGCCAAGCTGCTCGACGGCATCGAGCGAAAGCGCGAGGGGATCGTCACCAACCGCCCCGACGCGCTCGACTCCGACCTGCCGTCGGACCTCGAGCAGGCGGTCGTCCAGCGGCTGCGCCAGGCCGCCGACGAGGACGTCGTCCACCGCCTCTGGCACCGGGACGGCACCCTGTGGGCGCCGGCCGGGACCCCGGAGGTGGAGGACCGCCTCGGCTGGCTCGACATCTCGGAGAAGATGCTCGACCAGGTCGACTCCCTCACCATCTTCGCCGAGGAGGTGCGCGGCGACGGCTACACCGACGTCGTGCTGTGCGGGATGGGCGGCTCGAGCCTGGCGCCCGAGGTGTTCCGCCGCTCGTGGCCCGACCAGCGGATGACGCTGCACGTGCTCGACTCCACGCATCCCGACGTCGTGCAGGCCACGATCGACGCGATCGACCTCGACAAGACGCTGTTCGTCGTGTCCTCGAAGTCCGGCGGCACGATCGAGACGATGTCCCAGTTCAAGCTCTTCCACGAGCGCCAGGGCGACGGCGCGCACTACGTCGCGGTCACCGACCCGGGGACGTCGCTCGCCGAGCTGGGGCGGGAGCACGGCTTCCGGCGCGTGTTCGAGAACGACCCGGAGATCGGCGGGCGCTACTCGGCGCTGTCCTACTTCGGGCTCGTGCCGGCGGCGCTGATCGGCGTCGACGTCGGGGCGGTGCTCGAGAGCGCCGAGCTGGCGGTCGCCAACTGCCAGCTCAAGGAGGACAACGCCGGCCTCTGGCTCGGCATCGCGCTCGGCGAGCTGGCCCGCAACGGCCGCGACAAGCTGACCTTCGTCGTCGACGAGCCGCTGTCCGCGTTCGGGCTGTGGGCCGAGCAGCTCGTCGCCGAGTCGACCGGCAAGCAGGGCCGCGGCATCCTCCCGATCGCCGACGAGCCGCTCGTCGACCCGGGCGCCTACGGCAAGGACCGCGTGTTCCTGCACATCGCGTCCGGCGACGAGAAGAACGCGGCGGCGATGGCGGCGTTGCGCAAGGCCGGGCACCCCACGATCACCCTCCGGGCCGAGGACCCTGCCGACCTCGGCTGGATCTTCTTCCAGGCCGAGTTCGCCACCGCGGTCGCCGGCTGGGTGCTCGAGATCAACCCGTTCGACCAGCCGAACGTGCAGGAGGCCAAGGACAACACCAACCGCGCGCTGCGCGAGGGACCGGGCGAGCTCGACCCCGGCAGCCTCGACGAGCTGCTCGGCGGCCTGGAGCCTCCCAGCTACGTGGCGATCCTCGCCTACCTGCCCTACAGCGAGGAGACCGACGCGGCGGCCGCCCGGATGCGCGAGCGGCTGATCACCGAGCACGGCGTGGCCACCACCTTCGGGTACGGCCCGCGGTACCTGCACTCGACCGGCCAGTTCCACAAGGGCGGACCGGCGGTCGGCCGGTTCGTCGAGATCGTCGACGAGCCGCATAGCGACCTGCCGGTTCCCGGCGAGCCCTACACGTTCGGCACGCTCATCCGCGCGCAGGCGGACGGCGACCTGCAGACGCTGCGCGCCCACGGCCTCCCGGCCGTGCGCGTCGGGAAGGAGATCCTCTGATGCAACTCGGGTTCATCGGGCTCGGCAAGATGGGCGGCAACATGGTCCATCGCATCCACCGCGACTCGGACCACCAGGTCGTTGCCTTCGACTTCAGCGAGGACGCGGTCAGCGCCGCCGAGGGCCACGGGGCCGTCGGCGCCTCCGGCCTCGAGGACCTCGTCTCGAAGCTCGAGGCGCCGCGCACGGTCTGGGTGATGGTCCCCGCCGGCGACCCCACGGAGCAGACGGTCAACGCCCTCGCCGACCTCGTGGACGAGGGCGACACGATCGTCGATGGCGGCAACACCAACTGGCACGACGACGTGCGCCGGGCCGCCGCGCTCCACGAGCGTGGCATCCACTACGTCGACGTCGGGACCTCGGGCGGCGTCTGGGGCCTCGAGGTCGGCTACTGCATGATGGTCGGCGGCCACGAGGAGAGCGTCCAGCGACTCGCCCCGATCCTCGACGTGCTCGCCCCGCCCGACGGGTGGCGGCGCTTCGGCGACGCCGGCGCCGGACACTTCGTGAAGATGGTCCACAACGGGGTGGAGTACGGGATCATGCAGGCGTACGGCGAGGGCTTCGAGCTGATGTACAAGTCGAAGTTCGACATCGACCTCAAGGAGGTCGCGGGGCTCTGGAACCGCGGGTCGGTCGTGCGCTCGTGGCTGTGCGAGCTGGCCGAGCGGGCATTCGAGCAGGAGGGCAACGACCTCGCCGAGCTGGGCGAGGCCGTCTCGGACTCCGGAGAGGGCCGGTGGACGATCATCGACGGCATCGACCTCGACGTCCCGACCCCGGTCATCACCGCCTCGCTGTACGCGCGCTTCTACTCGCGCGGCGAGGGGGCGTACACGCACAAGGTGCTCGCCGCTTTGCGCAACCAGTTCGGCGGCCACGCGGTCGAGCGGGCGGCAGGGGGCGGCTGACATGGCCGTCGCGGCCACCGAGAACCCGCTGGTCGAGGGGCTCGAGCGGCTTCCGGTCCCGCCGACGACGCTCGTGATCTTCGGCGCGTCGGGTGACCTCGCGCGTCGCAAGCTGCTTCCCGCGCTGTACAACCTCGCCCACGAGGGGGCGCTTCCCGAGCGGTTCAACCTGATCGGTGTCTCGCGCCGCGAGCTGTCGGACGACGAGTTCCGCACGCAGGCCCGCGAGGCGATCGCCGAGTTCTCGCGCAGCAAGCCCTCTGACGAGGTGCTCGACGGGCTGATCGAGCGGATGCACTACATCGGCAACCCGTTCGACGACACCGAGGGCTACGCGAAGATCGGCACGGCGCTCGACGCGCTCGACGAGGAGGCCGGGCTGCCCCTCAACCGCGTGTACTACCTCTCGACCGCGCCCGAGTACTTCCCCGTCATCACCGAGGCGCTGAAGGCCAACGGGCTCGACCACCACGAGGGGTCGGACGTGCGGGTGGTGATCGAGAAGCCGTTCGGCACCGACCTCGCGTCGGCGCGGAGCCTCCAGGAGGTCGTGCACTCGGCGTTCCGCGAGGGCCAGATCTTCCGCATCGATCACTACCTGGGCAAGGAGACCGTCCAGAACGTGATGGCCTTCCGGTTCGCGAACTACATGTTCGAGCCGGTCTGGAACCGCAACTACATCGACCACATCCAGATCACCGCCGCGGAGGACATCGGGATCGGCTCGCGCGCCGGCTACTACGACAGCTCCGGCGCGCTGCGCGACCTCGTCCAGAACCACATGCTCCAGCTCCTCACGCTCGTATGCATGGAGCCGCCCTCGTCGTTCGGTGCCAAGCAGGTGCGCGACGAGAAGGTCAAGGTGCTCCAGGCGATCGAGCCGCCCAAGCCCGACGAGGTGGAGCGGATGAGCGTCCGCGCGCGGTACACCCGGGGGATGTCGGGTGGCCAGGAGGCACCCGGCTACCTCGAGGAGGAGGGCGTGCCCGAGGACTCGCAGACGGAGACCTACGCCGCGCTGCGCCTCGAGGTCCAGAACTGGCGCTGGGCGGGTGTGCCGATCGTGCTGCGGACCGGCAAGCGGCTCGCGCGCAAGGTCACGGAGATCGCCGTGCAGCTGAAGCCCGTGCCGCACATGGCGTTCACGTCCAAGGGCTCGGTCGGCGTGCAGCCCAACCAGCTGATCCTCACCGTGCAGCCCAACGAGGGCGTCTCGCTGTCGCTCGGGGCGAAGATCCCCGGAGCCAGCATGCGAATCCGGCCGGTGAACATGGAGTTCCTCTACGGCACGTCGTTCATGTCGCAGTCGCCCGAGGCGTACGAGCGGCTGATCCTCGACGCCATGCGCGGCGACGCGACGCTCTTCACGCGCAACGACGAGGTGGACGCGCAGTGGTCGATCATCGACCCGATCCTCAAAGGGTGGAGCGAGGGCCGGCCGCCGCTGACGCAGTACGAGTCCGGCTCGCCGGGCCCCGCCGAGGCCGACGAGCTGATCGGCGGGGGTCGCCACTGGAGGCCGTTGTAAGTGGCCCCTCCGACGAGTCCCCACGCCCCTGGACCGGCGCAGCCGGCGCCTGGCGGCGTCCTCGGTCGGGGCAAGGGCTCCGCCATTGCACCCTCCCTGCGTCCTTGCCGGGCATCCGCCTGCATCCGGCCCATGGACGCGCGGACCCGCCGGAGGAACCACTAGTGGACGAGGTCTGGTCCGAGCGCGACACGAGCCCGGCGCGCATCGAGGCCGCGCTGCGGGAGATCGTCACCGAGCACCACCGCACCGACCACCCGTTCGTGCCCGCCCGCGTCCTCAACGTCGTGGTGGTCGTCGACGCGGAGTTCCGGGGGGAGATCGAGAACCGCTTCGAGCGCGTCGGCCGCTACCACCCGTCGCGGCTCGTGCTGTGCGCGGTGGAGCACGGGCGGACGACGATCGACGCCTGGGCCGGGGTGGGTACCGGCGAGGCCGAACCGATGCCGGGGCACATCGCCGTCGCGCGGGAGCGCGTGGAGCTCGAGATCGGCGACAAGCACCTCTCCAAGCTCGACACGATCGTCGACCCGCTGCTCGTCTCCGACCTGGCGACGATGGTGTGGGCGCCGCACGGGCACCGGGAGGCCGTCGACGCGCTGCGCCGGCTGGCGCAGATCGTGCTCGTGGACACCCAGGACGAGCCCGATGTCCGCGACTCGCTGAGCCGGGTCGCCGCGCTGTCCGAGAACGCGTATGTGGTCGACCTCGCATGGCTGCGCTCGACGCCATGGCGCGAGCGGGTCGCCGCCGCGTTCGACCCGCCGCCGCTGCGCGTCGCTCTGGGCGGCGTGTCCGCCGTCACCGTCCGCCACCGCGAGGACTCGCTGTCGGCGGCGCTGCTGTTCTGCGGCTGGCTCTCCTCTCGGCTGGGCTGGAAGCCCGGCTCGCTCGCACGGTCGGGACGCGGGCACCGCGGGCACGCGCGGGCGCGGCGGCAGGAGGTCCGGATCCAGCTCGACCCGATCGACCAGAACGCCCCGGGGCTGGGCGGCGTGACGATCGAGACCGCGTCGGGCGAGGCGATGTCGCTCGACCGGGCGCCCGGCGGCCTGCGCGCGGTGCGCCGCACCCGCGACGGGAGCGAGCAGACGTGGACCGTGCTCGGCGCCTCGCGCGGCGAGGGCGGGATCCTCGGCGAGGGCGTGCGGCAGGCGCTGCTGCGCGACCCCACGTACCGGCCCGCGCTGGATTGCGCTCGCGTCTGGGCGGCTTCGTGAACATCGAGGTGCTCGACGACCCAGGGGCTGTCGTCGCCGACCTGCTGGTCGACGCCGCCACCGCGGGCGGGCACCTCGTGATCACCGGGGGCTCGTCGCCGCGCGCCGCGTACGAGAGGGCGGCCGCGCGGGGCGCCGACTGGAGCGGCGTGACCGTGTGGTTCTCGGACGAGCGCTGCGTGCCGCCTGACCACGAGTGGTCGAACTTCGGGATGGCCGACGAAGCGCTGCTCTCACGGCTCGACCGGCCGCCGCAGGTGCTCCGCATGGAGGGCGAGCGCGGTCCCGAGGAGGGGGCGGCTGCCTACGAGGCGGAGCTGCGCGAGCGCGACGCCCGCTTCGACCTCGTGCTGCTCGGCCTCGGCCCCGACGCGCACACGGCCTCACTCTTCCCCGGCAAGCCGGAGGCGCTGGCCGAGGACCGGCTGGTGGTCGGCGTCCCCGAGGCGGGAATGGAGCCGCGGGTGCCGCGGATCTCGCTCGCGCTGCCGGCGCTCAACTCCGGCCGCCACGTCGTCGTCCTCGTCACGGGACCGGACAAGGCCCCCGCCGTCAAGCGCGCGTTCGGCAACCCGCCGGACGAGACCTCGCCGGCGGCCCACGTGCGCCCTCCGCACGGCCAGCTCACCGTCCTCCTCGACCCGGCCGCGGCGGCGGAGCTATGAGCGACCAGTTCATCGGGATCGACGTCGGCGGTACGAAGATCGCGTGCGCGACGCTCCAGGACGGCAAGCTCAGCGAGTCCCACCTCCAGCACACCGAGCTCGAGAGCCAGGAGGGGCTCATCGACCAGCTGATCGCCGCCATCGAGCAGGCCCGCACCTCCGACACGCGTGCGGTCGGCGTCGGCCTGCCGTCGCTGATCGAGTTCGCGACCGGCCGCATCCGCTCGAGCGTCAACATCCCGCTCCAGGACCTGCCGCTACGGGAGCTGCTGACCCAGCGCGTCGGGATCCCGGTCTACGTGGAGAACGACGCTTCGTGCGCCGCGCTCGCCGAGGCGTTCCACGAGGGACGCATGGCCTCGCCGCACCTCGTGATGTTCACGGTCGGCACCGGCGTGGGAGGCGGCCTGGTGCTCAACGGCCGCCTCTACCGCGGTGCCACGGGCACGGCCGCCGAGGTCGGGCACACGATCATCGGCCTGGCGCTCGAGGACGGCGCGCCCGACCATGGCGGCGTCTTCCCGCAGCCGGGCTCGCTCGAGGTGCTGGCCTCGGGCACCGCGCTCGACCGGCTCGCTGAGGAGGCGGCCCGCGCGGACCCGAACTCGTTCCTCGGCAAGCGGCTGACGCGCGACGGCGGCGTCACCGGCCACGACGTGGTCGACGGCGCGCACGAGGGCGACGAGGCGGCGATCCGCTGCCTGCGCATCCTCGGCGAGCGACTCGGCATCGGCATCGCCAACGCGATCACGATGTTCGATCCGCTCGAGGTGGTCGTCGGCGGCGGGGTGTCGGCCGCGGGCGAGCTGCTGATGGCGCCGGCGCGTGAGACGGCCTCGAAGTACGCCGTGCCGGGCGCGGGCACGAAGTGCCAGATCCGCCTGGCGCGCCACGGGGCGCGCGCCGGCGTGCTGGGTGCGGCGCTGCTGGCGGCGCAGGAGTACGCGGAGGAGACCGGCAAGGCGATGGAGGAAGCGGTGGAGGGCCGATGAGAGTCGCGTGCGCGTTCGACCATGCGGGGTTCCCGCTCAAGTCGCTCGTCCTCGAGGTCGTCGCCGGGGAGGGGCACGAGCCGGTCGACCTCGGCACCAACTCGGCCGACCCGGTGGACTACCCGGATGTCGCGCGGGCGGGG
Source organism: Solirubrobacteraceae bacterium (assembly GCA_035717845.1). GTDB lineage: Bacteria > Actinomycetota > Thermoleophilia > Solirubrobacterales > Solirubrobacteraceae > DASSUW01. The sequence goes on from DASTIC010000294.1 coordinate 7,170, forward strand.
GCCGACGCCGTGCGCGAGGGGCGGGCCGACCGGGCCGTCGTCGTCTGCGGGTCCGGTGCCGGGGTCGCCGTCGCCGCCTGCAAGGTCCCCGGCATCCGCGCCACCTGCGCGCACGACACCTACACGGCGCGCCAGTGCGTCGAGCACGACGACGTAAACGTGCTCTGCCTCGGTGCGCGCGTGATCGGGCCGGCGCTCGCGGCGGACTGCATCCGCAACTTCCTCGGCGCGCAGTTCACCGGGGAAGAGCGGCACGTGCGGCGGCTGGGCAAGATCGAGGCGATCGAGCGCGAGTTCGCGAGAGCCTGATGGCCGACGCCGCCGATCTCCGGCAGGCCTACCTGCCGATCGCCGAGCATGGCCTCGTCGGCGACCTCCACACCGTCGCGCTGGTCGGGACGACCGGCACGATCGACTGGTACTGCTGCCCCGCGTTCGACTCGCCCAGCGTGTTCGGCTGCATCCTCGACGCCGACGAGGGCGGCTTCTACGCCCTGCGCCCCCAGGGCGACGACTGGAGCTCCAAGCAGCTCTACTTCCCGGACACGAACATCCTCATCACCCGCTTCTTCACGCAGGACGGGGTCGGCGAGGTCCAGGACTTCATGCCGATCGAGGCGGTGGCGACCGGGTTGCACCGGCACCGCATGATCCGGCGGGTCGTGATGGTGCGCGGCGAGATGCGCTTCCTGATCGAGGTGCAGCCCCGGTTCGACTACGGGCGCGCGGAGCACGAGGTGGAGATGCACCCGCACGGCGTGCTGTTCCGCTCGCCGGACCTCACGCTGGCGCTCGAGGGCGCGATCGCCAAGGCGATGGGGTCGCAGCGGCGGCTCGAGCGGCGCGACGGCGGCGTCTACGCCACGTTCGACCTCGCCGCCGGCGACTCGCAGACGTTCGTGCTCGAGCGCGTGCCCGAGGACCACATCTGCCGCCCGTACCCCGAGCACGAGACCGCCGCGGCGTTCGACGCGACCGTGCACTACTGGCGCCGCTGGGTGGCGCAGTCGGGCTACAAGGGCCGCTGGCGGGAGATGGTCCAGCGCTCGGCGCTGACGCTCAAGCTGCTCACCTACGCGCCGACGGGGGCGCTGGTGGCGGCGCCGACGACGTCGCTCCCCGAGCAGCTGGGCGGCGAGCGCAACTGGGACTACCGCTACACCTGGATCCGCGACGCGGCGTTCTCGCTCTACGGGCTGCTCCGGCTCGGCTACACCGAGGAGGCGGCAGCCTTCATGAGCTGGCTGACCGACCGCACGCGGGAGTGGAAGCTCGGCCCCTCCGGCCCGCTCCAGATCATGTACGGGATCGACGGGCGCGCCGACCTGCCGGAGCTCGACCACCCGACGTGGTCGGGCTACCGCGACTCGGCGCCGGTCCGGATCGGCAACGCCGCGGCCGACCAGCGACAGCTCGACATCTACGGCGAGCTGATCGACTCGATCTACCTCTACAACAAATACGGCAGCCCGATCCACTACGAGACGTGGGAGAACGTCCGCCGCATCGTCGACTGGCTGTGCGAGAACTGGGACCAGGCCGACGAGGGCATCTGGGAGACCCGCGGCGGGCGGAAGGACTTCACGTACTCGCGCCTGATGTCCTGGGTGGCGATCGAGCGCGCGATCCGCATGAACCGCGCGCGCGGGCTGCCCGGGGACATCGTGGGCTGGCTCGGGGAGCGCGACCGGATCTACAACCAGATCATGAAGCGGGGCTGGAACGAGGAGCGCGGGGCGTTCGTGCAGCACTACGGCTCCGACGTGCTCGACGCGTCGGTCCTGCTGATGCCGCTGACCCTGTTCATCGCGCCGCGGGACCCGCGCTGGCTGTCCACCCTCGAGGCGATCGGGGACGAGCTGGTCTCCGACTCGCTCGTCTACCGCTACAACGTCGAGGCGTCGCCCGACGGGCTGCGCGGCGACGAGGGGACGTTCTCGATCTGCTCGTTCTGGTACGTGGAGGCGCTCACGCGGGCGGGGCAGCTCGACGAGGCGCGGCTGGCGTTCGAGAAGATGCTCACCTACGCCAACCACCTCGGGCTCTACTCCGAGGAGGTCGGGCCGACCGGCGAGCAGCTCGGCAACTTCCCGCAGGCCTTCACCCATCTGGCGCTGATCAGCGCGGCGTACAACCTCAACCGGGCTCTCGGGTGATACTGAACACATGCGCGTAATCGAGTGCAACGAGTGCGGCGAGACGATCAGCGCCGCCAACGACGACGAGCTCCAGGCTCACCTGACCGCGCACCTGCGGTCCGAGCACGGCCAGGAGCCGGACAGCGAAGAGGTCGCGGACCTCGTGCACGAGCAGGCCTACGACGCGATGGACTC
>DASTIC010000295.1:0-4142 GCA_035717845.1 Solirubrobacteraceae bacterium
CGCCGCCCGCGCTGCCGCCGCCGCCGGCCCGCCGTTCGCGCCGCGGAGCGGGGCGCGCCGCGCCGGCGGGCACCGCGCCGTTGGGCGCCGCGGCGTCGCCGCGGACCTTCACCTCGAACCGCTTGCCGGACACCTCGACGAGGTAGTCGCGCTCCACGACCTCGCCGTCGTCCTCGGGCGCCTCGGGCTTCGGCTGGGCGAGCGTCTGGAGCCACTTGCGGTCCTCGATCAGGTCGCGGCAGGTCTCCGCGTTGGCCCACTGCTCGGAGGCCATGATCGCCTGGTGGAACGGGATCAGCGTGCGCACGCCCTCGATCCGGAACTCGCCGAGCGCCCGCAGCATGCGCCGCGTGGCCGCCTCGCGGTCGGCGTCCCAGACGATCAGCTTGGCGACCATCGGGTCGTACAGCGGCGTGATCTCCGAGCCGGCCAGCACCCCGGAGTCGACCCGCACGCCGGGTCCCGACGGCTCCACGTACGCGGTCACCGTCCCGGGCGCGGGGGCGAAGTTCTTGGCGGCCTCCTCGGCGTTGATGCGGCACTCGATCGCGTGCCCGTGCCAGGCGATGTCGTCCTGGGAGAAGGGCAGCCGCTCGCCCGCGGCGATCCGGATCTGCTCGCGCACGATGTCCACGCCGGTCGTGGCCTCGGTCACGCAGTGCTCGACCTGCACGCGCGTGTTCATCTCGAGGAAGTAGTACTCGCCGTCCTGGAGCAGGCCCTCGATCGTGCCGGCCGAGTGGTAGCCGACCGCCCGTGCGGCCTCGACCGCGATCTCGCCGATGCGCTCGCGCAGCTCGGCGTCGACCATCGGCGCCGGGGACTCCTCGATCAGCTTCTGGTGGCGGCGCTGGATCGAGCAGTCGCGCTCGCCGAGGTGCACGACGTTGCCGTGCCGGTCGGCCAGCACCTGCACCTCGACGTGCCGCGGGTCGGGCAGGTAGCGCTCCAGGTAGACGGTGGCGTCGGAGAAGAACTTCTCGCCCTCGCGCGCGGCGCCCTCGAAGGCGTCGGCCAGCGCGTCGGGCTCGAGCGCGACCCGGAAGCCCTTGCCGCCGCCGCCACCCGCGGCCTTGACCGCGATCGGGTAGCCGATCTCCTCGGCGATCTTGCTCGCGTCCTCGACGGTGTCGACCGGCTCGGTGGTGCCGGGCACGATCGGCACGCCGGCCTCGCGCATCAGCTCGCGCGCGCGGGTCTTGGAGCCCATCGCCTCGATCGCCGACGCGGGCGGCCCGATGAACGTGATCCCCGCCTCCTCGAGCCGGGCGGCGAACGCCGCGTTCTCGGCCAGGAAGCCGTAGCCGGGATGCACGGCCTCGGCGCCGGACGCCTCGATCACCTCGAGCAGCTTGTCGACGTTGAGGTAGGACTCGGCCGCCGGGCCCGGGCCGAGCAGGAACGCCTCCCCGGCGCGCTTGACGTGCGGCGCGTCGCGGTCGGCCTCCGAGTAGACCGCGACCGACGCGATCCCCAGCTCGTCGAGGGCGCGGATCACGCGCACCGCGATCTCGCCGCGGTTGGCGACCAGGACTTTCGAGAACATGGGGCGGGTGATCCTATCCCCCCGCCACCTGATCCTCGTCCGCCACGGCGAGTCGACCTGGAACGCCGAGGAGCGCCTCCAGGGCCAGCTCGACCCCCCGCTGTCCGAGCGCGGCCGCGAGCAGGCGCGGGCGCTGACCGCGACGCTGAACGGCCTTCCCGACGAGCGGGTGATCTCCAGCGACCTCGCCCGCGCACGCGAGACCGCCGAGCTGCTCGGCCTGCGGCCGGCGCGCTTCGACCCGCGCTGGCGGGAGATCGACGTCGGCGCGTGGGCGGGCCGCACCGCCGCCGAGATCGACGCCGAGGGCGACGAGCTCACGAACTGGCGCGGCGGGCCGCGGCGAGCGCCGGACGGCGAGCCGTGGGACGCCTTCCACGCGCGCGTGTCGGGCGCGATCGACGAGCTGCTCGCCGACGGCGGCCCCTGGGTGGTGATCTGCCACGGCGGCTGCATCCGCGTGGCCGCGGCCCACCTCACGGGAGCCGACCACCTCCGCCTCGGCTCCCCGCCCAACGCCAGCACCACGGTGTTCGAGACCGGCTCGCAGGTTCGGCTGCTGGTCTATGGCGCCCTGCCGGACGGCGGGCTGCCTACGGGGCTGTACTGAAACGTCAACTGCGCTGGGGAGGGAGGCTGCGGGATTGGCCGCGGCGCGAGGAAATCAGGGCCCACCGGGACGCAGTTCGTGAACTATCCCCGATCAGCCGCGGATTCCGCTGCTAATCCGGGATGGTTCGCGCCATCGCCCGCGACGCCGGCTCGCTCGCTCTCCCTACGCAGCCCAGTTGACGTCCGCCGGAACGAAGCGGGGCGCCCCGAGGGGCGCCCCAAATAACCGAGCGTCAGGTGGCGCTGCCGCCGCCCGAGTCGTCGCCGCCGCCGCCGTAGGCCGGCGCGGAGGCCGCGGGGGCGACGTACGAGTTGTCGCCTCCGCCGGTGTCGTCGTTGCCCACGGTGGCGTCGCCGTCACCGGTGTTGTTGCCGCCGCTGGAGCCGTCGTTGCCACGCGTGCGGTCGCCGTCGCCGGTGTTGTTCCCGCCGCTGGTGTTGTCGTTGCCGCGGGTGCGGTCGCCGTCGCCGGTGTTGTTGCCGCCGCCGGTGCCGTCGTCGCCCTTCGTGTCGTCCCCGTCGCCGGGGTCGGGCTCATCCTGGGCGATCTCGGCGCTGCCGGCACCATCCTTGCGGAGCTCGATCGGCTGCTGGCGGGCGTCGTCGTCGCCGTCGTCGCCGAGCGCCACGAACGCGGTGCCCAGTCCGCCGAGCGCGAGCACGGCGCAGAGGGCGATCACTGCGAGTCGAGCGGTCATCGGAGTACCTCCTGGTGGTGGGGGTTTCGTCTGCGGGGGGAAGGACGGAATCGGCCGAGGCGCGGCGCGGGCAGCGCGTCGACCATCGGCTCGAGCAGGTCGGCGAGCTCGCCCGCGGCCGGGCGGTCGCCGGGCCGGGGCGCCAGGCAGGCGTCGACGGCGGCGGCCAGCGAGGCCGGCACGCGCTCGGGGAGCGCGGCCCGCAGCGTGCCGCCGAGGCCGTAGACGTCGGAGGCCGGGCCGATCTCGCCGAAGCGGTCGACGTCGGTCTGCTCGGGCGCCATCCAGCGCTTGGTGCCGACGGGCGTGACCAGCTCGCCGAGCTCGTGGACGCGCCGCGCGATGCTGAGGTCGATCAGCCGCGGCTCGCCGCCCATGATGATGTTGCTGGGCTTGACGTCGAGGTGCACGACGTCCTCCTGCGCGAGGTAGTGCAGGACCGCGCACAGGTTCAGCGCCAGCGGCAGCACCTGCTCGATGCTCATGCCGTAGCGGCGCAGCAGCGTCGAGAGCCGCGGGCCCTCGATGTGCTCGAGCACGAGATGGGGGCGGTCGCCGTCGAGCTCGGCGCCGAACGAGCGCAGCAGCATCGGATGCGCAAGGGCGCGAAGGAGCGCGGTCTCACGCCGGATGCCCTCGAGCGCGGCGGCGTCGCCGGCCTGCTCGGGCCGCACGACCTTGACCACCACGAGCGCCCGCAGGCGGTCGGCCCAGGCGAGGTGGGCCTCATACCGGCGGCCGCCCCCGAGGAGGCGCACGGCCCGCAGGCCGGGAGCGATCGCGTCGCCTTCGTGGAAATCCCAGTTCGTCATGCCCCCAAGGTCCCCGGCGCCGGTGAGGACCGGGTGAGCGGCGCGTGAGAAGGCCCTCATGCCGCATGAGAGGCCCCTCATCGGGGCGGCCTACGCTCCGCCAGGACCGCCATCTCGATGGGCAACTCGTACTACGGCGAGAGCAGCGTGCTGCCCGGGTGGATGGCCGAGAATCGCGACTGGGCCGAGCGGATGTACAACGACCGCCGCTTCATCAGCCGCATGGGCGCCCGCTGGCGGGAGCTGCGGGCGGCCGGCCTGCGTGGCAAGGTGATGCGCATGATCAGCGCCAACTACCGGCTCCTGCGCGGCCCTGCGCGAGCGCACTTCCGGCGCTGGCCCGTGCTCAACCGGCGCGTATGGCCCAACCCGGTCGCCCGCGGCTCCTACCGCGCCGAGGTGCGCTTCCTGCGCTCCTGGATCAGCCGCCGGATGAACTGGATCGACGGGCGCTTCATGCGCCGCCGCTGATCA
>DASTIC010000296.1:0-3237 GCA_035717845.1 Solirubrobacteraceae bacterium
GCCGAGGCGGCCCGTGTGCGGGACGCCAGCTGGCGAGACCACGACGACCTCCTTCGTGAGAGGTGGGACTCACGTCTGACCGTAGCTCCGGCCACGGGACTTGCCATCCGCCAACGACCCTGATGAAGGGGCCGTGAAAGCCCGCAGCCCGCCGCGTGCGCGCGCGAGCGACAGTGTGGAGAACTACCGCCGCACTTCATGTCAGGTGCCGATGCGCAGCCGCCCGGCAGCGACGCTTTCCGGATCATCGGTATCGACCAGCTCGAACAGCTCGCGTGCGCCGCCTGACCGGTCGGAAGGCGCGGGCCGCCAGGCCGCCAACGGGAGTGTGAGACGCACGTCCCGACGACCCGATGTCGTCGCCTGAGCACTGGCCGGCATGTAGCCCGATCGCGAGCAGGGCCGAGGGCTTCTCGACGCGATCCCAGGGGCTGCCGAACCTCGACGAAGCCGTACGTGCTCGCAGCCGTCTGCCCAAATCGCTCCTGGCCACTCCGAAAAGCTGCAACGGCGCGTGTCCGGGCGTGCCGACCACGGCCGCTTTGGGCGCCAGGAAGCGTCATCGCCCTGGTGCCCGACCCGTCTGCGTGAGACGACGCGCAGGAGCCCAGCTCGATACTGCTGATCCCCGGCGCAAGGGGCTGTCTGCGGCTCCCGCCTCAATGCGCCGCTCGCTGCCCGGTGGACCGCGAGCGGTCGTCCGTGGCCGCACGTCTTGCGACGGACACGGCCGGCGAGGTCGCGGCTCACCTGCTCCCGCTCGTCGCCCAGGTCGCCGGCTGCCCGAGGGATGCTGCGATCATGCCCCGCCGGGAGCCAGCGGGCAATGACATAGCGCTAGCCACGAGAAGACGCGATGCTTGGCCCGTGGGGAAGTCGGCTCCCTCGAGTGCCCCGCCGGGATCGCGACGCCCGCGAAGTGATCGCATCTCGTTGACGGGCGTCGTCGTCGCCCTCGTTGGCGCGGCGATCGCGACGGTTGTCGGTCGGGCTACGGGCGCTGGCTGGTTACCGGCGATAGGGCTCGCGGTCCTGCTCGGGGTCGGGCTCTATTTGTGGGCCCGGGACGCCGACAAGGGGTGGGGCGACCTCGGCGAAGGCATCATGGTCAGCGTCACCGTCGCGATCGCCCTGATGGCGGTCCAGCGCGACGCGGACGACCGGACGCGCGAGGCGACCGAGCGTCGCGAGCGCCAGATCCGCGAGGCGGATGCCGCACGCGAGGAGGCGGCTGAGCGCCAGAACCTTCAGCTCTCGCTCACCATGCAGGCTGACCTCCGCGGCATCGCGCTCGCCGATCGGGACCTCCACGGCTTCTTCCTGGCCGGCAAGGACCTCACCGGTGCGGATCTGCATGGCGCGAATCTCGTCGGTGCAGACCTCCACGGGAGCCAACTTCGGCGGGCGAACCTGCTGGGCGCAAACCTCGACACCGCGCGAATGGCGGACGCCGACCTCCGAGCCGCAGTGCTTTCGCCCGCTAGCGCTGAGGCCGAGTTCTCCGGACGCGCACCGCGGCCGGCCACTCTGCGTAAGGCGCAGCTTCAGAACGCCGACTTGCGAGGCACGGGCTTGGACGGCGTCGACCTCGGCGGCGCCCATCTGACCTCGGCGGATCTTCGCCGCAGCGTGGGGGGCGAGCGTGGCGCAAATTTCCAGGACGCCATCCTGATCCTTGCGGACTTTCGCGACGCGGACGTGACGCAGGGCGACCTGCGCGGGGCCCTGCTCGACGCGGCACAGTTCTGCGGCGCGTCGGGATTGCGAACAATGGACCTGCGTGGCGCGCGCTACGGCGTCCTGACGCGCTGGCCGCGAGGCTACGACCCCAAGAAGTTCGGCGCTGAGTTGTCGGGTACCGCGAGCGGGATCGGCGGGCTGACGGGGCTGGCGGGGCTGAGGACGTACTACCTACAGGTGCTGAGGACGTACCCGGACGTGGACTTCAGCAGCGACGACTTCAGCGCGATGTTCGACTTCAGCAGGCTCTTCACGAGTGGGCTCAACGCCCTGGGCCGCTTGCTGCCCTGCGGTTCGCAGTAGCGTCTGAGGCGGTTGGCTCGCTTTCTCTCCGGTCACACCGGAGAGGCCTTCCGCGAGAACACTCGTGACGGTCGTCCTCGCCGGAGAGTCGGCGCAATCCAGGAGCTCGGAGGTTCGTCGTGGCTGAGCAGAAGGAATCCAAGCCCAGTTGGGCCGCGCGCAGGCGCGAGAAGAAGCGTCTGAGGCTCGAACGGACCGGGGACTCGCCCCAGAAGCGCGGGGAGCGCCAGAAGGGCGGATCGGCGACCGTCAGGGACAACGCCAACCGGGCTGGGATGGGCGGCTTCGTCTCCGGTGGCTTCTAGGAGGCTCGTGAGCGGTGCGTGGCCGTGGTTCGCGCTCGGCCTGGGCCTCAGGAGCGATCCGACGCCACCGGACGACCGCCGCGTCCCCGGTGGTCGATCCGGCATCTGACCTCGGCTGAACGCGCAGGTTAGTTCGAACGATGACGGCGACTGTTCGTTTCCGGACCCTCTTCCTTTAGGCCGCGTTGCGGGATGCCGAGACAAGGGCAAGAGACGCTCAACTGGACACGCTAGGCGGGAAGGTCAGCGGCCGCGGTGGGCTGGTCATGTAGTACCCACGCGCGGCCCGATCCGGCTGTTAGGGATGGGCAGCCCCGACCCTCCCGCACTAGCGACCCTCAGCGGTTGAGGGTTTACCCCGCTGGACACCTATTTGGCGTGCAATGACCGGGCCCGGCGCTACCGTGGCCCCAAGATGGCAACACTCGCACGGATGTGGGTGGCGATAGTGGCGGTGATCGCCTCCGCGGGGCTCCCGGCCGCAGCCTGCGCGCATGCCGGCGGAGCCGGCCCGCGCGAGCAGGCGTTGCTCGAGGCGGAGGCGGCAGCACTCGGAGCCGACCACGCCCGCGAGCACCAGCTCCAGCGCGAGGCGCTGCGGCAGTGGCTCGCAAAGGCGCCCGTCGACCGCGCCCGGCTGGAGCGGCGGGCGTCGCGGCAGGCGGCGGCGGAGGCGACCCGGATCGCCGCCGCTCTCGACCCCGCGGACCAGGTCGGCCGGTGGGAGACGCAGACGATCCCCTTCCCGACGTTCGCGCTGAACGCGGTCGTGATGCCGACCGGCGAGGTCATGTTCTGGGGCCGCGCGCCCGCGGATCCGATGACCGCCGCACGCGAGAACGTCACCGAGGTCTGGATCTGGAATCCGAAGTCCGGCAACCTCGACCAG
>DASTIC010000297.1:0-3731 GCA_035717845.1 Solirubrobacteraceae bacterium
GGCGCGGAGGCGGCCAACTACCCGTTCACGACCATCGAACCGAACGTGGCGGTCGTGCCGGTGGCCGACGAGCGGCTCGACGCCGTCGCTCGCACGGTCGGCGCCTCGAGCGTCGTGCCCGACACGATCGAGTTCCACGACATCGCGGGCCTGGTGGCGGGAGCGCACAAGGGCGAAGGGCTCGGCAACAAGTTCCTCGCCAACATCCGCGAGACCGACGCGCTGCTGCACGTCGTCCGCGCGCACGGCGACGAGAACGTCATCCACCCCGAGGGGCGGGTCGACCCGGCCGCCGACATCGAGACGATCGAGACCGAGCTCGTGTACGCGGACCTCGAGCAGGCCGAGCGCCGCCACGCCCGGGTGGTGCGCACGGCGCGCAGCGGCGACAAGGTGGCGATCGCCGAGCAGGCGTGGCTCGAGCAGGTGATCGCCGTTTTGCAGTCGGGCCAGCCGGCGCGCACGGTCCCGGTCCCCGAAGCCGCGCCCAACGCGTTGCGCGATCTCTCGCCGTTGACCGGCAAGCCGGTCCTGTTCGTCGCCAACGTCGACGAGGGCGACGACGCCGTGCCGTCGGTCGTCGCCGACGTCGCCGCCGCGCAGGGCGCCGCCGCTGTCGCCGTCTCCTCCCGGATCGAGGCCGAGCTGTCTGAGCTCGACGACGACGAGGCGGCGGTCATGCGTGAGGAGATGGGCGTCGGCGAGTCCGGGCTGACCCGTGTGGTCCGCGGCGCGTTCGGGCTGCTCGACCTGCTGGCCTTCTTCACGGCGGGCGAGGACAAGCCGGCCCAGTCCTGGCACCTCCGCCGGGGCCTGACCGCCTGGCACGCCGCCGGCGAGGTCCACTCGGACATCCAGCGCGGCTTCGTGCGCGCCGAGGTCATCGGCTGGGAGCCGCTGGTCGACGCCGGCGGCTACGCGGCCGCGCGCGAGCGAGGCACGCTGCGGCTCGAGGGCCGCGACTACGTGATGGCCGACGGTGACGTCATCACGGTGAAGTTCACGCCCTGACAGCATGCGCGCCATGCGCATGGTCGGACCGCCCGCGTCAGGCGCTCGGATGCACCGGTCGGTCGCTGCGTGCCTGGCGTCGATCCTCGAGCTCGACGTGGCCGAGGTCCCGGTTCCGGACGCGGCCCACCCGCAGCCGTGGACGGTGTGGCGCAACTGGCTCGGGCAGCGCCGGCTCGGGCTCGTACCCATTGTCGATCCGACGAGCTTCGATTGGCCCGGGCCGTGGCTGGCGATGGTGCGGGCCGCCGACGGCGAGGGATGCGTCGGCGTGGTGGCGTTCGGCGCTCCCCCGGGTGTGGCGTGGAGCCCCCTGGGCGGGCCGGAGACGTTCGACGCGGTTGAGCTGGGCTACATGATCGCGCCGGCCGATGTGGCGTTGTGGGCACCGTCGGCCGCCGCCGCCTCACCCGGCGCCGGAACCGTGGAGGCCATCGTGGTCGCGCCGGAAGCCGAGGCGTCGACGGTGCAGGTCGACCGGGCGATGGCGCGCGCCGGTCGTGGCCTGGAGGGCGACCGCTACTTCGACCAGCGCGGCACGTTCTCGAACGCTTACGGACGCGGGCACGATCTCACGCTCATCGAGGCCGAGGTGCTCGACAGCGTGGAGCTGCCGGCGGGGCGGCTCGCGCCCGAGGACGCCCGCCGGAACCTCGTCACCCGCGGCATCGACCTCAACGCCCTCGTGGGGAAGCCCTTCCGGGTGGGCGACGTCGAGTGCTTCGGCCAGCGGCTGTGCGAGCCGTGCGCGCACCTGGAACGCTTGACCGCCGCGGCGGGGAAGAGCGGCACGCTGCCGGCGCTCATCCACAAGGGCGGCCTGCGCGCCGACGTGCTCAGCGACGGCGCGATCCGGGTCGGCGACGAGATCGCGGCCCGCTGAGCACGGACGTGCGACCGGCTTTCGTGCTGCCGATGAAGGCCGTGCTGACCGCGGAGCGACCGGCGGGGCCGGAGTGGGTGTTCGAGCGCAAGCTCGACGGCATCCGCTGCCTGGCCGTCAAGGACGGCGGACGCACGCGGTTGTACTCGCGCAACGAGCTGTCCCTGAACGACCGCTACGCGCCGCTGGCCGCCGCCCTCGACGCGGATCGGGCCGACGGCTTCGTCATCGACGGTGAAGCGGTGGCGTTCGTGGGCGGCCGCGACCGGTTCGGCGGCGGTGAGGGCGGCGAGCTCTTCTACTTCGTCTTCGACGTCCTGTTCGCGGACGGCCGCGACGTGCGGTCGCTTCCACTCGAAGCGCGGCGAGCCGTGCTCGAAGGCGTGCTGCGCTGGCGGGACCCGCTGCGCATGACCGAGCAGACGACCGGCGACGGCGCGGCGCTGCTCGCCGACGCCTGCCGAGACGGGTGGGAGGGGCTGATCGCCAAGCGGCTCGGCACGCCGTACGTGTCGACGCGCTCGCGCGACTGGCTGAAGCTCAAGTGCACGCGGGCGCAGGAGCTCGTGATCGGCGGCTTCACCGCGCCGCGCGGCTCGCGGACCGACCTCGGCGCGCTGCTCGTTGGCCACTTCGAGGGCGGCCGCATGCGCTATGCGGGAAAGGTCGGGACGGGCTTCACCCGCGCGACGCTGCGAGAGCTCTCCGAGCGGCTCGCCCCGCTCGTGCGCGAAACGTCGCCGTTCGAGCCCGACAAGGGCATTCCGCGCGCCGCGACCTGGGTCGAGCCCGAGCTCGTGGCACAGATCGCGTTCATGGAGTGGACCCCGGACGGCCGGCTGCGCCACCCCTCCTTCCTCGGCGTGCGCTTCGACAAGCCGGCGCGCGACGTCATTCGCGAAGAGCCGTAGAACCGGGGCGCGGTGGTCAGGGGCCGGAGATCTCGCGGTCCTGCTCCAGCCACGCGACGCCCTCCGGTGTGAGGGCCCAGGTGCCGTCGGGCAGCCGCCCGGCGAGGGCCTCGTCCGCCAGCGACTGGAGATTGAGCGGCGTCCGCATGTCGCCATGCCCGCGCCCGATGGCCTGCTCGATGTCGGCCACGGGCACGCCGACGTCGGGCTTTGCGCCCGACAGGCGCCACAGCGCATCGAGGATGTGGACCAGGTCTCGACGGCTCACCGACCGATCGTCGCAGACCGTCTGTGGCGAGCGGCGGCGACGATCACCACGACGGCGGCGGGCCCAAGATTTGTACGCCGAGCCGTCCGACGGCGTCCGCCAAGGCCGCAATATCGGGCGGTGGTGCCGTCGTGCCGGGCAGGGCGGGAACGCCGAAGTCCGTGAAGAGCCGCTCGAAGCCGCCGGGCGTGGCGATGGTGAGGACTCGTGCCCTCTCAGACGTGACGAGGTGCGCGTGAGGCACACCGAGCGGAAGGGCGAGCGTTTCTCCCGACACGAGCTCGTGGACCCGATCGCCGACCCAGAAGGTGAGGCTCCCGTCGAGGAGCAGCACCTGCTCGTGCTCGCGGGTGTGGACGTGCAGGGGAAGGCGGACGCCGAGCGCTTCCTCGGACTCCCAGGCGCCGAGCCGTCCGTCGCTCTGCGCCGCCTGCACGCGAACGATGACCCTGGTGCCGGCGAACCAGACACCGGACGAGCTGGAATCCCGCGGCTCCACCGCTCGACTGTACGCCAAGGCGAGAGGATGTCCTGGTGTGATGCATCGGCGTATGAGATCCGGGATGCTCGCCACGCTCGCGATGTGCATCGCAATGCTGTCGGCGTGCGGGCAGAGAGAAGGAGCATCTGACGAGCCCGTCGCACGGACCCCGATACC
>DASTIC010000298.1:0-4996 GCA_035717845.1 Solirubrobacteraceae bacterium
CGCGATCCGGAGCGGGTGATCGGCGTCGGCGGCTGCTGGGCGCAGTCGGTCAAGGACGAGGTCTTCCGCCAGTTCCCGTTCGTCGACGTCGCGTTCGGCCCCGGCCAGGTTCACAAGCTCGCCGAGTTCCTCACCAGCGACTCGCTCACCGCCCAGGGCTTCTTCGAGTTCGAGGGCTTCACCGGCCACCTGCCGCCCAAGCGCGCGCGGGAGTTCCAGGCGTGGATGCAGATCTCGGTCGGCTGCAACTGCCGCTGCTCGTACTGCATCGTGCCCTCCACCCGCGGTCGCGAGGTCAGCCGCCCGCTCCAGGAGCTCGTCACGGAGGCCCACCGCGCCGCCGCCGAGGGCGTCAAGGAGCTCACGCTCCTGGGCCAGAACGTCAACTCCTACGGCCGCGACCTCAGGCCCGACCGGGCGAGCTTCGCCGAGCTCCTGCACGCGCTCGACGCCGTCGACGGCCTCGATCGCATCCGCTACACGAGCCCGCATCCCAAGGACATGCGCGAGGACGTGATCCTCGCGCACGCGAACCTGAAGAGCGTCTGCGAGCACATCCACCTGCCGCTCCAGTCCGGCTCGTCGCGCGTCCTCAAGGCCATGCGCCGCACGTACGACCGCGGTCGCTACATGGATCGCGTCGCGCTGATCCGCGAGCACGTGCCCGACTGCGCGCTGACGACCGACATCATCGTCGGCTTCCCGGGGGAGACGGAGGCCGACTTCGAGGCGACGCTCGAGGTCACCGAGGAGGTCGGCTACGACGGCGCCTTCACCTTCATCTACTCGCCGCGCCGCGGCACCGAGGCCGCGAGCTTCACCGACGACTTCATTCCCCACGAGGTCGCCGTGGAGCGGATGGAGCGCCTCGTCGAGGTCGTCCAGCGCCGTGCTCGCGAGCGGGCTCAGCGGTTCGTCGGCCGCACGCTCGACGTCCTCGTGGAGGGCACCTCCCGCACCGACGCCAGCCGCCTCCGCGGCCGCACCCGCCATAACAAGGTCGTGAACTTCGACGGCCTCGCGTCGCCGGGCGAGATCGTGCCGGTCACGATCGCGGGCGCCACGAGCCAGACGCTCACGGGCGAGATGTCGCTGCTCGCCCGCGCCGGCTGAGAGCATCGGTCACACGGCGCCGCTCCGGCGCAACTGCCTGTACGGATGATCGAGGAAGCCGTCACGGACCAGGCACTGCTGGTTCGCGGCGCGAACGGAGGCTTGCTCCCGACCGTCCCGACGGCCTGAAGCGGTCCGTCGAGCCGCGCGATCGAGACGCTCGATGGAGCCTGAATAGACCGACACAGCGTCACTTCGCGGACCCGGATCACCGTTCCGAGACGTTGATCGGAAAAAGTGATGTTTGGAATACTAACTCACGGGCAAATGTTCTTCTCGGTAACAGCGTGCTGCGCCGGCCCTCTCCCGGCGCGGCCTTCCCAGGAGGTGGCGGGTCCTTGTCCGAGGCAACGTCCGCGAGCCGTCGTGCTCGCGTTGTCGTTCACTCCGTTGCGACGCTGTGTGTCGCCGCGTTCGCCGGCGCGCTGAGCGCCGCACCCGCCCTTGCGCAGGCCGACAGCTGTCGGGCGAGCGCCACGCGTTTTGCAGCCCCGCCCGCGGCGACCTCTGAGCCGGTGATCGCCAACCCGGACGGCTCGCCGTGCCGGACCGACGCTCGTGCGCCGGCCGACGCGGCTCCGGCGGGCCCGCTCAACGTGAGCGAGCCGACCGCCAACACCCGCCGCGGCGACGGCGTCCTCGCCGCGAGCGCGAGCGTCGAATCGGCGCAGCTCACGCTCGGCACGTCCGCGATCACCACGGGCGTGGTGACGGCCAGCCAGGTCGTCTCCTGCACAAACGGCGTGTCGACCTCGTCCGGCAGCTCGCGCGTCGACGCCCTGGTCATCGGCGGCAACCCCGTCAACATCATCGCCGACCAGCCGTTCGACCAGACGATCGGCGGAGTCCGCATCCGCGCCAACCAGTTCGACGGCACCACGCGCACCGCGCTGATCATCGATGCCGGCGGAGCGCAGACGGTGATCGGGGAGGCAACCGCCGCGGGTGACGCGTGCGCGACGCTGAGCGACGACGACGACAACCCCGGCGGCCGGATCTGCCCCGAGGGCGCGACCTACGACGTCGCGCGCAACGTCTGTGTCATATACGAGCCGTCCGAGCCCGGCGGCGTGATCATCGTCGGCGCGACCTATCAGGGCCCGTCGGGCGGGACCGTCATCTCCCTCTTCGACGCCCGCCAGATGGCGAGCAGCGGCGAGCTTCCCAAGAGCCGCTGCCTGCGAGGCTCCGGCCCGCGCTTCGTCGTGCTCGGTACGAACCGCTCCGACCGGATCACGGGCACCAACCGGCGTGACCGGATCATGGCCCTGCGCGGCCACGACCACGTCGACGGCGGCCGCAACGACGATTGCCTCGACGGCAACCGGGGCCGCGACCGCGTCGCCGGCGGGCTGGGCGACGACCGCCTGTTCGGTCAGGCCGGCCGTGACAAGCTGACCGGCGGCCTCGGCAACGACCGCCTGTACGGCGGCGCGGCCGCCGACTCCCTCAACACCGGCTTCGGACGCGACTACGCGAACGCCGGCGCCGGCAACGACCGGGTGAACGCGGCGTCCGCCGGGCGGCCGGCGAAGCGGCTCCTGGGCGGCAAGGGCCGCGACCGGGTCTGGGTCAACCGCAACGAGACGCGCCGCTACCGCGGGTTCGAGATCACCCGCACCTTCCGCTAGCTCCCTCCCCGGGAACGCCGGGCGGGGGTGCGTCCCCGCCCGGCGCTCCGTCCGCCCGGTATGCGAACATGTGTTCGTGCGCTGGCAATCCCAGAGCGTCGACGCGGAGACCGAGGCCCGCCTCCCGGGCTTCAGCGAGGACGTCGTCGTCCGCCGCTTCGACGCACCCGAGGCGCTCGACACCCGGTTCCACGAGGTCCGGACCAAGTCCGCGATCAACCGCGTCCCAAACGCTTCCAGGCTCCCGTTCGCCTGGACGGTGAATCCGTATCGAGGCTGTAGTCATGCGTGCAAGTACTGCTTCGCTCGCCCCACGCACGAGTACCTCGACTTCGATGCCGGGCGCGACTTCGAGCGCGAGATCGTGGTGAAGGTCAACGTGCCGGAGGTGCTGCGCGCGGAGCTGGCGCGGCCGTCGTGGGGGAGGGAGCACATCGCGCTCGGCACGAACACCGACCCGTACCAGTGGGTCGAGGGGCGCTACAAGCTGATGCGCGGGGTCTGGGAGGCGATGCGGGACTTCGCGAACCCGTGCTCGATCCTCACGAAGTCGCCGCTCGTGCTGCGCGACGCCGATCTGCTGTGCGAGATCGCCGAGCGTACGCAGGTGAGCGCCTGCCTGTCGGTGCCGACGCTGGACGAGGAGGCGTGGCGGGCGACCGAGCCGCACACACCGCATCCGCGGGCCCGGCTCGAGGCGGTGGCCGAGCTCAACCGCCTCGGGATCCCCACCGGCATCCTGATCGCGCCGCTCATGCCCGGGATCAACGACGCGCCGGAGCAGGTGGAGCGGATCGTCGCGCTCGCGACCGAGGCGGGCGCGGTGCACATCGGCGGCCAGACGCTGTTCCTGCGCGGCTCGGTGAAGGAGGTCTTCTTCGAGTGGCTGCGCGAGCACCGGCCCGATCTGCTGGAGCGCTACGGGAAGCTCTACGCGCGGGGCGCCTATCTGCCCGCCGACGAGCGCCGGACGATCGAGGTGGCCGCCGGCGCTCCGTGGGCCCGGCACGCGTACGCGGACCGGTTCCGCCACCGCCGCGGCGGCGGCCGGCGACCGCCGCCTCGTGCACGGGAGGAGGTGGTGCGGCTGGCCCAGCAGCAGCCGCTCTTCTGAACGACTAGCGCTTGTCGCGCTGTCCGGCCTCGAACTCGGCCGAGATCCGCTCGGCGCCGAGCCGCCGTTGGACGGCTGCCGCGGTGCCCGGAGCGAGGCGCGCGAGGGTCGTGCCGAGCTTCATCGAGAGCGGGGCGACGTCGATCTCCGCCCGGTCCTTCTCGATCGCGTCGACCACCGCGCGACCGACGTCGTCGGGCGTCTTGGTGCGCACGTACGGCGGCAGCTCGACGCCCGCGTCGTGGAAGAACCCCGCGTCGCGGATGAAGCCCGGGAAGACCGCGGACACGCCGATGCCCTCGGATCGCAGGTCCTGCCGCAGGCCCTGGGCGAACCCGCGCAGCCCGAACTTGGTCGCCGCGTAGATCGGCGTGCCGGGCGGGGCCGTCTTCCCGTTCAGCGAGGAGATGAAGACGATGTGCCCGCCGCCGCGCGCCGCCATCCCCTCGGCCAGCCGCCGGGCGAGCACCACAGGGGCGCGCAGGTTGACGTCGATCGCGCGGTCGATCTCCTCGATCGAGAACGTCTCGATCCGCCCGCTGCCCGGGACGCCGGCGTTCGCGACGAGCACGTCGACCGGCCCCGCCTCGTCGGCGAGCCGCTCGACGGCCGCCCGCTCGGAGAGGTCGCAGGTGATCACGCGACCGCCGAGCTCCTCCGCCAGCGGCTCGAGCACCTCGGCCCGCCGCGCGGTGAGCACCAGGCTCGCGCCCCGGCGAGCCAGCGCGCGCGCGATCGCGTGCCCGAGCCCTCCGCTGGCGCCCGTGACGAGCGCGGTCCGGCCGCCCAGGTTCACGCGAAGACCGCGACGGTGGCGGTGAAGCCGTGGAGGAAGGTCTCGCCGCCGACGGGGCCGATCTCCCCGGCGGCGAAGAAGCCCGCGGCCGGCGCGCCCGCGAGCTCGTCGGCCACCGTCTCGGCGTCGTGGTCGGCGGAGCCGAACAGCCCGCGTCCGCGCCCGTTGCAGGCGAACACCAGCGCGCCGGCGGGCGTGCGGCCGCCGAGCGCCCGCATGCGCACGCCGAGCGCCTCGCGGAGGTCGCGGTCGGCGCTCTCGGCGTCGCGGGCGTGGAGGCGGACGACCTGGCCGGGGTGGACGTCGGCCGCGACGGCGACCTTGCCGGTCTCAGGATCGGCG
>DASTIC010000299.1:0-15074 GCA_035717845.1 Solirubrobacteraceae bacterium
TGCGCCGAGCGCGCCGCATGCTCGTCGTACGCCGCGACGATCCGCTGCACGAGCTTGTGCCGCACCACGTCCTCACCGCCGAAGCGCACGAACTCGACGCCGTCCACGTCATCGAGGATGTCGCCGACCACGATCAGGCCCGACTTCTGGTCGCGCGGGAGGTCGACCTGCGTGATGTCGCCGGTCACCACCATCCGGGAGCCGAACCCGAGCCGCGTGAGGAACATCTTCATCTGCTCAGGCGTGGTGTTCTGGGCCTCGTCGAGGATCACGAACGAGTCGTTGAGCGTGCGGCCGCGCATGAAGGCCAGCGGGGCGACCTCGATCACGCCGCGCTCGAGGTGGGACGCGACCTTCTCCGCCTCCATCATGTCGTGCAGCGCGTCGAACAGCGGGCGCAGGTAGGGGTCGACCTTCGCCATCAGGTCGCCGGGCAGGAAGCCGAGCCGCTCGCCCGCCTCGACCGCCGGGCGGGTGAGGATGATGCGGTTGACCTCGCGGCGCGCGAGCGCGGCGGTGGCCATGGCGATCGCCAGGAACGTCTTGCCCGTGCCGGCGGGGCCGACCCCGAAGGTCACGGTCGAGCGGCGGATGGCGTCCACGTAGCGCTTCTGGTTGACCGACTTGGGCGTGACGCGCAGGTTGCGGTGGCGCCACACGACGTCGTCGAGCACCTTGGAGGGCGACTCGCGCTGGTCGAGCACGCGCGCCACGGCCTCGATCGTCGCGGGCCCGATGTCGTGCCCGCGCTCGACCATCGAGGACAGCTCGCGCACGACGGTCGCGCCGGCCTGCACGGCGTCGGCGTCGCCGTCGAGGGTGACCACGTTCCCGCGCAGGAAGACGTCGCACTCGAGGTGCTCCTCGAGCGTGCGCAGGATGTGGTCCTGGGAGCCGGCGAGCTCCGCCGCCACCTCGTTCGAGAGCTCCATCTGCCGTCGTGCCATCTAGCTGAGTACTTCCTTCACCTTGGTCGAGACTCGTCTGCCGTCGGCTCGTCCGCCGGCGGCTGCCATCACGTGCTTGATCGCCTTGCCCATATCGCGCTGGGACTCCGCGCCGGTCTCGGCGACGGCGGTGCGGACCAGCGCGTCGAGCTCGGCGTCGGACAGCTCGGCGGGCAGGTACTGCTCGATCAGCTGCGCCTCGTCGTCCTCCTGCTCGGCGAGGTCCGCCCGGCCTCCGTCGCGGTACGCCTCGGCAGCCTCCCGGCGCCGTTTCCGCTCCCGCCGGAGCACCGCCAGCTCGTCACCGTCACCGTCCTTCTCCGCCTTCTGGAGCTCGGAGAGCACGAGCCGGAGCGCCGCGACGCGGTCCCTCTCCCCCGCCCGCATGGCGGAGGTGACGTCGGACCTGATGCGATCGGCGATCTGCAAGCACCTTCATTGTAGGCCGCGGAGGGGCGAGATTCCCGCGCTCCGCCCCTACCGATGGAGTGGATCCGACGATCGTGGTCGCCCGTTCTCCGCTCGCGCGGTTGCGCGGGCTCATCGGCCGGTCCGGGGACGCGGCCCTCCTGATCCCTCGCTGCCGCTCCGTGCACACGTTCTTCATGCGGTTCGCGCTGGACCTGGTGTGGCTCGACGGTTCCGGGCGCGTCGTCCGGATCGACCGCGGCGTGCCGCCGTGGCGGGTGCGCTGGTGCCGCTCCGCGCGCTCGGTGCTCGAGCTGCGCTCAGCCGAGCGCGATCGCGGCGATCCCCGCGACGACGATCGCCGCGCCCGCCACGCGGCGGGCGGGGACGTGCTCGCGGGCGGCGAACGCGGCGGCGGCCGTGGCCATCACGACGCTCGTCTCCCGCAGGGCGGCGACGGGAGCCGCCTCGGCGACCTCGAGCGCGGCGAGCGTGGCGGCGTAGGCGGCGAACATCGCGAGGCCGGCGAGCGCGGTCCGGGGCGCGACGGCGGCGCGGACGGCGGCCGCGCCGCGGGCGACGACGACGGCGGCGGCGTAGACCGGGGCGGTGACGAGGAGCACGGCCTCGAAGTAGCTCAGCGCCGCGGCGTGGCGCACGCCCTCGTCGTCGACCAGCGTGTAGCCGGCGATGCAGGCGGCGACGGCCAGCGCGAGGCCGAGCCCGGTGCGTGCGGCCCTGGGACCGACGCCGCGGACGAGCAGCACCCCGGCGGCCACCGCGAGCACGCCGGCCGCGGCGAGCAGCGACACCGCGGCGCCGAGCGCGACGACGGAGACGGCGAGCACGAGCACGGGCGCCGCCCCGCGGGCGATCGGATACACGAAGCTGAGGTCGGCCCGCTGGTAGGCGGCGGCGAGCAGCCCGAAGTACGCCAGCTCGAGCGCCGCCGAGGCGGCGACGTACGGCCACGCCGCGGCGTCGAGCTCCCAGGTCAGCACGGCGACCGGGGCGAACGCGAGCGTGGCGGTGACCAGCGCGACGGCCGTGGCGGCGTGGCTGTCGCGGGCAGCCGCGATCAGCCAGTTCCAGAGCGCGTGCAGGGCGGCCGAGCCCAGCACGAGCGCGACGGCGCCGCCGCTCAGGTGCGCCTCGAGCCGGAAACGTCCGCCTCGGAGGCGAACCTGCCGCTGGCCGGCGTGCCGCCCGCGCTCTGCATCTCGAGCACCGGCGGATGGCCGAGCTGCCCGAGCTCCGAGGTGTCGCGGCCGAACAGCAGGTCGACGGTCCAGTCCACCACCAGGCGCAGCTGGCGCTTCGTGCCCGGCATCATGATCAGGTGGTACGTGCGGGCCAGGAACCAGGCCGGGAAGCCGCGCCACTTGATCCCGATCGTCTCGGCGACGGCCTTCTGGTTGCCCATGTCGACGAAGACGCCGAGCGTCTTGTACGTGAACGCCTTCGGGCGCCCGCCTCCGATCGCGGCGGCGACGTTCTCCGCCACCCGGCGGCCCTGGCGCAGCGCGTGCTGGCACGTGGGCGGGGTGGGCTGCCCGGGCCGGGCGGGATCCGGCACTGCGGCGGCGTCGCCGATCGCCCACACGTCGGGCCGCCCGTCGACCTGCATGTAGCGGTCGACGACGATCCGCCCGTCCTGGTTGAGCGGGAGGCCGAGCTCCGCGACCACCGGATGCGGGCGCACGCCCGCCGTCCACGCGACGGTCCGGCACGGGACGACCTCGCCGTCCGACAGCTCGACCGAGTCGGCCGAGATGCGCTCGACGGTGGTCGACGTGCGCACCTCGATGCCGCGGCGGCGCAGCTCGCTGGTGGCGAAGGCCGCGAGGTCGGCTGAGATCTCCGGCATCACGCGGTCGCGCGCCTCGACGAGGATGAAGCGCAGGCCGGTGACGCGCGAGCGCGGGTAGAGGTCCACGACATCGGCCATGAAGTCCTGAAGCTCGGCGAGGCCCTCCAGGCCGGCGTAGCCCGCCCCGACGAACACGAACGTCAGGAGGCCCTTGCGCGCGGCGTCGTCGTCCACCGACTCGGCCCGCTCGAGCGCGTTGACCGCGCGGTTGCGGAGCGCGATCGCGTCGGACAGCGTCTTGAAGCCGATCGCATGCTCCTTCAGCCCGGGGATCGGCAGCGCGCGCGAGATCGACCCGAGGGCGACGATCAGCTGGTCGTACTCCAGCGTGCGGCGCTCGCCCTCGGCCGAGGTCACGAGCACCTGTCGCCGGTCGGGATCGGCGCCGGTGACGCGCCCGAGCAGCAGGTCGGTGCGCTTCAGGTGCTCCCGCAGCGGCACGACCACGTGCCGCGGCTCCAGCGTCCCGGCCGCCGCGCCGGGCAGCAGCGGTGTGTAGAGCATGAAGTTGACGTCGGTGACGACCGTCACCTTGGCGGAGTGCTTGGGCAGCTGCCGCTCGAGCTTGCGCGCCGCGTAGAGGCCGCCGAATCCGCCGCCGAGGATCACCACGTTCCAGGCCATTGGTGGATCCTAGGCGGCGCCGATGAGGCGCGCGAAGCGCTCGGCGGTCACGTTGCCGCCCGAGATCGTCACGCCGATCCTCAGCCCGCGGGCATCCGGCACGTGCCCGGCGAGCAGCGCGGCGAGCGCGCAGGCGCCCGACGGCTCGGCGACGGTCTTGAGCCGCTCGAACAGGAAGCGCATGGCGGTCACGATCTCGGCGTCGGACGCGAGCACGACGTCGTCGACCCGCTCCCTGATGACCGGGAACGTGCGCTCGCCGGGCGTCGGGAGCTGCTGGCCGTCGGCGATCGTGGGCCGGACCGGGATCCGGACGCGCTCGCCGGCCTCGAGCGAGCGCTTGACGTCGTCGCCCACCTCGGGCTCGACGCCGACGACCCGCACGCCTTCGAGCAGCGCCTTGGCGGCGGTCGAGCAGCCGGCGATCAAGCCGCCGCCGCCCACGCACACGAGCAGCAGGTCGAGCGGGCCGGCATCCTCGATCAGCTCGAGCGCGACGGTCCCCTGGCCGGCCATCACCCGCTCGTCGTCGTACGGATGGATCGGCACCAGCCCGCGCTCCGCGACGAGCGCGACGAGCAGCGCCTCGCGATCCTCCTCGTAGCGGTTGAAGCGCAGGATCTCGGCGCCGTGGCCGGCGGTGGCCGCGACCTTGCCCGCGGGCGCGTCCTCGGGCATCAGGATCGTGGCGCGGGTGTCGTGGAGGCGGGCGGCGAGGGCGAGCGCCTGCGCGTGGTTGCCGGACGACACCGTCGCGACGCCCCGGCCTCGTTCCCCGTCGGTGAGGGACGCCACCGCGTTGCACGCGCCGCGGAACTTGAACGCGCCGACCCGCTGGAGGTTCTCGGCCTTCAGGAACACCGTCGCGCCGGTGGCGTCGTCGAGCGCGCGCGACGTCAGGACGGGCGTCCGGTGGGCGATGCCCTCGATGCGCGCGGCGGCGGCGCGGACGTCGTCGAGCGAGATCATGCGGCGAGGAGGATGGCGGTCCACCCGTCGCCGTCGCGTCGATCGGCGAGCCGCAGGCCATGGCGCCCGAAGGCGGCCGCGACCTCCTCGGCCTCACCGATCTCGAGCCCCGACGCGATCAGCCGCTCCGGCGGCCGCTCGATCAGCGCGGCGACCTCCAGCAGCAGCGGGCGGACGAGGTTCGCGGTCACCGTCGGCGCCCACGGCCCAGGCTCGCGACGCAGGTCGAGCCGCCGCGCCTGCACCGCGACCCCGTTGACCGCGGCCGCGGCGAGCGTCGCGGCGACGGACGCGGCCTCGTTGTCGCACGCGACGACCGGGTCGTAGCCGAGGCGGGCGGCAGCGAGCGCGAGGACGCCCGAGCCGCAGCCCCAGTCGGCGAGCGCGCCGCCGACCGGCAGCCCGGCGAGCAGCTCGAGCGAGAGGCGTGTGGTCGGGTGCGCGCCGGTGCCGAACGCCTGCCCGGGGTCGATCACGACGTCGAGCGCGCCCGGGCGGGCCGGCTCCCACGGCGGCCGCACGCGCAGCGGGCCGACGTCGAGCGGCCGGTGCCAGTCGCGCCAGCGCTCCTCCCAGCCGTCCGCGAGCTCGGACGTCGACACGTCGACCAGCGCCCCCGCCGCCGCCGCGCGGACCTCGCCGACGTCCGGCAGCTCGCCCGGCGCCCCGTACAGCGCGTACTCCACCGTGTCGTCGTCGACGTCGCGCTCCTCGAGCCCGCCCGGGGAGAGCGCCAGCAGCTCGGCCAGCACCGGCCCGGCGTGCTCGCGCGCGACCCGGACCGCGAGCCGGATCATGGGGCGACGACCTCCACCGCGGCCCACTCGCCGTCGACGAGCCGCCGCGCCTCGCGCATCCCCCAGGCGGCCACGACCTCGTCCGCCTCGCGCGCGAGGAAGCCCGACGCCAGGAGCCGCTCGGGCGGGCGCTCGACCCGCCGGGCCGCGGCCACGAGCACCGGCCGGGTGAGGTTGGCGACGACGGTGGGCGCCCACCGCGGCGCGCGCGTGACGTCGCCCTCCTCGACCCTCACCGCCACGCCGTTCACGACGGCGTTGCCCGAGATCGTGGCCAGGGCCCCGCGGTTGACCTCGACGGCGGTCACCGGGCTCCAGCCGAGCCGGGCGGCGACGATCGCGAGGACGCCCGAGCCGGCGCCCCAGTCGCACAGCCCGCCAGCGGGTCGGGCGTCGAGCAGCAGGCGCAGGCAGAGGCGGGTCGTCAGGTGGCCGCCCGCTCCGAAGCTCGGCCCGGGCTCGATGACGACGTCGGACGCCGCGCCGTCGACCCACGGGGGGCGGATCACGAGGTCGCCGATACGCACGGGCTCGAGGAACTCGTGCCAGCGCCGGTCCCAGTCCGCGGGGACCGGCTCCTGCACGGCGTCGACGAACACGTCTCCGGCCAGCTCGCGCACCCGCTCGACCGAGGGCAGCTCGCCCGCGACGCCGTAGAGGGCGTACTCGACGACCTCGCCCATCGCACGCTCCTCCGCGCCGGCGCTGAGCACGGGAAGCAGCCGTGCCAACGCCTCCTCGGCCCGGTCGGCGCGGACCCGGACGCCGAGGCGCACGAGCGGCGCCGTCACCCCGCGAGGACGCGCTTGAGCTTGGCGATCATGCCCTCGTCGGCGCGCGCGTTGTCCTCGGTCAGGCTGTCCGCGAAGCGCTCCAGCATGTCGCGCTGCTCGTGGGTGAGCCGGCGCGGGATCGTGACGTTGACGACGGCCCGGAGATCGCCCGTGCGCCCGCGCCCGAGCGGCGGCATGCCGCGACCGCCGAGCGTGATCGTCTCCCCCGGCTGGGTGCCGGCCTTGACCTCCACGGGGACCGCGCCGTCGAGGGTCGGGACGTCCACGGTGGTGCCCAGCGCGGCGAGCGGCGCCGGGACGTCGATCACCGTGACGAGGTCGCTCCCGTCGCGCAGGAAGCGCTCGTCCTCGGCCACCCGCACGAGCACGTAGAGGTCGCCGTTGGGCCCGCCGTGCTCGCCCACGTGGCCGCGGCCGGAGAGGCGGATGCGCTGGCCGTCGGAGATCCCCGCCGGGATATCGACCTTCACGCGGTGCTCGTCGATCACCATGCCCTCGCCGCCGCAGGTCTCGCACGGCTCGACCGGAACGCGGCCGTCGCCGCCGCAGACGTCGCACACCGCGGAGCGCACGAGCTGGCCGAACGCGGTGCGCGAGACGGCCTGGAGCTGCCCGGTGCCGCCGCAGCGCGTGCAGGTCTCGATCGGCGTCCCGGGCTTGGCGCCGTTGCCGTGGCAGATGCCGCAGCGGGCGCGGACGTCGTAGACGACCTCGACCGTGCGCCCGCGCGCGGCGTCGACGAGCTCGACCGCCACCGCGACGGCCACGTCACCGCCCTGCACCGGCCCGCCGCGCCGGCCGCCGCCGAACGCGTCGAAGCCGCCTGAGCCGAAGAAGGCCGAGAAGAGGTCGGAGATCGACCCGAAGTCGCCGAAGTTCGGCTGGAAGCCGCCGGTGCGCAGCCCCTCGTGGCCGTACGCGTCGTACATCCGGCGGCGGTCGGCGTCGGAGAGCACCTCGTATGCCTCGGCGGCCTCCTTGAACTTCGCCTCGGCGTCCGGGTCGTGCGCGTTCACGTCGGGATGCAGCTCGCGCGCCAGCCGCCGGAACGCCTTCTTGACGGTCGCCTCGTCGGCGTCGCGGCTGACGCCCAGCACGTCGTAGTAGTCGCGGGGCATCAGGGTGCCTCGTAGATGTCCTCGACGAAGCGCGAGAGCTGGTGCGCGGCCTCGCGCACGGTGACGATCGCCTGCGCGTAGTCCATCCGCAGCGGGCCGACGACGGAGACGGTCCCGAGGTTGCGCTGTGGCAGCCCGTAGTTGCCGGCCACGAGCGACAGCGTGCGCAGCGCCGGCATCGCGTTCTCGCCGCCGATCCGGACGTAGATGTCCCGCTCGTCGAGCGCCTGGGAGAGCACCCCGAGCAGCGACACGCGCCGCTCGAGCGCGTCGAGCAGCTCGTTGAGCTGGGACACGTCCTGGAAGCGATGCTCGGAGAGCAGGCGAGCGGCCCCGTCAACGTAGAGCGTGTTCCCGGCCGTCTCGGCCAGCTCGGTGAACGCCGGCGCGAGCTGGTCGATGAACGCGCGCTCGGTCGGGTGCAGGTCGCGGTCGTGCAGCCGTGCGGCCAGCATGCGCGAGCCGACGCTCATCCCCACCAGTTGCTCGTTCAGGTACGACGCCGCCCAGTCGGCCAGCCCGGGGTCGACCGGCCGGTCGAACGTGAACACGCGCTTCGACACGCCGCCGGTGGAGGTGATCACGACGATCATCAGCACCTGCGGCTGGAGCGCGAGGACCTCGATGTGGCGCACGGTCGTGGTGGCGATCGGCGGCGCGGAGACGACGGCCAGCAGGTTCGTGACCTGGGAGAGCGTCTCGGTGGTCACGCGCATCGCCTCGTCGACCTCGCGGCGCACGAGCGAGAGCTGGAGCTCGGACTTCGTCTCGCGCCGCGCCGGCAGGAGGCGGTCCACGAAGTAGCGGTACCCCGCGTCGGTCGGCACCCGGCCGGCCGACGTGTGCGGGTGCGCGAGCAGCCCCCGCTCCTCGAGCACGGCGAGCTCGTTGCGGATCGTCGACGGGCCGCACTGCACGTCGGGATCGGCGGCGAGCGCCTTCGAGCCGACGGGCAGGCTCGTGGCGTTGTAGCCGTCGACGACCTTGCCGAGCAGCATCTCCTGGCGGGGCGTGAGCACGGCGTCAGATTCTAAGAACCAGGCCCTCGTCGGCCCGGAGCGTGGCGCCGCCACCGGCGCCGTCGAGGTACGTGCTGAGGACGACGTCGCCGGATACGGGCAGAGGACGTGGCTCGCCGGTCAGGTTGAGCGCGACGGCCGTCCGCTCGCCGCGCCGGTACGCGAGCACGCCGTCGCCCGCATGGAGCGTCTCGTAGTCCTCCTCCACGAACGCCTGTCGGAGGGCGAGCAGGCGCCGGTGGAGGGTGAGCATCGACCGCGGGTCGTTCCGCTGGTCGGCGACGTTGACCGCGAGGTCGCCGTACGGCAGCCACGGCTCGCCATCTGTGAAGCCGCCGCTCGCCGTCCACTGCATCGGCGTCCGGACCGGGTCGCGCGCGGCGCCGGGATCGACCACCCGCTCGGGCGGGATCGGGACGTCGGCCATCCCGATCTCGTCGCCGTAGTAGAGCGTCGGCGTCCCGCGCAGGGTGAGCAGGAGCATGGCCGCCACGCGTGCCTGGGCGGCGCCCACGCGCGACGCAACGCGCGAGCGGTCGTGGTTGCCGAGCACCCAGGTCGGCCACGCGCCGTCCGGCAGCGCCGCCTCGTAGCGGTCGATCAGCGCGCCGATGTCCTCGGCCCGCCACGGCGTCGAGATGAGGTGGAAGTTGAACGGCAGCTGCGCGCCCCGCCCGTCCTCGCCGTAGTACCGCACGAGCCGCTCGATCGGCACGTAGACCTCGGCGATCATGACCCGCTCGTCGCCGATCACGCGCCGCATCTCGGCGACGATCTCCTGCACCTCGTCGCGGTCGGCGGTGTGCACCGGCAGCAGGGAGTCGTACTCCGGCATCTCGCCCGGTCGATAGGCCGGGTCGGGCGGGTTGTCGACGAGCTCGGGATCCTTGAGCAGCTGGCGGAGGGCGTCGACCCGGAAGCCGTCCACCCCGCGGGCGATCCAGAACTCGAGCACGGCGTACATCGCGCGCCGCACCTCGGGGTTGCGCCAGTCGAGGTCGGGCTGCTCGCGCAGATACGCGTGGTAGTAGCTGCGCTCGCCGACCTGCTCCCACGCCGAGCCGCCGAACACGCTGATCCAGTTGTTGGGCGGCGGCCCGTCGTGCCAGAGGTACCAGTCCGGCCGCTCCCGGAACCACGGGTGCCGGTCCGACGTGTGGTTCGGGACGTAGTCGAGGATCACCCGCAGCCCGTGACCGTGGGCGGCCGCGACCAGCGCGTCGAAGTCCTCGAGCGTCCCGAACTGCGGGTCGATCGCCGTGTGATCGGTGATGTCGTAGCCGAAGTCGCGCTGCGGCGACGGGTAGATCGGCGTGAGCCAGACGGCGTCGACCCCGAGCCAGCGCAGGTACGGCAGCTGGGCGGTGACGCCGCGCAGGTCGCCGACGCCGTCGCTGTCGGTGTCGAGGAACGAGCGCGGGTAGGCCTCGTAGACGACCCCGCGCCGCCACCAGGTCATTCGCGGACGACGGCCTTGCCCCGGCGGACGAGCCGGTTGTCTCCCTGGGCGGCTTCGACGGTCCCGTCCGCCTTCGTCGTGACGGTGACCTCCTGCTCGGGCACGCCCATGCCGCGGAACTGGACCGACAGCGACTCGAGCTTGAGCCCGTCGCCCTGGGCCCGCGCGCACTGGGCCATCGTCCACAGCCCGTGCAGGATCTTGCCGGGCAGGCCGACCGAGCGCGCGAACTCGTCGTCGAGGTGGATCGGGTTGAAGTCGCCGCTCGCGCCCGCGTACCGGTACGTCAGGTACCGGTCGGGCGTCACCTTCATCTCACGATGTTCGTCCATCGCCCCTCGCTCACCAGCTCGCCGCGCTGGTTGGTCGACGTGGTCTTGAACACGTAGAACTCGAGCCCGCCGCGCTCGTTCTTCTCCTCGAGCGACGCCTCGGTGGTGATCTCGTCCCCGGCCACCACCGGCTCGGCCCAGGTGAACTCCTGCGCGCCGTGGACCATTCGCGAGAAGTCGAGCCCGGACTCCATGATCGCGGGGAAGACGGCCGGGCCCGCGTAGACGGCGGCGAACATCGGCGGCGCCACGACGTCGGCGAAGCCGGCCGCGCGGGCCGCCTCGGGATCGAGGTAGCGCGGGTCGGTCTCACCCACCGCGTGGGCGTACTCGCGCACCTTCTCGCGCCCGACCGCGTAGACCGCGCGCGTCATTCGTCGCCCAGCTCCAGCACGGCGAGGAACGCCTCCTGCGGCACCTCGATCCGGCCCACCTGCTTCATCCGCCGCTTGCCCTCCTTCTGCTTCTCGAGCAGCTTGCGCTTGCGCGAGATGTCGCCGCCGTAGCACTTCGCCGTGACGTCCTTGCGGAACGCCTTGACCGTCTCGCGCGCGATGATCTTCGCCCCCACCGCCGCCTGGATCGGCACGTCGTACTGCTGGCGCGGGATCTTCTTGCGCAGGCGCTCGGTCAGCACGCGGCCCTGGTCGTAGGCCTTGTCGCGGTGGACGACCATGCTGAGGGCGTCGACGGCGTCGCCGCCCAGCAGCACGTCGAGCTTGACGAGGTTCGAGGGCCGCAGCCCGATCGGCTCGTAGTCGAGCGACGCGTAGCCGCGCGTGCGCGTCTTGAGCTGGTCGAAGAAGTCGAGCACGATCTCGGCGAGCGGCAGGTCGTAGGTGATCTGCACCCGCTCGGCGGAGAGGTAGTGCATCCCCTGGTGGATCCCGCGGCGCTCCTGCGAGAGCTCCATGATCTGGCCGATGTACTCCTTCGGCGTGAGGATCGAGGCGCGGATGTACGGCTCCCGCACCTCGGCGATGCGCGCCGGGTCCGGCATGTCGGTCGGGTTGTGGACGGGCACCACGGTGCCGTCGGTGAGCGTGATCTCGAACTCCACCGAGGGCATCGTCGCCATCAGCTCGAGGTCGTACTCACGCTCGAGCCGCTCGCGCACGATGTCCATGTGCAGCAGCCCGAGGAAGCCGCAGCGGAAGCCGAACCCGAGGGCGTCGGAGGTCTCCGGCTCCCAGGACAGCGCGGCGTCGTTGAGCGTGAGCTTCTCCAGCGCGTCGCGCAGCTCCGGGTAGTCGTCGTTGTTCATCGGGAACAGCCCGCAGAACACCATCGGCTTGACGTCGCGATAGCCGGGGAGCGGCTCGTTCGACTTGCTGCTCTTGGTGGTCAGCGTGTCGCCCACGCGCAGGCTGCTGACCTCCTTGATGCCGGTGATCAGGTAGCCGACCTCGCCGGCGTGCAGCTCGTCGGCCGGCGTCTCGAGCGGCGTGAAGAAGCCGATGGCGTCGATCTCCGCCTCGGTCCCGGCCGCCATCGCGCGGATGGCCTCGCCCTTCTTGAAGGTGCCGTCGACCACGCGGATGTAGGCGATGACGCCCCGGTACTGGTCGAACTCGGAGTCGAAGATCAGCGCGCGGGGCGGCGCGTCGGGGTCGCCCGAGGGCGGCGGGACGCGCTTGACGAGCTCCTCCAGCAGGTCCTCGACGCCCTCGCCCGTCTTGGCGGAGATGCGCAGCACGTCCTCGGCCGGCTCGCCGATCAGCTCGGCGATCTCCTCGGCGACCCGCTCCGGCTCGGCACCGGGGAGGTCGACCTTGTTCATGGCCGGGATCAGCTCCAGCCCCGAGTCGATCGCCAGGTACGTGTTGGCCACGGTCTGGGCCTCGACGCCCTGCGACGCGTCGACGACCAGCAGGGCGCCCTCGCAGGCCGCCAGGGAGCGCGACACCTCGTACGTGAAGTCGACGTGGCCCGGGGTGTCGATGAGGTGGAACTGGTAGGTCTCGCCGTCGCTAGCGGTGTAGAACACGCGCACGGCCTGGGCCTTGATCGTGATGCCCCGCTCCCGCTCGAGGTCCATCGAGTCGAGCAGCTGAGCGCGCATCGCCCGCGGGTCGACGGTGTGGGTGAGCTCGAGGATGCGGTCCGCCAGCGTCGACTTGCCGTGGTCGATGTGGGCGATGATCGAGAAATTCCGGATGTGCGCCTGGTCGGCCATCGACCGGCAGAGCTTAGAGTGGCCGTATGCCCAGCCATGTCGCGCTGCTGCGGGGGATCAACGTCGGGGGCCGCTCGCGGGTCGCGATGGCCGACCTGCGCGAGGTGGTGGCCTCCCTCGGCTACGAGGACGTGGCGACGTACGTCCAGAGCGGCAACGTCGTCTTCAGCGCGAAGGCGCCGGACGCCGCGGCGCTCGAGGCCGCGATCGAGGAGCGGCTGGGTGTCTCACCGGCGGTGGTCGTGCTCTCCTGCAAGGAGCTCGAGCGCGTGGTCGCCGGCAACCCGTGGCCGGAGGAGCGCGACGGCAAGCACCTGCACGTGGTGTTCACCGCCGGCGAGCCGGACGCGGACGTGGTGGCCGCCGCGCAGGAGAAGGCCGCGGGCGGCGACGAGGCGCGGATCGTGCGCGGGACGCTCTACATGCACACGCCGAACGGCCTCGGCCGCAGCAAGCTCGCCGCCGAGCTCGCGCGTCGCGGCCCGAAGGACGGCACGGCGCGCAACTGGACGACCGTGACCAAGCTGCTGGCGATGCTCAGCGACGAACGCGGCTCGTGAACAGCGCGAGGATCTGGCGGGCCTCGGGGATGCGCATCGCGAGCACGACCGCCGCGTAGGCGGCGCTCCCGAGCGTGAGCGCGCCGCCGACGGAGGCGATCTGCGCGGCCAGGCTGCGGCCGAGCAGCTCGTCGAGCACCCACCAGGTGGCGTATGCGACCCCGCCCAGGACCGCCGAGGCGCCGACGATCTTCGCCGTGGCGGCCAGCGTCGTTCCCAGCTCCAGCCCCGCCGTGCGCCGGCGCAGGTAGGCGGCCTGGCCGACGGTCATCGCCGCCGTCGCGACCACCGTGCCGAGCACGACGCCGCCGATCCCGAGCGGCTCGTAGAGCGCCGCCGACACCGCGACGTTGATGGCGAGGGTGGCGCCGGCCAGCGCGGTCGGGGTCCAGGGCTTCTGGAGCGAGAAGAAGGTGCGGGTCAGCAGCAGGTTGAAGCCGCTGAAGGGCAGGGAGAACGAGAACCAGAACAGGGCCTCGGCCACCTGATCGGTCGACTGGGCGTCGAACTCCCCGCGCTCGTAGACGAGCCGGGTTATCGGCTCGGGAAGCGCGATGGTGGCGGCCGCGGCCGGGATCAGCAGCAGCGCGATCTGGCGCGTCCCGTTGGCCTGGGTGCGGCGCAGGCCGTCCCAGTCCTGGCGGGCGACGAAGCGGCTCAACGCCGGGAACAGGACGGTCGCGACGGCGACCGAGAACATCCCCTGAGGGAGCATGTAGATCCGGAACGCCTTGTCGATCGCGGCCGGCGCCTCCTCGGAGATGCGGAAGCCGAAGTACGTGTTGATCAGCAGGGTGAAGTTGATGAGCCCGAGTCCTATCGTCACCGGCAGCATCAGCACCAGCACGCGCCGGATCCGCGGGTCGCGCCAGCTGAAGCTGATCCGGATCGGGATGCCGAGCCTGCGGAGCACCGGGAACGCCATCGCGAACTGGCACGCGGTGCCGAGCAGGACGCCGATCGCGTACGCGTAGATGCGGTCGTCGCCGTCGAACAGCGGCGTGAGCCCGACGAGCCCGGCGATGATCACGAGGTTCCAGACCAGCGGCGAGAGCGCCGGGACGGTGAAGTGGTCGTGCGCGTTGAGCATCCCGACCAGCAGCCCGTTGAGGCCGAGCAGGACCACGATCGGGAACAGCACCCGGCTGAGCCCGACGGTCAGGTCCTTCAGCGCGGGGTCCTCGGTGAAGAGCGGCATGATGAGGTCGGCCCCGGCGATGAACAGCGCCGTGATCGCGGCGAGCGAGGCGAGGATGAGCCCGAACAGCGCGGCCGCCAGCTGGAGCGCCTCCTTGCGCTTGTCGTGCTCGAGCAGCTCGGTGAAGACGGGGACGAAGGCGGCCGACAGCGCGGCGTCCGCGAACAGCGAGCGGACGAGGTTGGGGACCTGGAAGGCCGCTGTGAACGCCGACATCGGACCGGTCGTGCCGAAGTAGCGGGCGGCCACGACCTCGCGCGCGAGGCCGGCGATGCGCGACAGGCCGGTGGCGACCGAGAAGATCGCGGTGTTGACGGCCGTGCGCCGGGGTTTCCGAGAGGGCGCCGACAAACGGCGCGGTATAGTACGCCGCCGCTTCATGGCGAACATCGCGTCACAGATCAAGCGCAACCAGCGGTCACTCCGCGAGCGCGCCGAGAATCGCCAGTACACCTCGGCGGTCAAGACCTACTTCCGCCGGCTCCAGGCCGCCGTGGAGGAGGGCGACGACGAGCGCGCCGACACCGAGCAGCGCCGCCTCGTGCAGCTGATCGACAAGGCGGTCAAGCGCGGTGCGCTGCACCGCAACAGCGGCGCGCGCAAGAAGTCCCGCGCGGCGCGGCTGCGCCGGTCCGCCGCCAAGTCCTAGTCGGCGGCAGATGGAGGCCGGCTAGCTCGGCTTGGCCGGGACGAACCGCTTGACGAAGTCGAGCGCGGTCTGCGCGACCTCCTGCCAGCCGTGGTCGATGGTCAGCGAGTGGCCGCGGTTGGGCATCTTCTTGATCTCGGTGACGCTCGGGTTG
>DASTIC010000300.1:0-29356 GCA_035717845.1 Solirubrobacteraceae bacterium
CTGCGCACGGCGGCGCGTCGCAGTTCCAGGATCGGCTCGTTGGCGAACGGCTTCACGGCGCGATGACGATAACGCCGACGAACGTCAACGGCGGCTGGGTAGGGGCGGGTGAGGGTCGAGCCGTTAGCCAACTATCGCGGATTAGCCGCGGAAACCGAGGCTAATCCGCGATAGTTCGCGCTCCCGAAGCCAACCGCGGCGATCGACCCGTCGCCTCCCTACCCAGCCGCAGTTGACGTTCCCACGGGCCGCGCCAGCAGCTCGTCGAGGGCGACGCCCTTGGCCTGCTCGGCCAGGAACGACTCGTTCGACGTGTTCTCGAGCAGCCGCCGGACGAGGTACGCCATGCCCGCCACGAGGTCGCCGACGGGGCAGTAGGTGCGCACGCGCAGGCCCTGGCGCGCGATCGCCGTCTGCAAAGGATCGCCGAGACCGCGGAGCACCTGCATCTCGAGGTCCGCGTCCGCGCCCCCGGACAGCCGGCTGTAGGCGATCGCGTGGCTGACCGAGCGCAGGTTGTGGGAGGCGATCGCGACGCGCACCGCGGGCCGCGCGTCGAGCAGCCGGCGGGTCAGCTCCTCGAAGTTCAGGTCGCAGTCGGCCTTGACGTCGAAGACCGGCATGTCCCACCCGTGCTGGCGGGCCTGGACGATCTCGTGGTCCCAGTAGGCGCCCTTCACGAGCCGGACGGTGAGCGGGTGGGCGCGCTCGACGCGCGCGAGCCAGTCGAGGATCGTGTCGAGGGTGGCGGGGGAGTCGCGGAGGTAGGCCTGGAGGACCAGCCCGGCCGACGGGCCTTGCCGGAACTCGTCCTCGCCGAGCAGGTCGAGCACCAGCTCCAGCACCGCGTCACGCGAGTCCATCGACTCCATGTCGATGTGCAGGTGCGCGCCGAGCTCCGACGCCCGGCGCAGCAGCGGTCGCAGGCGGTCGGCGGCGTCGCGCTTGCCGCGCTCCGGCGCGTCGGGCCGCAGGAGCGGCGTCAGCGCCGACACCTTCACGGACAGGTTCGCCCGCGGGAGCTCCCCGGCCGAGTCGCGCTCCAGCGCCGGCCGCTCGGGCCACCGGCGCGCGGCCTCGGCGAGCGTGTCGAGCGCGCCGGCGCAGCGGTCGGCGTAGCGCTGGGCCTCGGCCGCCGTCACGGTCGCCTCGCCGAGCAGGTCGACCGAGGATGCGACGCCGTCCTTCCAGAGGTCGCGCAGGACCCCGAGCGCCGCGCGCGGGTCCTCGCCGACGATGAACCGGTGCGCCATGTGCCGCACGCCGGCCGCCGACGCCGCGCCCAGTGCCGCCCGGCCGGCCTTCGTGTTGCCCATCCGCATGGCGACGGCGATCGGCGCCGGGCCCTTCTCGACCTCGCCGAGGAAGCCGGTGAGGTGCCGCGCCAGGTCCTCGAGCGACCGGCAGGCCGGGACGACGTCCACGAACCGGAACAGCGCGGCCTTGAGCTCGGCGTCCTGCGCGGCGAGGTCCATCGCCTTGTTGTCGAACGCCTTCAGCGGGTTGCGCGTGACGGGCATCGCGCGTGCCAGCCGCGCCCCCACGTCGTGCAGCTCCGCCTCGAGGGCGCGCTCGTCCACCATGTCCGGGAACATTACGACGATGGCGCGCGAACCGACACTCGTCTCCGTCGCGGCACCGATGCACGACGAGGAGAGCACCGTCGAGGCCTTCCACGCCCGCGTGTCGGCCGCGCTCGAGCACGTGCGCTTCGAGCTCGTGATCGTCGACGACGGCAGCCGCGACGGCACCGCGGCCAGGCTCGCGGACGTCGCCGCGCGCGACGAGCGCGTGAAGGTCGTGACGCTCTCCCGCAGCTTCGGCCACCAGGCGGCGCTGACCGCGGCGCTCGAGCACGCGACCGGCGACGTCGTGGTGATGCTCGACGGCGACCTCCAGGACCCGCCCGAGGTCATCCCCGAGATGCTCGACCGCTGGCGCGAGGGGGCCGACGTCGTCTACGCGGTGCGCAGCGAGCGCCGGGGGGAGACCGCCTTCAAGCGCACGACGGCGAGCTGGTTCTACCGGCTCTTCCGCAGCCTCGCCGACATCGACCTCACGCCCGACTCGGGCGACTTCCGGCTCATGGACCGCCGCCCGCTCGACGCGCTGCTCGCGATGCCGGAGCGCAACCGCTTCCTGCGCGGGATGACCGTCTGGGTCGGCTACACCCAGACGGCGGTGACGTTCGAGCGCGAGGCGCGCACGGCCGGCCGGACGAAGTACTCGCTGGGCCGGATGGTGCGCTTCTCCTTCGACGCGATCACGAGCTTCTCGCACCGCCCGCTCCAGTTCGCCACCCTGCTCGGCTTCGCGTTCTCGGCGCTCGCCTTCCTCGCCATCCCGCTGACGATCGTCGCGCGCTACACGAACATCTACGACCGCGGCGTGCCCTCGGCGATCGTGATCATCCTCCTGCTCGGCGGCATCCAGCTGATCTGCGTCGGGATCATCGGCGAGTACGTGGGCCGCATCTACGACGAGGTCAAGCACCGGCCCCTGTACGTCGTGCGCGACAGGACGAACCTCGACCGGTGAGGATCGCGGTGATCGGAGCCGGCGTCGCGGGGCTCGTGGCGGCGTACCGGCTAACGCGGGCCGGCCATGCCGTCGACGTCTACGAGCGCTGGCCCGGGCTGGGCGGCCAGGCCGCGACGATCGACGTCGGCGGCGGGCATCGCCTGGAGCGCTACTACCACCACCTGTTCACCACCGATCGCCACATCGCCTCGCTCTACCAGGAGCTGGGCCTCGAGATCGAGTGGCGCCCGTCGAGCGTGGCGATGTTCGCGCACGGGCGCCAGTGGCCGTTCACGACGCCGCTGGACCTGCTCCGCTTCGGCCCGCTGCCGCCGCTCTCGCGCGTGCGGATGGGCGCTGCCGTCGTCGCCCTCCAGCGGCTCGCGAACGACCGCGCGCCGTACGAGCGGGTCACGGCGCGCCGGTGGATCGAGAAGTGGATGGGGCGGGCCGCGTACCGGGAGGTCTGGGGGCCGATGCTGCGCGGGAAGTTCGGCGATCGCGCCGACGAGATCGCGATGGTGTGGCTGTGGAGCAAGCTGCGGCTGCGGCGTGGGGAGGACGCGCGCGAGGAGAAGCTCGGCTACCCGGTTGGCTCGTGGGAGCCGTTGTTCGAGGCGCTGCGCGAGCGGATCGAGGCGGGCGGCGGGCGGGTGTTGGTCGACCGGCCGGCGGTGCGGATCGCGCCGGGCTTCGAGGTGACGTACGGCGCGGCCGGCTCGTTCCGCGCCGGGCACGATCCGCGCCGGTTCGAGCCGGCCGGTGCCGAGCGGTACGACCGCGTGCTCGCCACGGTGCCCAACGACCTCTTCGCGCGGCTGGCCGACCTGCCCGCGGCGCCCATCGAGTACTTCGCGGCCCTGTGCCTGCTGATCGAGCTCGACCGCCGGTTCAGCCCGTACTACTGGACCAACGTCGCCGATCGCGAGCTGCCGTTCGTGGGGCTCGTGGAGCACACCAACTTCGTCGAGCCAGAGCAGTACGGCGGCCGCCGGTTCCTCTACGTCGCCAACTACCTCGAGCAGGGCCACGAGCTGCTCGCGCTCGACGCCGACGCCCTGCTCGAGCGCTACACGCCCGGGCTGCGCGCGATCAACCCGGCCTTCGACCGCTCGTGGGTGCGGGCGTCCTGGCTGCATCGCGAGCCGGCCGCCCAGCCGATCGTCACCGTGGGCTACCACGAGCGCATCCCGCCGCTCCAGACGCCGGTCGCCGGCCTCGTGCTCGCCAACACCACCCAGGTCTATCCCGAGGACCGCGGCACCAACTACGCCGTGCGGCTCGGCGACGAGGCCGCCCGCGCGGTGCTCGCATGACCGCGCTGGGGGTCGATGTAGGGGGCACGTTCACCGACGCGGTGCTCGTCGGGCCGGACGGGATGGTCACCGCGAAGGTGCTGAGCACGGCGCGGCAGGAGGAGGGCGTCGTGGCGGCGGCGCGGGAGGTGCTCGGGCGCGCCGGGGCCGCGCCGCAAGACGTCGAGCACTTCGTGCACGGCTCGACGGTGGCCACCAACGCGCTGCTCGAGCGGCGCCTGGCCCGTACCGCGCTCGTGACCACCAAGGGGTTCCGCGACCTCCTGTTTCTGGGCAGGCAGGCGCGGCCGAGCCTCTACCGGCTGCACGAGGCGCCGACGCCGCCGGTCGTGGAGCGGCGGCTGTGCGTCGAGGTCGACGAGCGGATGGGGCCGCACGACGTCATCCGGCCGCTTGACGAGGCGAGCGTCCACCGCGCGGCGCGCCGGCTCGCCCGCGCCCGGGTGGAGGCCGTGGCCGTGTGCCTGCTGTTCGCGTTCCGCGACCCGGCCCACGAGGCCCGCGTCGCGGAGATCCTGCGCGACGAGTTGCCCGACGCGTTCGTCGTCGCGTCCCACGAGGTGGCCGCCGAGGTGCGGGAGTTCGAGCGCGCGACGACCGCCACCGTCGACGCCGCGCTCGGCCCGCCGACCGGCCGCTCCCTCGGGCGGCTGCGCGAGGCGACGCGCGAGGCCGGGCTTCCCGAGCCGCACGTCATGCTCTCCTCCGGCGGGGTGGCGACGCTCGAGCAGGCCGCCGCCCACCCGGCCGCGATGCTCCTCTCCGGCCCCGCGGGCGGGGCGGTGGCGGCGCGGATCGTGGCCGAGCCGCCCGCGCTGGGCTTCGACATGGGCGGCACGAGCTGCGACACGTTCTTCCTCGCCGAGAGCGGCGGCGAGTCCGAGCTGACCGTGCAGCGCCAGGTCGCCGGCCTGCCGGTGCGGCTGCCGATGGTCGACATCCACACGGTCAGCGCCGGCGGCGGCTCGATCGGCTGGGTCGACAGCGGGGGCGCGCTGCGCGTGGGACCGCAGAGCGCGGGCGCCGACCCCGGGCCGGC
The DNA here is from genome assembly GCA_035717845.1 of Solirubrobacteraceae bacterium. Lineage (GTDB taxonomy): Bacteria > Actinomycetota > Thermoleophilia > Solirubrobacterales > Solirubrobacteraceae > DASSUW01. Next base: position 4,876 of record DASTIC010000300.1, read on the forward strand.
GTGCTACGGCCGCGGGGGAGAGGAGCCGACGGTGACCGACGCCAACCTCGTGCTCGGGCGCCTGCCCGCCGCGTCGCCGATCGCGGCCGACCTGCGGCTCGACCTCGAGGCGGCGCGCGCGGCGCTCGAGCGGCTCGGCGTCGGCTCGGCCGAGGAGGCGGCCGAGGGCGTGATCGCCGTGGCCGTCAACGCGATGGTGCAGGCGCTGCGCGTGGTGTCGGTCGAGCGGGGCCACGACCCCGCGGGCGCGACGCTGATCGCGTTCGGCGGCGCGGGCCCGCTGCACGCCTGCGAGCTCGCGACCCAGCTCGGCGCCCGGCGCGTGCTGTGCCTGCCCGCCAGCGGCGTGCTCTCGGCTGTGGGGCTCGCCGCCGCCGAGCGCCGCCGGGACGCCTCCCGCAGCCTGCTCACGCCGCTCGCCGAAGCCGACGGGCTCGAGCGCGCGGTGGCCGAGCTCGCGGCGGCTCGCGACGGCGAGACGGTGCGCGCGGCGGCGGACCTGCGCTACGCCGGCCAGTCGTTCGAGCTGCTCGTCCCGTTCGAGGACGCCGCCGAGCTCGAGGACGCGTTCCACGCCGAGCACGAGCGCCGGTACGGCCACGCCGACCGCGAGCGCGCGGTCGAGCTGGTGACGCTCCGCGCCGCCGCCGTGGCGCCCGGCGCCGAGGTGACGGTCACCGCGACCGGCGACGTCGAGCGCAGCCGCCGCACGATCCGGTGGGACGGCGACGAGGTCGAGGCGGAGATCTTCACCGGCACCGGCCTCCCGCCCGGCACGAGGGTCAGCGGCCCGGCGATCGTCGAGTTCCTGGAGACCACTTGCCTCGTCCCGCCGGGCTGGGCCGGTGAGGCCGACGACCACGGGATCCTGAGGCTCGAGTCGTGAACGCCGCCGAGCTCCAGGTCGCGGTCGGATCGCTCCGGGGCATCGCGGAGGAGATGGGCACCGCGCTCATCCACAGCGCGCTGTCCCCGAACATCAAGGAGCGCCGCGACTGCTCGACGGCCCTGTTCGACCCCGACGGCGGCCTCGTGATCCAGGCCGAGCACATCCCGGTGCACCTCGGGGCCCTGCCCGCGTCCGTGGCCGCCGTGCGCGAGCGCGACGTCGCCCCCGGGGAGGTGTGGGCGCTCAACGACCCGTTCCTCGGCGGCTCGCACCTGCCGGACATCACGCTCGTCTCTCCGCTCCACGTCGACGACGCGCTGGTCGGGTGGGCCGCCTCGCGCGCGCACCACGCCGACGTCGGCGGGATGGCGGCGGCCTCGATGCCCGCCGACTCCACGGAACTGCACCAGGAGGGGCTGATCCTGCCGCCCGCGCGCCTCGACGCCGACCTGATCGCGCTGATCGCGGCCAACTCGCGCGCGCCGGAGGAGCGACGCGGCGACCTGCGCGCCCAGCTTGCCGTGCACCGGCTCGCCGAGCGCCGGGTGCGGGAGCTGTGCGACCGCCGCGGCGAGGACTGGTGGCACACGGCGTGCCGCGAGGTCTGGGAGTACGCCGAGCGGCGCACCCGCGCGGCCGTGGCGGCGATGCCGGACGGGCGCTACGAGGCCACCGAGACGGTCGAGGCGGCTGACGAGGACCTGGAGATCCGGGCCGCCGTGGAGATCGACGGCGAGGAGGTGCGCGTCGACTTCTCGGGCACGGCCGGACCGCACGCCGGCAACCTCAACTGCCCGCTGGCGGTCACCGTCTCCGCGTGCTGCTTCGTGCTGCGGGTCATCGCCGACCCGGACGCGCCCGCCTCCGGCGGCGCCTACGCGCCGCTCACCGTCACGGCTCCCGAGGGGTCGCTCGTGAACGCCCGTCGGCCGGCCGCGGTGGTGGCCGGCAACGTCGAGACCGCGAGCCGGATCGGCGACTGCCAGCTGTGCGCCTTCGGGCAGGCGGTCGACGCCCCCGCCCAGGGGCAGGGGACGATGAACAACCTCACGTTCGGCTCGCCCCGCTTCACCTACTACGAGACGATCGGCGGCGGCCAGGGCGCCTCGGCCGCCGGGCCCGGGCCGTCGGCCGTCCACGTGGCGATGTCGAACACGCTCAACACCCCCGTCGAGGCGCTCGAGGCCGCCTATCCGCTGCGCGTCGAGCGGTACGCGCTGCGGGCCGGGAGCGGGGGAGAGGGCCGCCACCGCGGCGGCGACGGCGTCATCCGGGCGATCACCGCGCTCGAGCCGTGCGAGGCGTCGCTCCTCTCCGACCGCCGCCGCCACGCCCCGCGCGGCGCGGCGGGCGGCAAACCGGGCGCCCCCGGGACCAACCGGCTCAACCGCCGGCCGCTCGGCCCCAAGGCCCGCGTCCGGCTCGACGCCGGTGACACGATCACGATCCGCACGCCCGGCGGCGGTGGCTACGGTAGGCCGGGATGAGGATCTCCGTGGCAGCCGACGAGGACACCGGCGTGGCCGGCGCCATGGTCGAGCAGCTACGTGCCCGCGGGCACGAGCCCGTGCTCCACGGCGCCCTGAACCCGGACGAGCGCGACGACTGGGCGTGGGCGTCCGAGGCCGCGGCGCGCGACGTCGCCGAGGGCCGCGCCGACCAGGCCGTCGTCGCCTGCTGGACGGGCACCGGCGCCTCGATCGCCGCCAACAAGGTCGGCGGCATCCGCGCCGCGCTGTGCGTCGACGCCCAGACGGCCGAGGGCGCGCGCAAGTGGAACGACGCCAACGTCCTCGCCCTCTCGCTGCGCAGCACCTCCGAGGCCGAGCTGTCCGAGATCCTCGACGCCTGGTTCGCCGCGCAGCCGTCGTCCGACGACGACGATCGCGCCAACGTGGCGCACCTCGACGAGATCTAGATCTCCAGCCGCTCTTCCTCCAGGTCGAGCTCGCGCTCGAGCCGGTGCATGACCTCGTTCGAGATGTCGCCGGTGTTGCGGAGCCGGACGAGCTCGGCCCGCTGCGCCGCGAGCACGCTGCGGACCATCTTCTGATACTTGAGCGAGCGGTGCTCGATCCCGTCGCCGCCCTCGGTCTCGCCGGCGCGCGCGGCGAAGCGGCGGCTGCGGTACTCGTAGAGCTTGCGCATGCGCTCGGCGGTCTCGTCGTAGGTCCACTCCTCCGCGGCCAGCTCGTCCAGCCGCGCGAGCGCGACGTCGACCGCCGCCCGGCGCCCGAGCAGCTCCTCGGCCGCATCGGCGCCGTCGTCCTGGATCCCGAACGTCTGGATCAGGGCCGGCAGCGTCAGGCCCTGGAGCACCAGCGTGGCGAAGATCACCCCGAACGTGAGCAGCAGGATCAGGTCGCGCATCGGGAAGTCGGGCTCGAGCGCGAGGGCGGCGGCCAGCGACACCGAGCCGCGCATGCCCGCCCATCCCCCGACCGTGCGCATCTGCCACGTCGTCCGGCGCGGCACCAGCTCCGGGCGGCGATCGAGCGCCCGGACCACGAAGACGAGCAGGTGAACCCACAGCAGCCGCACGACGATCACGACGAGGCTGATCGCGACGCACCACCACACCAGCTCGCCGGTCGGCTGCCCCTCCAGCCCGTCGAGGATCAGCGGCAGCTGGAGCCCGATCAGCACGAACAGCAACGCGTTGAGCAGGAAGGTCACGATCTCCCAGACCGCGTAGCCCTGGAGGCGCATCGACGCGGTCGAGATTTCCGGCGCCATCCACCCGAGCACGATGCCGGTCGTGACCGCGGCCAGGACGCCGGAGGCGCCGACCGCCTCGGCCGGCACGTAGCTGGCGTACCCGCTCAGCAGGGAGATCGTGATCTCGACCGGGATGTCGTCGATCCGTCGCCGGATCTCGCCGATCAGCCAGCCCACCGCGAGGCCGATCGCGATGCCGCCGGCGGCGCTGAGCACGAACTCGAGCCCGGCCTCCCAGATCGAGAACGTCCCGCCCACGGCCGCCACCGCCGTCCGGTAGGCGACCAGCGCCGTCCCGTCGTTGATCAGGCTCTCGCCCTCGACGACGGAGACCATCCGCCGCGGGACGGCCATCCGCCGCATGATCGCCGTGGCCGCGAGCGGGTCGGTCGGGGCGACGATCGCGCCGAGCGTGAACGCGGCCGCCCACGGCATCTCCGGCACCAGCGCCTTGATCGCGAGCGCGACCGCACACATCGTGACCAGCACGAGCCCGACCGCGTTGAGCGTGATCGGCCGCAGGTTGCGCCGCAGGTCGTGCAGGTTGGAGAAGAACGCCGCCGAGTAGAGCAACGGCGGCAGGAAGATCACGAGCACCAGATCGGGCTCGAGCTGGGCGTCGGGAAGACCGGGGATGAACCCCAGCGCCAGCCCGCCGACCACCAGCACGATCGGATAGGGGATGTTCACGGCCCGCGCCGCCGCGCCCAGGACGGCGACGGCCACCAGCAGGCTGACGAGTACGGCCTCGACCTCGTGCATCAGCTCGATTCGTAGCGGATCACGCCGCCGACCTCGACCTCGCGGACTTCACCGCGATCGATCAGCAGGTCGACGTGGCCGAGCACTTCGGACAGCGTGAGGTACGCCTGGGTGACGGCGACGTTGCCCCACAGGTCCTGGGCGATCTCGTAGGCGGTCTGCGGGCGTTCGGCGATCAGCCCGGCGATCTTCGCCGCCCGTCGCTCGTGCATGGCGAAGCGCTCGTCGATCAGGCCGACGTGGTCGGTGACCGGCTCGCCATGGCCGGCCAGCACGACGTCGGCGGGCAGCTCGCGCGTCTCCCGCAGCGACTCGATGTACATCATCAGCGCGCGCGGCCGCGCGCCCGGCTCGCCGGAGCGCCCGCCGAGCGGGCGCGAGATCAGGGGATTGGAGGAGATGTGCTTGATCAGGTGGTCGCCGCCGATCAGCGTCGCGCGCTCGCGGTCCCAGAACAGGGTGTCGGACGGCGAGTGGCCGGGCCGGTGCTGGACCTCCAGCGTTCGTCCGGCGAACTCGAGGCGGTCGCCGTCGGCCAGCCGCCGGTCCACCGCGGCGCTGCCGCCCCAGCCACGGAACGAGCGCGAGACGGAGCGCAGCGCGGTCACCACGTCGCGCGGGATCCCGTTGCGGAGCATCAGCGCCTCGGCCAGCTCGTCGTCGCGCTCGGCATTGGCGCCGAACTCCTCCAGCACCGGCGCCAGGAGGTCGAGCGCGCAGACCTCGGCGCCCGAGCGGTCGGCGAGGATCCCGACCAGGCCGAGGTGGTCGAGGTGCTGGTGGGTGATGACGATCCGCTCGAGGTCCTCGATCCGCCGCCCGTGCTCGGCGAGCGCCCGCTCGAGCGCGTCGAGCGCCTTACCGGAGTTCGGCCCCGTGTCGACGAGGGTCAGCGGGTCGTCCTCGATCAGGTAGCAGTTCACCCGTCCCACGGCGAACGGCGTGGGGATGGGGAGGCAGTGGATGCTCATGCCCGGATGACGGAGAGCACCTCGTCGCGCCGGCGCTCCATGTCCGCGCGCGAGACCAGGCTCTCGAGGTTCAGCCGCAGGAGCGGCTCGGTGTTCGACATCCGCACGTTGAAGTGCCAGTCGTCGTAGTCGACCGACAGCCCGTCCAGCTTGGTGACCCGCCCGTCGCCGTAGCGGCGCTCGAGCTCGGCCGCGCGGGCCGGCGGGTCGTCGACCTCCGAGTTGATCTCGCCCGACACGAAGTAGCGCTCGCGGAGCGGCTCCAGCAGCTCGGACAGCTTGGCGCGCCGGCGGGAGACCAGCTCCAGGATGAGCAGGGCGGGGATCGTGCCCGAGTCGGCGTTGTAGAAGTCGCGGAAGTAGTAGTGGCCGGAGACCTCACCGCCGAAGGCGCCCCCCTCGTCGCGCATGCGCCGCTTGAAGAACGCGTGCCCGACGCGGTTCACGTGCGCGCGGCCGCCGAGGCGCGTGACGAGGTCGGGCACCGCGCGCGACGCCCGCACGTCGTAGAGGATGTCGGCGCCCGGGTGGCGGGCGAGCACGGACTCGGCGAGCAGCGCGGTGAGGAAGTCGCCGTCCACGAAGCGGCCGGTGTCGTCGATGAAGAAGCAGCGGTCGGCGTCGCCGTCCCAGGCGATCCCGAGGTCGGCCCCCTCCGCGCGCACCTTGTCGACGACGAACCGGCGGTTCTCCTCCAGCAGCGGGTTCGGCTCGTGGTCGGGGAACTCGCCGTCGGGCTCCCAGTACGTCGTCACGAGGTCGAGCCCCAGGCGCTCGAGCAGCGGGCCCACCATCGGGCCGGCCATGCCGTTGCCGCCGTCGACCACGACCTTGAGCGGCGCGACGGCGGACGGGTCGATGAACGCCAGCGCCGCGGCCTGGAACGGCGCGTAGACGTCGACCTCCTCGCACGTGCCCCCGTGCGAGGCCTCCCCGAACCCCTCGTGCACGAGCCGCCGGATCTCGTCGATGCCGCTGTCGCCCGACAGCGCGACGGCGCCGCGCTCGACGAGCTTCGCGCCCGTGTACGCCTTCGGGTTATGCGAGGCGGTGCACATCAGCCCGCCGTCGAGGTCGCGGCTGCCCACGAGCCAGTAGAGCATCTCGGTGCCCACCATCCCGGCGTCGAGCACGTGCGCGCCCTCGGCCATCAGGCCGGCGCGGTAGCGGGCCGCCAGCTCGGCGGCCGTCAGCCGCATGTCGCGCCCGAGGCCGATGCAGAGGTGGTCGGCGGGCTTGCCGGCGCGGTCGGCGAGCACGCGGGCGAACGCGCGGCCGACCGCCTCGGCGACGTCGCCGTCGATCTGCTCGCCGTACAGGCCGCGGATGTCGTAGGCCTTGAAGATGTCTGGCGGGACGCTGACCGGCATCGGCGCGCAAGGATACGGGCGGATGAAGGTGGTGATCCTCTGCGGCGGGCGCGGCACGCGGCTCAACGGCGAGCACCCGAAACCCCTGGTCGAGGTCGGCGGCCGGCCGATCGTGGAGCACGTGATCGCGATCTACGCCGCCCAGGGATTCGGCGACTTCATGCTGCTCACGGGCCACGGCGGCGACGCCGTGGCGGCATGGGCGGCGGGCGATCCGCGGGTCGAGTGCGTCGACACCGGCGTCGACACGCCGACGGGAGGGCGCGTGCACGCCGTGCGCGACCGGCTGCGGGAGCCGTTCTGCCTCACCTACGCCGACGGGGTCGCCGACATCGACCTCGCGGGGTTGCGCGAGGCGCATGAGCGCGGCGGGGCGCTGGCCACGATGACCGTCGTGCGGCCCGACCTGCCGTTCGGGGTCGCCGTCGTCGAGGACGGTCGCGTGGTCGGCTTCCACGAGAAGCCCCGCGCCGAGCAGTGGGTCAACGGCGGCTTCTTCGTCATGGAGCCGGCCGCTCTCGCGTATCTCGGCCCTGACGCGGTCCTCGAGCGCGAGCCGTTGGAGCGCCTGGCCGCCGACGGCCTGCTGGGCGCATATCGCCACACGGGCTTCTGGCGCTGCCTCGACACGGCCAAGGACGCGGCTGCGCTCGAGGAGGCGTGGGCGGGTGGAGCGCCTTGGTTACGCCGGCGAACGTCAACTGCGGCTGGGTAGGGAGGCGAGGCCGGCGTAACTGGCGATGGCGCGAACCATCTCGAGTTAGCCGCGGTTTCCGCGGCTAACTCGGGATAGTTCGCGCAGCGGTCAGCTCCCGAGCCTCCCTACCCAGCAGCCTTTGACGTTCGCCGGAGCCTCCTCGGCTTAGAATCGACGCCCATGGCCGGACACTCCAAGTGGGCGGGGATCACGCACAAGAACGCGATCGTCGACGCCCGGCGCGGCAAGCTCTTCACCAAGCTCGCCCGGGCGATCACGGTGGCGGCCAAGGAGGGCGGCGGCGACGTGGACGGCAACCCGGCGCTCGCGCTCGCGGTCCAGAAGGCCAAGGACGCCTCGATGCCGAAGGACAACATCGAGCGGGCGATCGCGAAGGGGACCGGCGAGGGGGCGGACGCCGACGCGCTCGAGGCGGTCGTGTACGAGGGCTACGCGCCCGGCGGCGTCGCCGTGCTGGTCGAGGCGCTGACCGACAACCGCAACCGCACCGGCTCGGAGATGCGGCACATCTTCTCCAAGCACGGCGGCAACCTCGGCGAGCCGGGCTCGGTCGCCTACCTGTTCGACAAGAAGGGCGTCGTGGTGGTCGACGGCGAGCGGTACTCCGAGGACGACCTGATGGTCGCGATCGACGCCGGCGCCGAGGACTTCCAGATGGACGCCGACGTGTTCGAGATCCTCTGCGAGCCGGCCGACCTGGCAGCGGTGCGCGCCGCGCTGACCGACGCGGGGATCGAGGTCGACGAGGCGCAGGTCGCCCAGCGCCCGAAGACCCTCGTCCCGCTCGACGAGGCCGGCGCCGTGAAGGTCCTGCGGCTGATCGACGCGCTCGAGGACCAGGACGACGTCGACGCCGTGCATGCGAACTTCGACGTCGACGCCGAGGTTCTCGAGCGGGTTGCGGGCTAAGCCTGAATCCACCGATCCCCGCGGCGCCTCGCCGCCGTGGCCGTTCGCCAGAGCCAACTGGCCGCGACCCTAGTGACCCGCCACGAGGCTGCGCGGCCAGTGGTCTCTGACTCGGCCCACGACCCCGAGGCGTCCACGGGTCATCGGTGGATCCAGGCTGAACGCGGGTAGTACCGCGTCGATGCGATCCGCGTGGTCACCCGCCGCCGTCGCCCTCGTGGCGCTGATGGCGCTCGGCAGCGTCGTCATGTGGCTGGGCGTGCCGCTCGGGCTCGTGTACGTGGCGTCCAAGCTGGCGGACACGCCGAACCCGACCATGGGGCCGTACCTGCTCGTGATCCTCGGCCTGCCGGTGGGGATGGCCGTGGTGGGCAAGGGGTTGGGCGCGCTCAACCGCGCGCACGTGCGGCTCACGGGGGCCGAGACCGACGACTACCGTCCGGGCTGGACGCGCTCGATGCGCGGGGAGCGCCGGGTGGACCGCCGCAACGGGGTGCTCGACAAGGTGATGATCGTCTCGGTGGCGGTCGCGGGGATCGCGTTCGCGGTCTGGTTCTTCGGCTTCGCCGGCTCGTCGCTCCCGACGGGCTAGACGGCCTGAAGGCGTCCGACCCTCCGCGCAGAATCCCCCCGGTGTACGTGATCGTCCTCGGGATCGACCCTGGCGTGGCCAACACGGGCTACGGCGTCGTCGCGCAGCAGCGCGGGCGCCTCGTGGCGCTCGACGGCGGGGTGATCGAGACCTCGGCGGGGCTCGACGCCGGCGCGCGGCTGCGGGGCATCCACGAGCAGGTGGGCGCGCTGATGGATGCCTACCACCCGGACGCCGTGGCGCTCGAGGACGTCTACTTCGGGGTCAACGCGCGGTCGGCCTTCGCGGTCGGCCAGGCGCGGGGCGTCGTGCTGCTGGCCGCGGGCCAGCGCGGCCTGCCGTGCGCCTCGTACACGCCCCAGCAGGTCAAGGGCGCGGTCTGCGGCTCCGGCCGTGCCGCCAAGGACCAGGTCCAGCGCATGGTGCAGACCCTGCTCGCGCTGCCCGACCTCCCGCGGCCCGACCACGCCGCGGACGCGCTGGCGGTGGCCATCTGCCACACCAACGGGGCGCCGCTCGCGGCGGCCTTGGCCGGATGATCGCGCTGGTCGACGGCACGGTGGCCGTGCGCCGCGCCGACCACGTGGTGGTCTCCTGCGGCGGCGTCGGCTACCGGCTGGCCGTCTCCGCGGAGACGCTGCGCCACGTCCCGCGCGTGGGGGAGCCCGCCACGCTCTTCACCCACCTGATCGTGCGCGACGACGCGCTGCTGCTCTACGGCTTCGCAACCGAGGAGGAGCGGGACCTGTTCCTGCTGCTGATCGGCGTGCAGTCGGTAGGGCCGAAGATGGCCCTCGCGGTGCTCTCCGGCGGCCCGCCGCGCGAGCTGCTGGGCGCGGTCGCAGGCGGCGACACGGCGCGGCTCCAGGCGGCGCCCGGGATCGGCAAGCGCACCGCCGAGCGGATCGTCGTCGAGCTGCGCGAGAAGGTCGGCGTGACGGCCGAGGATCCGATCGTCATCACCCGCGGGGACGACCCGCGGGCGCTCGCGCGCGAGGGCCTCGTCGGCCTCGGCTTCTCTCCCCAGGAGGCCGACAAGCTGCTCGACGGCGCGCCCGGGGAGTCGCCCGAGGACCTGATCGCCCACGCGTTGAAGGGCGCGCGGCGATGATCCGGACGCCCGGCGCCGAGCGGCTCCAGGCCCCCGAGGCGAGGCCGGAGGAAGAGGCCGACGCGTCGCTGCGCCCGCGCGCGCTCGAGGACTTCGTCGGCCAGGAGGCGGTCAAGGACCAGCTGGGCGTCTCGATCGCCGCCGCCACGGCCCGCGGCGAGGCGCTCGACCACGTGCTGCTCGCCGGCCCGCCCGGCCTGGGCAAGACCTCGCTGGCCCAGATCGTCGCGAACGAGCTCGGGGTGCCGTTCGTGCAGACGGCCGGCCCGGCGCTCGAGCGCAAGGCCGACATCGCCGCGTTCCTGACCGCGCTCGAGCCGCGCGCGGTGTTCTTCGTGGACGAGATCCATCGCCTGCCGCGGGCGGTCGAGGAGACCTTCTATCCCGCGATGGAGGACCGCCAGCTGCCGATCACGGTCGGCGCGGGGGCGGGCGCCCGCGTGGTGACGCTCGACCTGCCGGCCTTCACGCTCGTCGGGGCCACGACGCGCGCCGGGCTGCTCACCACGCCGCTGCGCGACCGCTTCGGCATCCAGCACCGGCTCGACCACTACGGCGCGGATGACCTCGCCCGCATCGTCACGCGCTCGGCCCGCGTGCTGGGCGTGGCGATCGACGCCGCGGGGGCGCGATCGATCGCCGAGCGCTCGCGCGGCACCCCGCGCGTCGCCAACCGGCTCTTGCGCCGCGTGCGCGACTTCGCGGAGGTCCACGGCGGGGGCGGGGTCACGGCCACGCTGGCGGGCGCGGCGCTCGACCTGCTGGAGGTCGACCACGAAGGGCTCGACCGGCTGGACCGCGAGATCCTCTCCGCCGTCTGCACCCAGTTCTCGGGCGGCCCGGTCGGGCTCTCCACGCTGGCCGTTGTCGTGGGGGAGGAGGCGGACACGATCGAGGACGTCTACGAGCCGTATCTCCTCCAGCGCGGCTTCCTCCAGCGCACCCCCCGCGGCCGCTGCGCGACGGTCCACGCGTTCCGCCACCTGGGCCTCGAGCCGCCGGCCGCGGATTCGACGTTGTTCTGATCAATGGTTTAGCTCGGCGTCTAGCCTAAGAGGCCGAAATGGCGCACCTCTTCATCTGCCCGAACTGCGGCCAGCGCACGAGCGCGACGGACCGCCAGCAGGGCTTCCGCAACCAGCCGCGCGGCTGCGGCAAGTGCGGCTTCGGCTTCCTGTTCGAGCTGCTCGACGACTACTACCCGGCCCCGAACGCGGCCTTCTTCGTCTGCGACCAGGAGGGCCGGATCATCGGCTGCGGCCGCGGCGCGCGCGAGCTCACCGGGCTTTCCGACGAGAAGGTCATGGGGCGCGAGGTGCGCGAGGTCCTCGGGCTCAACTTCGAGGGCGGCGCCGACCACGTCGGCACGGTGCTGGAATGGGGCGTGCGCCAGCTCGGCAAGCCGGTCGTGGTGAACGCCGAGGGCGATCTGCCCGCTAAGGCGGTGGCCGACCTGTTCCCCGCGTACGATGACGATGGCGGCCTGCTGCTGGTGCTCACGCCGTCGAAGTAGCGCCACTACCCTTCACCAGCCGCTTCATGTCAGAACGCCGCCGCTCCCTCTTCGTCCTTCTGCTGGTCCTCGGGCTCATCGCCGGGTCGGTCTTCGCCGTCTCCAGCCGGGACACGAAGCTCGGGCTCGACCTCCAGGGCGGCGTGCAGCTCATCTACGAGGGCAAGCCCACGGCCCAGCAGCCGCAGGTCACCCAGGAGGCGCTCCAGCGCTCGCTCGACATCATGCGCGAGCGCGTCGACGCCTTCGGCGTCGCCGAGCCCGAGCTGCTGCTCTCCGGCGGCAACCAGATCGAGGTCAACCTGCCCGGCGTCGAGGACGCCGAGCGCGCTGCCCAGCAGGTCGGCTCGACCGCCCAGCTCTTCTTCTACGACTGGGAAGCGAACATCCTCGACGAGGACTGCCAGACCAACCCCGACGAGAACGCGGCGGAGAAGCGGCCGCTCACGGGCTTCTATCGGGCCGTCCAGGCAGCCGCCAAGTGCGAGCCGCAGAGCGACCGCAACAACAACGCCGCCGACGCCCCGCGCTTCTACGCGTTCAACGAGACGAGCAAGCAGCCGCTCAACAACGGCCAGCCGTCCGAGAGCCGCCAGGCCGCGCTCACCGACCTGAGCGACGAGGAGCGGGCCAACGCCGAGGTGGTGGAGGTCCCGGAGGGCATCCTCGTCGTCCGCGACGAGAAGCCGGACGCCGACGCTCCGGACCCCGACCGCTTCTGGATCGCCGAGGACAACCCGGCGCTCTCGGGCACCGACATCAAGAACCCGGAGCAGAACTTCGACCAGCAGGGCGGCGGCGAGCCGATCGTCACCTTCGACTTCACGGACAAGGGTCGCGAGGCGTTCCAGAACATCACGCGCCGGATCGCCCAGCGCGGTCAGGACAACGCGCTGCCGGGCACCAACCCGGCCGCCGGCTCCCAGCACTTCGCGATCGTGCTCGACAACGAGCTGGTCTCGGCGCCGACGATCAACTACGTCGAGTACCCGGACGGGATCGACAGCACGACGGGCGCCCAGATCTCCGGCAGCTTCACGATCTCCTCCGCCCAGGACCTCGCGAAGATCCTCGAGATCGGCGCGCTGCCGATCCGCCTGGAGCTGATCTCGCGCTCCCAGGTCTCCGCCTCGCTCGGCGCCCAGGCCCTCGACCAGGGCGTGCTGGCCGGCGCCGTCGGCTTCCTGATCGTGGCGCTCTTCCTGATCGTCTTCTACCGCGTGCTCGGCGTCATCGCCGTGCTGGCGATGGGGATCTACGGGCTCTACTTCTACGCGCTCGTCGAGCTGATCCCCATCGTGCTCACGCTGCCCGGCATCGCCGGCCTGATCCTCACACTGGGGGTGGCGGCCGACGCCAACATCGTGATCTTCGAGCGGGTGAAGGAGGAGCTGCGCGCCGGCCGCAGCGTGGGCCAGGCGATCTCCGCCGGCTACAAGAAGGGCCTGACCGCGATCGCGGACGCGAACGTCGTCACGTTCCTCGTCGCCTTCATCCTCTTCATCCTCGCCACGGCGGGCGTCAAGGGCTTCGCGCTCACGCTCGGCGTCGGCGTCATCCTCTCGCTCTTCACGGCCGTGCTCGCCACGCAGGCGATGCTCTACGCGATGCGCGGGACGGCGCTGCTGCGCTCCCGCGCGGCGCTCGGGGCGCGCGACTCCAAGCCGATCCGGTTCGACTTCATCGGCCGCTCGCGCTGGTTCTTCTCGATGTCGGGCGTGATCCTGCTCATCTGCGCGATCGCGCTCGCCGTGCAGGGGCTGAACTTCGGGATCGACTTCGAGGGCGGCACGCGGATCACCGCGCCGCTGGAGCGCCAGGCCTCCGTGGAGGAGGTGCGCGACGCGATCGGCATCAACAACGCCGAGATCCAGACGGTCGACGGCGAGGAGCTGGGCGAGAACGTCGTCCAGATCAGCGCCGAGGAACTCGCCCCGAACCAGGTCGACGAGGTCGAGAACGCGCTCCAGCGGGAGTTCGGGCTCGCCGACAACGCGAGCACGGAGTCGATCGGCGCGAGCTTCGGCCAGTCGGTGGCCGACAACGCGATCAAGGCGATCATCGCCTCGCTGATCATCATCTCGATCTACATCACGCTGCGCTTCCAGTGGAAGTTCGCGGTGCCGGTGCTGATCGCGCTCGCGCACGACCTGCTGATCACCGGTGGCGTCTACGCACTGCTCGGCCGGGAGGTGACGGCGTCGACGGTCGCGGCGCTCCTCACGATCCTGGGCTTCTCGCTCTACGACACGATCGTGGTGTTCGACCGCGTGCGGGAGAACATCCCGCGCATGCCGAACGCGGCGTTCTCGCAGATCTACAACCGCTCGATGTCCGAGGTCATCATCCGCTCGCTGGCCACCAGCTTCTGCGCCGGTCTGCCCATCCTCGCGCTGATGCTGTTCGGCGGCGAGACGCTCCAGGACTTCGCGTTCGCGCTGCTCGTCGGCACGCTGTCGGGCACGTACTCGTCGGTGTTCATCGCCGGCCCGGTGCTCACCCACTGGAAGGAGCGCGAGCCCGTGTACCGGGCGCGCGAGTCGCGGATCCGCGGCCAGTTCGGCGGGGTCGTGCCGGCATACGCGGTCGCCACCGCGGGCGCGCCGGTCGACGTGGCGCCTTCCGAGTCGAGGCGGCGCCGGGAGCGGCTCACCACGCCGCCCGACCCCACGCGCGGCGTGTCGAGCGACGAGTTCGAGGAGATGGTCCGCGACCTCGGGGTCGAGGAGGAGAAGCCCTCGGCGCCCGAGCCGGCCGGCGCACGTTCCGCCGGGGACCGGCCCGCCGGCGGCCGCCGGGCGCGCTCGCGGGCCGCCAAGGCCGGGGACTCGGGCGACAAGCCGAAGAAGCCGCCGAACCGCCGCCACGGGAGGCCGCGCTGATGGCCGGGCTCGTGTGGGTGATGGTCGGGATCGCTCTGTGGCACTTCACGATCTTCGTGCCCGACCACTTCTGGTCCGGGATCGTGGGCGCTTTCCTCGGCGCCGTGGTCGGCTCCTTCGTGTTCGGGTTCCTGATCCACGGGCTCACGGTGCCGGGGCAGAACGACACCGGGCTGCTGAACGCGGTCGAGGCGATCCCGGGCGCGGTGCTCGGGATGGCGGTCGTCTACTGGATCGGGCTCCGCCAGGAGCGCCTGCACCCGGCGGTCTAGGGCCCGGTCAGGCCGCCTCGCCGGCGGCCGGCTCGGCTCCCTCGCCGCCGTCGTCGGGCTGCGGCAGGCGGAACGTCGGAGCGGCGCCGACGGCGCGCACGAGCTTGCGATACGCCTTGCCCTCGGCCTTCCCGGCGCGCCGCAGCTCCCTGTCGCGGCGGACGTACTGGGAGTACTCGCGGGCGGCGGGCGGCTTGTCCTCGTCCTTGACGAGGAGGGTCTCGTACTCCTGCACGGCGGACTGGAACTCGCGCAGCGCCCGCTGGTAGTTCGCGGTCTGCTCCGCCGCCCACTGCGGCGGGTCGAGCCGGTCGATGCCCGACACGCCGCCGGCGACCGCGAGGCTCAGCTGGCGGAAGCCCTTCGCGACCTCGCCCGGCGTCGACGCCCCCCGCACGTCGATCCTACGGATCCGGCGCAGGACCGAGCGGTTGAGCTTGGCGAACTGCTGGGCGAACACGGGCGCGCGAACGGCGTCGGGCACGAAGAAGCGCTCGCCATGGGTGAGGCAGTCGCTGAGGCCCGCTGCCTCGGCCCGCTTCTCGATCTCGGACAGCCGCGGCTTGAGGGTCTCGGCGATGTCGACGAGCTCGGCCGGCTCGAGGTCCTCGCTCGCGTCCGACAGCTCGGTCAGCTCGGGGTCGAGCGCCTTCAGCTCGCGCACGAACGCGCCGGGGTGCGGGCCGGCGCCCTCGGGGATCTCCAGCGCCGCGATCGACTTGATGGCGGCCCGGGCGTCGTCGATGCCGCGCACGACCAGGCGGTCGAGGTCGACGAGGTCGGTCGGCCAGCCGCGGCCGGCGATCGCGTCGTTGGCCTTGCGGCAGGAGGAGTCGGCGCGCTGGATCCACCGGTTCTTGGCCGCCTTGCGCTCGGCGGCGGTCGGCCCGGAGTCGCCCCCGCAGGCCGCCAGGCCCCCGATCACGGGTGCGAGGACCGCTGTGAACACGCAGCGGCGCAGTAGTGCTCGCCCCCGTCCCGCACCTGCCATGGCGCCCGCACCTCCGGTCGAGATAGTGGAGCGTTGTTACCCGGACGCCTGTTTCGTCACGCCGCGGTCGCGGAACGTGAACGGCGGCATTGGGGGGAGCCCGCGAGGGTGCATAACGTCCACGCGACGCGGTTCTCGTTCGTGAGGTGGACGAAATGCACGCTATAGGGGCATAACGTCCACCTCACAGGCGAGAAGTTCGTGAAGTGTGCGAAATGCACCCTCACCGCGGCCGGCCCCTCGCTCTCCCTACCCAGCCGCCGTTGACGTTCGTCCACCGCGGCGAGGCAGGGTTTCCGTCGTGGGGCGGCCGTACGCTCCGGCGACCGTGACCCGGCTCCACACCCGCTTCACCGTCCCGCCCTACGACTACGCCGCTGCGCGCCGGCTGGCCGGCGAGCTCGGCGTCTCGCACGTGCTCGCTCAGGTGCTCGTGCGGCGGGGGTTCGGGGAGGTGGAGGCGGCGCGCGCGTTCCTGGCGGCCGAGGAGTCGCACCCGCTCGACGCGTTCGGCGGCCTGCGGGCGGCGGCCGCGCGGGTGCTCGAGCACGTGGGGCGCCGGTCGCGGATCACGGTCCACGGCGACTACGACGTCGACGGCGTGACGGCGACCGCCGTGCTCGTCCGCGTGCTGCGGACCGTCGGCGCCGACGTCGACTGGTACCTGCCCAGCCGGATCGACGACGGCTACGGGCTGGCCTCGAGCACCGTCGAGCGGCTCGCCGCCCGCGGGACGGACCTGCTGATCACCGTCGACTGCGCGATCACCGCGGTGGAGGAGGTCGCCGCCGCGCGTGCCGCGGGGCTCGACGTCGTGGTGACCGACCACCACTCGCCCCGCGCCGACGGCCGGCTGCCCGACGCGCCGATCGTGCATCCGGGGGTGGGCGGATATCCCTGCGCCGCGCTGTGCGCGGCCGGCGTTGCGTACAAGCTCGCGGCGGCGCTGCTGGAGGGCGCGGGGGAGGACCCGGCGCTCGCAGACGAGGACCTCGATCTGGTGGCGCTCGCCACGGTCGCCGACGTCGTGCCGCTGGTGGGGGAGAACCGGCGGCTCGTCCGGCAGGGGCTGCGGGCGCTGGCCGCCACGCGCAAGCCCGGCCTGCGGGCGCTGATGGCGGTCGCCCGGGTCGACCCCGGGGCGCTCGACGCGTCGGCGATCGGCTTCCGCCTGGCGCCGCGGATCAACGCCGCGGGCCGCCTGCACCGTGCGGACGCGGGGCTCGAGCTGCTGCTCACCGAGGATCCGGCGCGAGCCCGCGCGATCGCCGCCGAGCTCGACGCGGTGAACACCGAGCGGCGCGACGTGGAGACCCGCATGCGGTTCGCGGCCGAGGCGCTGGTGGCCGAGCAGGGCCCCGCGCCGGCGTACGTCCTCGCGGCCGAGGGCTGGCACCCCGGCGTGATCGGGATCGTCGCCGCGCGGATCGCCGAACGCCACCACCGCCCCACCGTGCTGATCGCGCTCGACGGCGAGGAGGGGACCGGGTCCGGGCGCTCGATCCCCGCGTTCGACCTCCTCGGCGGACTGACGGCCGCGGGGGGGCACCTGGAGCGCTACGGCGGCCATCGCGCGGCGGCCGGCCTCACGATCGCGCGCGGCGACGTCGACGCGTTCCGCGAGGCGTTCGCCGCTCACGCCGCGGAGGTGCTCACGCCCGATGACCTGGTGCCCGAGTGCCGCGTCGACGCGGTGGTGCCCGGCGACGCCCTGACCCTGGGGCTGGCGGAGGAGCTCGAGCGCCTGGCGCCGTTCGGCCAGGGCAACCCCGCGGTGTCGCTCCTGGTCCCCGCCGCCGAGCTGACCGACCCGCGGGCCATGGGCGAGGGCCGCCACGTCGCCTTCACGCTCCACGCCGGCGGCGCGCGCTCGCGGTGCGTGCAGTTCGGAGCGGGCAGCCAGCTGCCGGTCGAGCCCGGCGAGCCGGTCGATGCCGCGGTCCGGCTCGAGGCCAACCGCTGGAACGGCGCCGTCGAGCCCCGGCTCGTCCTCCGCCACGCCCGCCCGTCCCGCCCCGCGCCGATCGAGATCGTCGGCGAGCCGCCGTTCCACGCCGGCCTCGAGGCCGAGCTCGCGCGCGACCTGTCCGCCGCGCCCGCCGTCGCCGCCCGGCAGGACGTCGTCGCCGCAGGGCCCCTCGCCGTCGGCGGCCTCGCTCGCGACGTCCGCGGAATCGGCATCGCGGGCCTCCTCGCCGATCTCGTCGCCGCCGGGGAGCCGGTGCTCGCAGTGGTCGCCCACGCGCCGCATCGCGCACGCACGCTGCGGAGCCGGATCGGCGGCTTCGCGGTGTGCTCGTGGGGGGCCCTCGAGGACGATCCGTCGCTGGTCGCCGGCTTCGCCCATCTCGTCGCCGTGGACCCACCGGCCGACCCGGCGGCACTCCCTCGCCTCCAACGTCTGTCCGCACCGCCCCGGACCCACCTGGCATGGGGTGAGCCTGAGCTACGCTTTGCTCGACGAATACATCAGTGGGACTTCGCCCTCCGCGACCCGCTGACGGCTCTCTACCGCGGACTGCGCGGGGCCGGAGACGTCCGCGGGGAGGCCTTCGAGGCCGCGCTACGGGGCGAGGGGCCGCAACCGAGGTCGGCCGCGCTCGCGGGGCGCCTGGTGCGGGTCCTCTCCGAGCTCGATCTCGTGGTCCTCGATCGCGAAGGGCCGGCCCTCCGGCTCACCGAGACACCCGCGCGCACCGCGCTCGAGCGCTCGGCGGCCTTCCAGGCCTACCACGCACGCCTCGAGGACGGACTCCGATTCCTGACGACCGACACGATCCGCAAAGCGGCCTGACCCCCCCGGGAGAGGTGGGGCTGCCGCCGATCGCGGGCGGGGCGGGCGCGGCCGACGGCTCGGCCGACCCGGACGCGCCGGTCGCCGTCGCCGGGCATCGGCCGATCGACCGCGCGGACCACGCGCACGGGCCGTTCGCGAACCTGCCCACGGACCTGACGGCGGTCGAGCGCGAGCTGCTGGCCGACCTGTTCGCGATCGTCGAGGAGCACGCCGACGAGGTGGCGCTCGACATCGACCGCGAGCGCGTGATGCGGGCGTTCGTCTTCGCCTGCGAGCACCACGCCGACCAGCGCCGCAAGTCGGGCGAGGACTTCATCGTGCACCCGGTCGGCGTGGCCAAGATCTGCGCGGGCATGCGGCTCGACACGGAGACGCTGTGCGCGGCGCTCCTGCACGACACCGTCGAGGACACCTCGGCTTCGCTCGACGAAGTGCGCGACGCGTTCGGGGACGAGGTCGCCGGCCTCGTCGACGGCGTCACCAAGCTCACCGGGATCACGTTCCAGTCGCGCGACGAGGCGCAGGCCGAGAACTACCGCAAGATGATGGTCGCGATGGCCACGGACATCCGGGTCATCCTCATCAAGCTCGCCGACCGGCTGCACAACATGCGCACGCTGGAGGCGATGGCCAAGCAGAAGCAGATCGACAAGGCCAAGGAGACCCTGGAGATCTACGCGCCGCTGGCCCACCGGCTCGGCATCCACGCGATCAAGTGGGAGCTCGAGGACCTCGCGTTCACGACCCTGCACCCGCGCAAGTACCAGGAGATCAAGGGCCTGGTCAACCAGCAGCGCGAGGAGCGCGAGCACTATGTGGCCCGCGCGGGCGGCTACCTGGCCAAGGAGCTCGAGGCGCTCGGCATCCATGCCGAGATCTCCGGCCGCGCCAAGCACTTCTACTCGATCTACTCGAAGATGACCCGGAAGGGCCGCGAGTTCAACGAGATCTACGACCTCACGGCCATGCGCGTGATCGTCGACTCCGTGAAGGACTGCTACGGGGCGGTGGGCGTCATCCACTCGTTGTGGAAGCCGCTCCCCGGGCGCTTCAAGGACATGATCGCGATGCCCAAGTTCAACATGTACCAGGCCCTCCACACGACGGTGATCGGGCCCGAGGGACGGCCGCTGGAGATCCAGATCCGCACGCGCGACATGCACGAGACGGCGGAGTACGGCGTCGCCGCGCACTGGCGCTACAAGGAGTCGAGCAAGTCCGGGGTCGACCCGACCGACATGAAGCTCAAGTGGCTGAAGTCGCTGCTCGACTGGCAGGGGGACGAGGACGACCCGGTCGAGTTCACCGAGCACCTGCGCGGCCAGCTGATCGAGGACGAGGTCTACGTCTTCACGCCGAAGGGCGAGGTCAAGTCGCTGGCCGTCGGCGCCACGCCGCTCGACTTCGCGTACGAGATCCACACCGACGTCGGGCACCGCTGCGTCGGCGCGAAGGTCAACGGCAAGATCGTCCCGCTTCACTACGAGCTCGAGTCGGGCGACATCGTCGAGATCCTCACGGCCAAGCGCGAGCGCGGCCCGTCGCGCGACTGGCTGGCGCTGGTGAAGACGACCCGCGCCCGCAACAAGATCCGCGCGTGGTTCAAGGCCGAGTCGCGCGACGACTCCGAGCACACCGGCCGCGACCTGCTCCAGGAGCACCTCAACAAGGCCGGCCTGCCCGCCCAGCGCATCACGGGCTCGCCGCTGCTCGCCGACGTCATCCGCGAGATGGGCTTCCGCAAGGCCGACGACTTCTACATTGCCCTCGGCGGGGCGAAGATCTCGCCCAAGGTCGTCGTCAACAAGGTCCTCCAGCGCCTCAAGCAGGGCGAGAGCGCCGAGGCCGAGGTCTCGGCCGCCGAGGACCTGATCAAGCCGACCGTCCGCCGCAAGCCGGAGGCGTCGTCCACGCAGTTCGGCATCCGCGTCGAGGGGGTGGACGACGTGCCGCTGCGGCTCGCCAAGTGCTGCCGCCCGGTGTCGGGCGACCCGATCCTCGGCTACGTCTCCCTCGGGCGCGGCATCACCATCCACCGCGAGGACTGCCCGAACGCGGAGGCCCTGCGCAAGGACCCGGAGCGCTTCGTGGCCGTCTCCTGGGACGGCGACAACGAGACCTCGTTCAAGGTCGAGATCCAGGTCGACGCCTGGGACCGCCACCGCCTGCTCGAGGACGTCGCCCGCACGTTCGCCGAGGGCGGCATCAACATCGTCGAGGCCTATTGCAGCGTCCAGCACCCGATGGTCAAGAACCGCTTCGTCATCGAGGTGGGGGACACGCAGGCCCTCAAGACCGCCATCAACCGCCTGCGGTCGATCGACTCGGTGTTCGACGCCTACCGGGTGACCCCGAGCGGCGGTTGATGCGTATCCCCCTGACTCGGGGGGATCGCGCACGTTGTCACAGGAGATCGGTGCATGAGCGATGTGAGCGTCTCGAGGTCGGGATGGCGAGCGCGAGCCGTCGCGCTCCGCCTGCGCTCGGACGACCGGCTCGCACGCGACGCCGCGAGCGGGGACACCGCGGCCTTCGCCGCGCTCTACGAGAGGCATCACCAGCCGCTCTACCGCTACTGCCGCTCGATCGTGGCGAACCCGGAGGACGCCGCCGACGCGCTCCAGAGCACGATGACGCGGGCGCTCGCCTCGATCGCGGAGCGCAACCCGGCCGCGCCCGTCCGGGCATGGCTGTTCCGCATCGCCCACAACGAGTCGATCTCGCTGCTCCGCCGCCGGCGGACGGCCGAGCCGCTGGACGCCGGGATGCTCGTCGCGCCCGACCTGGCCACCGACGTGGAGCACCGCCGCCGGCTCGCCGACCTCGTCGGGGATCTCCAGGGCCTGTCCGAGCGCCAGCGCGGCGCGCTGCTCATGCGGGAGGTGAGCGGCCTCGGCCACGCCGAGATCGCCGCCGCCCTTGGGGCGACCGAGGGGTCCGTCAAGCAGTCGATCTACGAGGCCCGCGTCGCCCTCCAAGAGCTGGCCATGGGGCGTGAGATGAGCTGCTCGGCCGTGCGGCGCGAGCTGTCGGACGGCGACGGCCGCACCGCCCGGGCCAGGAGGTTGAGGGGCCATCTGCGCTCCTGTGAGGACTGCCGCCGGTTCCGCGATGCCCTTCGGACCCGTCGTCGCGAGCTCGCGCTCATCGCGCCGCTGCTGCCCGCCGCCGCGGCGGCGGACGTGCTCGAGGCGGTCATCGGGGCCGGCGGGATCGGGGGTGGGGGGCTGCTCGCCGGGCTGCTCGGCGGGGGCAGCGCCGCCAAGATCGTCGCGGTAGGGGCGGCGACCGTCACGGCCGGCGCCGGCGCGGTCACCTACACCGCCGTGGCACCGGACGAGGAGCACCGCGAGCGCGCCGCGAAGACGCTCGAGCGCGCCGGCGCCGGCACGGCGGCCACGCCCGCGCGCAAGGCGCCCGCCGTCGTCGAGGCGGTCGCGAGGCGGGACCGCAACGCTCCGACGCTCGTCGCGGAGGGCGCCCGCGAGCGCGAGAAGGGCGACCGCGACGACGAAGACGAGCGCCGCGGGGACTCGAGCGGCGAGCGGGAGGACGACTCGTCCGGCCACCGTGAGGACGACTCGTCCGGCCACCGTGAGGACGACTCGTCCGGGCGGCGCGGGGGTCACGACTCGTCCGGGCGGCGCGGGGGTCACGACTCACCCGACAGTGACTCGTCAGGGCCCGGCAGCGGCGAGGTCGAGCTCGCCGAGGAGTCCTCGGGCTCCTCAGGCATGGGCGGGGGCGACGGCGAGCTCGGCGACGACGAGCCGGAGCCAGACGAGGAGGACAGCTCCGGCAAGGGCTGACGGGCGAGCGGCGCCTGGCCGCCCGCCCGCCGCGACGTCTACCTACCGACGCTCGGACTTGCCGGTCTTGTCGCCGGGGTCGGTCTCGCCCTTGGTCGACACGCCGGTGTCGAGCCCGCGGCGGTCCGTGTGCTGCTTGCCGGTCTCCTTGCCGGTCTTGAGGTCCTTGCGCTCGCCCGTCTTGCCCCTCGTCCCGGTCCCCGTGCCGGTGTCGGAGTCATCGCCCGCCGTGACCGTGCCCTCGTCGGTCGTGCCCGTGGCCGGGTCGGTGGTGTCGGCACCCGTCGTGCTGTGGGTGGCGGTGTCGGTGTCGGTGTCGTCGTCGTCGCCGCCACCGGGGCCTGAGTTGTCCTGCTCGTCGCGCAGGTCGTCGTCGTCGGACTTGACGAGCACGGCCTCCGGCCCGTTGTCCGAGCCGCCAGAGCTTGCGGCGGTGCTGGCCCAGCCCAGCGGCACGGCCACGGAGAGCAGGCCGGCGACGAAGAGGACGAAGAGCTTCCGGGTGCGCGACAGCTGCTCGCCCTCGGTGCTCGCGCCGTCCGCGGCGAGCGTCTGGAAGAGCCGCGCGGCGGCCTGCTTGTGATGCTGCGGGTCCGTCATGAGTGGGGTTCGCCTCCCGTACCGGTGGACGTGTCGCTAAGTCAACGCATCGGCGCCCGAAGAGTAAGGCTCAACTAGCGCGCACGCATGCCGAACCGCCCGAACGCGAGCTTGCGCGGCAGCTCGGCGACGAGCGGCTCGAGCGCGAGCGCCACCTCCCCGGCGGACGGGCGGTCGGCCGCCGCCGGGGCCAGCGTCCGCGTGATCAGCTCCCGCAGGTCCCTCGGGACGTCGCCGGGCAGCGGCTCGACCTCGCGCCCGAGCTGGGGCCAGCGGGCGACCGGGTCGTCGCTCGCGCCCGCGCCGCGCTCGCGCGGGAACGGCACCTCGCCGACGACCGCGTGATACAGCGTCGCGCCGAGGCCCCAGACGTCGGAGGCGGGGGAGATCTCACCCGGATGCCCTTGCGGATCGCACTGCTCGGGCGGCATGTAGGCGTCGGTCCCCAGCGCGCCGCGCAGCTCCGCGGCCTCGGCCAGCGGCGTCGCGATGCTGAGGTCGATCAGCCGCGGCGGGACGCCCATGATGATGTTGTCCGGCTTGACGTCGAGGTGGAGCATCCCCACCTCGGCCATGTAGTGCAGGGCGGCCGCCACGTGCGCGCACAGGGGGAGCACCTGCTCGAGCGGCAGCGCCCCGTGGCGCTTGATCAGCGACCTGAGCGACGGTCCCTCGAGGTGCTCGATCAGCACGTGCGGGAACGGCCCGTCGAGCACCGCGTCGAACCCGCGGACGATCACGGGATGGCGCAGCAGCTCGAGCGCGCGGGCCTCCTCGCCCAGCTCGCGCAGCGCGCGCTCGGACTCGGCGTAGCGCGGTCGCAGCACCTTCGCCACCGTGAGCGCGAACAGGCGCTCGTCCCACACGAGCATGACCTCGAAGCGCCGCCCCCCGCCGAGGTCGCGCACGACGCTGCGGCCGGGAGCGATCTCGTCGCCTTCGTCGAGCCTCCAGGAGCTGGCCTCCTCGGCCATCGCTCAGCTGACGACCTGGAGCGCGCCCGGGCCGACCGTGATCTCCACGGTCTCCTCGTCGCCGATGTGGTCGCCGTCGACCTGCGTCGGCACGAGCCGGCCGTCGAGCGAGCGCACGGTGATCCGGTGCACGCCGGCGAACGCGTCCACGCCGCGGTGCTTGGCGATCCGCGCCGCCCCCGACAGCGCGCGGAACGAGACCGTCGGGACGTCGTACGGCCGGGCGCGGGTGAGCATCACGCCCGCGAGGTCGCCGGAGTCGAGCCGCGCGCCCTCGACGAGGTCCACGGGGCGGCTCTTGAAGTACGTGTACGGCGAGCCGTTCTGGAAGAACGCGCTCACCCCGCGCACGCGCCGGCCGTCGAGGTCCATCTCGAGCCGCGGCGGGCCCACCACGTAGCGCCGCAGGAAGGTCGACACCGCCGACGCGGTGTAGTACCAGGCGCCGTAGCGGGACTTCAGGTGCGGGTGGCTGTCAACCCGCTCGACCACGCTGGCGTCGAGGCCCACGCCCGCCGCGAACGTGAACCAGCGCCCGTTCACCCGCCCGAGGTCGACGGCTCGCGGCTCCCAGCGGTCGGGCAGCCGCAGGAGGTGCTCGGT
>DASTIC010000301.1:0-7256 GCA_035717845.1 Solirubrobacteraceae bacterium
CGTCTCCTCGTCCCCACGCGCGCCGGCGACGGCCACCGCCTCGGCCGGCTCGTTCCGCAGGCGCCGCCACAACGCCGCGTCGTCGGCGGGTGCGAGCGGTGGGGCCGCCGCGGCGCGGGCCACGACGTCCCGCTCGCGCGCCGGGAACGCGAGCTCGTCGAGGACCGGGGCCGCGTCCTCCGCGAGCGACGTGGCAAGCGCGGCGAGATCGGCCCGCCCGTCGGGCGGCGTCAGCTCCTGCGCACGCTCCACGAGCTGCGGGTCGACGCGGAAGCCGTCGCCGAGCAGCGCGCGGCCGAGGCCGTGCCGCTCGAGCGCGAGCAGGGCCGCGGGCTGCGGCTCGCGCAGGAGGAGCCGCAGCTCGGCGCCGAGCCGCGAGCCCGTCACCGTGGCGACGAGCGCGGGGTCCACGAGCGCGTCGGTCGCCGGGTCCGGCTCGAAGCCGAGCCGCGCGGCGTAGCGGGCGAGCCGCAGCATCCGGGTCGGGTCGTCGCGGAAGGAGCCCTCGTGCAGCACCCGCAGGCGCCCGGCGCGGAGGTCCTCCTCGGCGCCCGGCAGCCAGACCAGCTCGCCATCGGCCAGGTGCAGGGCGATCGCGTTGACGGTGAAGTCGCGCCGCTCGAGGTCCTCGCGCAGCGTCGCGCCGAGCTCGACCTCAGGCAGCGCGCCGGGCCGCGGGTAGCGCTCCCGCCGCGCGCCGGCGAGGTCGAACGTCGTCTCGGGGGCGGTCACCGTGGCGGTCCCGAAGCGCTCGTGGACGGTCACGCGGCCGCCGGCGCGCTCCGCGGCCCGGCGGGCGACCGCCAGCGCGTCGCCCTCGACGACGAAGTCCAGCTCGTGCGGGCGCCGGTCCAGCAGCAGGTCGCGCACCGCGCCGCCGACGACGTACACGGCGTCCTCGCCGTCGAGCGCGGCGACGGCGGGCGGACTCCCGAGGCGTTCGAGCATGTCGCTCACGGGCGGCATCTTCGCGCCTGGGTACCCTGGTGGCGTGTCGCCGGACCGTCCCCGCTGGTACCGGCGGCGGCTGGTCATCGCCCTCGCGGCCCTCGTGGCAGTGCTCGCCGGTGCCGCCGTCGTCTTCGCGCTCACCCGCCCGGGTGACGTGTTCAACAGCGATGTCGAGTTCCAGGAGGAGCCGGAGCCGACGGCGGTCCCGGCGCAGAAGGCCGAGAAGCCCAGCCGCAAGGGGCGCAAGAAGAAGCGCGACCAGCTGGCCGGCTTCCAGTGGACGATGTACGGCTACACGCCCGACCGCCGGCGCTTCCTCCAGGCCAAGCCGTCGGTGCGCCCGCCGTTCAAGCGCGCCTGGAGCTGGAGCGCCAGCGTCCTGCTCGAGTTCTCGCCGATCATCGTCGGGAACCGGCTCTTCATCATGGACAACGCCGGCGTCGTCACCGCGCTGAACCGCACGACCGGCAAGCGCGTGTGGAAGCGCGACATGGGCTACCTGGCCGCGTCGTCGCCGGCCTACGGGAACGGGAAGGTGTTCGTGACCGTGCTCGAGCGCGACCGGGGCGGCGGCAGCGGCGGCCGGGTGGCCGCGCTCCGCGCACGTGACGGCAAGGTCGAGTGGTCGCGCGACCTCAGCAGCCGCACGGAGTCCTCCCCGCTGTACGTCGACGGCCGCCTCTACTTCGGGGCCGAGAACGGGACCGTGTACTCGATGTACGCGCGCGGCGGCGCGATCGAGTGGACGTTCGACTCCGCGGGCGCCGTCAAGGGCGGCCCCGCGCTCGCCGACGGCCGGCTGTACTTCGGCACCTACGGCGGCAACGTGTACGCGATCTCCCGCCGCACCGGTCGCCAGATCTGGCACACCGGCACGAGCGGCGCCAACCTCGGCCTGTCCGCCGGCAACTTCTACTCGAGCCCGGCGGTCGCCTACGGCCGCGTCTACATCGGCAACACCGACGGCAACATGTACTCGTTCTCCGCCGAGTCGGGCAGGCTGGCCTGGCGGCGCGGCACCGGGTCGTACGTCTACGCCTCGCCCGCCGTCGCCCAGGTCCGCGGCGGCAAGCCGACCGTGTACTTCGGCAGCTACGACGGCACGTTCTACGCGCTCGACGCCCGCAGCGGGGCGACGCGCTGGGCGCACAAGGACGGCGGCAACATCTCGGGGGCGGCGACGATCGTCGGCGACATCGTCTACTACTCGAACCGCGGCAACGGCGACACCCAGGGCATGTGGGCACGCACCGGCAAGCGCGCGTTCCACTCCTCGCGCGGTGCCTACAACCCGGTCGTCTCCGACGGCGAGACGATCTACCTCACCGGCTACGCCTCGGTCGCCGCCTTCGTGCCCAAGACCGTCGCCCAGGAGCGCCGGGCCGCCGAGCGGCGCAAGGCCGCGGCGAAGAAGAAGCGCGAGGCGAAGAAGCGGCGGGCGGCGAAGAAGAAGCGGCGGGCGAAGAAGCGTCGGCGCGGCTGAACGTCAACGCGGCTGGGTAGGGCGGTGAGGGAGTCAGCGGCGGCGCGTGTCAACTTGACGCCGATTATCGCCGTCAAGTCGACACTCACCGATCGGGCCCCCCTTCAATGCCGCTGTTGACGTTCGTCAGGCTCACCCCTGCCGCCGATCGCGAGCCTCCCTCCAGCGCCGTCCCTCCCGCATCGACCGGTAGTACGTGCGGCCGAACTCGCGGTCGCGGGCCCGGCGCTCGCGCTTGACCTGGGCCCTGTCGAGCAGCGGCACCGGCTCGTCGCCCTCCTCGAGCGGCGCGACGAGCCGGAGCCCGGGCGTGTCGACGAGCAGCGCTCCGCCGGGGAGCGTGACGAGCTCGCGGCGGGTGGTCGTATGGCGGCCGCGGTCGTCGCTCGCGCGAATCGGGGCCGTCGATTGCCGCTCCTCTCCCAGCAGGGCGTTGAGCAGCGTCGACTTGCCGACGCCCGAGGTGCCGAGCAGGACCGCCGTGCGGCCCGGCTCGAGCACGGCGCGGACGGCGTCCATGCCGCGGCCGTCGAGCGCGCTGACGGCGATCGAAGGCACATCGTCGATCTGGGCGACGAAGCGGCCGGGGTCGTCGACGAGGTCGGCCTTGGTGAGCAGGACCACGGCGTCGACCTCCCCGCGGGCGGTGATGGCGAGGAAGCGCGCGAGGCGGCGCGGGTTCAGATCGCGGTTGAGCGACGTGGCGAGCAGGGCGACGTCGACGTTGGCGGCCAGCACCTGCGTGCCCCGGCCCTCGAGCCGGCGGGCGATGACGCCGCGTCGCGGCAGCACGGCACGGACCGGGCCGCCGGGCAGCACGGCGACGAAGTCGCCGGTGGCGGGCATCGCCGAGGCGCGCCGCAGCCGGCCGGACAGCGGCGCGCGCCAGCCGGCCGCGCCGGTGTCGACCACCACGCTCCCGCGGTCGACGGCGATGACGCGGGCGGCGACGAGCGACGGGTCGCCGATCGCGTCGAGATCGGATTGCAGCTCCGCGCGCCAGCCGAGGCGCACGAGGGGATGTGAAGACAAGCGAAGCTCCTGAGGACGAACGAAGGACGGACGGCGGAGGGCCGCGGCCGCACGACGGCGGCCGGGCCGCTCAGGAGCGGTCCGCGACGAACAGGAGCTGTGAGAGAGAGCGCAGCAGAGGTCTTCGCCGCGAAGGCTACGGGCCGCCGGGCGCTACCGCCAGTGTGGCTAGCCCTACGAGCGCATCGGCACGCCGGCCGCGCGCAGGGCCTCGCGCACCTCGGGGATCGTGTACTCGCCGTAGTGGAAGATCGAGGCGCACAGCGCGGCGTCCGCCCCCGCGGCGAAGCCGTCGACGAGGTGGGCCGGCTCGCCCGCGCCGCCGGACGCGATCACCGGCACCTCGACCGCGCCGCTGATGGCGCGTACCAGGTCGAGGTCGTAGCCGTCCTTGGTGCCGTCGCGGTCCATCGACGTGAGCAGGATCTCCCCCGCCCCCCGCTCCACCGCCTCGCGCGCCCATTCGACGGCGTCGCGCCCCGTCGGCGTGCGGCCTCCGGCCACGTAGACCTCAAAGCCGCCTTGCCGCCGCTTGGCGTCGATGGCGAGCACGACGCACTGGGCGCCGAACACCTCCGCCATCTCCGTCAGCAGCTCGGGCCGGGCCACCGCCGCCGAGTTGACCGACACCTTGTCGGCCCCCGCGTCGAGCACCGCCTGGGCGTCGGCCACCTCGCGCACACCGCCGCCGATCGTGAACGGCACGAACACCTCGTCGGCCGCACGCCGCGCCAGCTCCACCACCGTGCCCCGCTTGTCGGACGTCGCCGTGATGTCGAGGAATACGAGCTCGTCGGCGCCCGTCTTGTCATAGTGAGCGGCAAGCTCGACGGGATCGCCGGCGTCACGGATGTCGATGAACCGGGTTCCCTTGACGACGCGACCGGCGTCGACGTCCATGCACGGGATGATGCGCTTGTAGTGCACCGTCCCAAGAGTAGGTAGGCCCGTCGCAAACATGGGTGACGGCTGCCGATGCGCGCCCTGAAGCGTTTAAGCGACAGTCGGCGAGCGATGAACTCGACGCTCGACCCAGAACGCGCCGCCGAGCACCTGCCGCGCCTGTTCCGCCTCGCCTGGTCGCTCTGCGGCTCACGCCACCTCGCCGAGGAGCTGACCCAGGAGACCTACGTGCGCGTGCTCGCCCGCCCCCGCCGGCTGCGAGGCGTCAGCGACTACGCGTACCTCGCGACCACGCTGCGGAACGTGCACGCCGACCACCGGCGCACCGCGCATCGGCGGCCGGTCCCGGTCGGCGAGCCGCCGAACGTCCCGGGCGGGACGAGCCCGGAGGCGGCCCTGATCGCGCGAGAGGTGTACGCCGCGATCGCCGCGCTCCCCGACCCGCTGCGCGACGTGGTGGCGACGGTGGATGTCGGCGGCGCGTCCTACGCGGAGGCCGCGACCAGCCTCAGGATCCCGATCGGCACGGTGATGAGCCGCCTCCACCGCGCCCGCCAGAAGCTCGTCGGCACGCTCGGCGAGCCGGCGCTGGCCCCCGCCTAGACGCCCAGCTCGTCCGCCGCCGCGGCGACGTCACGCCGCGACGCCACGCCCAGCTTGGCGAGCACCGCGGCGACGTGGTGGTCGACCGTCCGTACGGAGACGACCAGCCGCGCGGCGATCTCCGCGTTCGTCAGCCCCTCGCGCACGAGCTCGAGCACCGCGAGCTGGCGCGCGGTCAGCCCCGCCGGGTTGGCCCGCGTCGCCGAGCGCGGGCCGCGCGGCACCCGCTCGCCCGCGGCGCGCAGCCGGCGCCGGACCGGCGCCGCCGCCCCCGCCGCGCCGAGCCCGTCGAGGACCCGCAGCCCCTCCAGCGACGGCTTTCGCTCCCCGGAGCCGACGAGCTCGAGCGCCTGCTCGTACGGGTCCCCCGCGGCCTCCCAGCCCGCGGCCGCCGCCTGCCAGTCGCCGCGCAGCCCCGCCGCCCACGGCTCCGGGCAGCCGGCGAACGGCCCGCCGTCGAGGCCGGCGCGCGCCAGGTAGCGGCGCAGCTCGGCCCGGAACGGCGCGCCGCCTGGGTGGCTGGTGCGGGGCTCGAGCACCGCCGCGACCTCGCGCGCGACCTCGGGCTCCTCCGCCAGCCACGCCCATTCCACGTACGCCAGGCCGGCGTACGCGACGCCGAGCAGCAGCCGCTGGCGGCGGGCGTGCTCCCACGCGGCGGCCAGCAGCTCGCCGGCGCCCGGGTCGCCACGCCGGGCGAGCAGGCGCCCGAGCCACGGCACGCTGTAGGCGTAGAGCATGCCGGGGTCGTCGACGCCCTCGACCAGCTCGCGCAGCCCGCTCAGCGCCGCCTCCCAGCGCCCCCGGCGCAGCAATGCCAGGCAGCGATGGACCTCGAGGTTGTAGGCGTGCGACCAGAACCCCCGCTCGTGCGCGAAGGCCAGCCCGTCGCGGACGCAGGCTTCGAGCTCGTCGAGGCGGCCGGAGCGGAACAGCAGCTCGCCGAGGTTGCAGTAGCCGCGCGCCGCGGACTCCCAATGACGTCCGTCGATCGACGCCGCGACGCTCTCGCGCAGCAGCGCCAGCCCCTCGTCGCCGGCGCCCTGCTCGAAGCGCGCGATGCCGAGGTAGTTGAGCGACAGCGCCGCAAGGTCGCTGCGCCCGGCCCGCAGCGCCAGGTCGCGCGCCGAGGCGAGGATGCCGGCCGCGCGGTCCGGCTCGTCGGTGAGCGCCAGGATCGCCCCCTCGTAGAGCGACGCGTGGGCGAGCGCGGCGGCGTGGCCGGTCGGCTCGAGCAGCATCACGGCGCGTGACGCGGCGAGCTCGGCCTCGTCGGTCTCGCCCGCCATGAACAGGTGGCGCGAGACCCGCACGAGGCACTGCCCGACGGCCACGGTGTCGCCGGCCTCCTCGTACAGCCGGGCGGCCTCCCGCCCGGCGTCGATCGCCTCGCGGAAGCGGTGGGCGTTGTAGAGCTCCCAGCCGTAGCCGTCGAGCAGCTCCGCGCGCTCGCGGACTCCAAGGCGCGCCGCGTGGGGCAGCACGGACTCGTAGTGGGCGAGCGACTGGCGGTGCGACGCGGCCTGCGTGGCCTCGCGCGCCGCGAGCGGCCCGACCGCCACGATCGTCTCGACGTCGCCCGCCTCGACGGCGTGGTGCATCACGCGCGCCCGCTCCCCCGCCCCGGAGGCCAGCAGCGCGCGCATGACGTCGGCGTTGAGCACTCGCCGCCGGATCGCCGGCAGGCTGTGCTCGAGCGCCCGCCGCGCCAGCTCGTGGCGGAACGCCAGGCTGCCGGGGCGCACCTCGAGCACGCCCGCCACCTCGGCCTCGGCCAGGGCTTCGACGCCCGCGCCGAGCAGCGCCGCCGCCAGCTCATCGTCGACCTGGGCGGGCACAACGGAGAGCCGCTCGAGCGCGTCGCGACACTCCGGCCCCAGCCGCCCGACGCGCGCGAGGACCGCCTCGACGACGCTGGCCGGCACCGCCTCGCCCGGCGAGGCGAGCGCCTCGGTGACGAAGAACGGGTTGCCGCGCGTGATGCGGTGCAGGACCTCGGCGTCGGCCTCGGTGCCGTCGGCCAGCCGCGCGACCGCCTCCCGGCTCAGCGGCGCCAGCGGAAGCCGGTGCACCGGGCACCCGGCCAGCCCGCCGAAGAACTGACGCAGGCCCTCCGCCGCGTCGTCGCGGCAGGTGAGCAGGACGACCGCCCCCACCCCCTCGATCCGCCGCGCCGCATAGCCGAGCACGTCGAGCGTGGCGTCGTCGGCCCAGTGGATGTCCTCGACCACGAGCACGGTCGGCGGCGACGCCGCGAGCTCGTCGAGCAGCGCCCCGAACACGC
>DASTIC010000302.1:0-23643 GCA_035717845.1 Solirubrobacteraceae bacterium
ATGCCCGGCAGGTCCGGACCGAACCGCTCGGGGACCACGTCTTCGGGGTTGCCCACGAAGAGCGCGCGATCTCGCAGGCGCGGGTAACGCGCGATGTGCTCGATCATCTCCGCGTTGTAGTCCGCGGTCAGGAAGGCCTCGCGCTCGCCGCCCTCGGGCAGCGGCAGCCAACCGACGAAGTCGGTCAGCCAGGCGTAGCGGGCGCGCTTCTCGCGCGGGTTCTCGTGCAGGTAGTAGTCGAGCTCCCACGCCTCGTCGCCGATCCACAGGTCGTACTCGTGCTCGCGCACGAGGTCGTGGAAGACCATGAAGTTGGCGACCAGGATCTCGTCCATCCGGCGCCAGGCCTGGAAGCAGTGGAGGTTGTGCTCGGCTGACTCGGACTCGATGTGGCGCGACTCGTTCGCCAGCTCGGCGCTCAGCGGGTGGATCCGCTCCCCCTCCCCCTCGAGCACCCTCGTCACCGGGTTCTGGGCGAGCCAGTCGATCTCGAGGTCCGGCACGAGCCGCCGCAGCTCGCGCGCGATCGCCACGTCGCGCTGGGCGTGGCCGAGCCCGATCGGCGAGGAGATGTACAGCGCGCGGCGACGGCGGCGCTTGCCGCGGGTCCATGCCCTCGGGGGCGGCGGCGGGTCGACGAAGTCGCGCAGCAGGAGGTTGACCTTGACCG
This sequence comes from Solirubrobacteraceae bacterium, assembly GCA_035717845.1. Lineage (GTDB taxonomy): Bacteria > Actinomycetota > Thermoleophilia > Solirubrobacterales > Solirubrobacteraceae > DASSUW01. The sequence continues at coordinate 671 of DASTIC010000302.1, forward strand.
GGTCGCGCGCGTGCGGCGCGTGGCCGGAGCCTTCCAGCGTCACGAGGTCGCCACCGGTGACGTCCGCGAGCGCCGCTCCGGCTGCGTGAGGGCGGATCGCGTCATCGCTGCCGTGGATCACGAGCACGGGGCAGCGCACGCGCTCGCAGCTCTCCTGGAACCAGTCGAGCGACGCCAGGCCCCGCGCGGTGTCGATCAGCGTCTCGGGGTCGGTGTCGAGGCCCCAGCCGATGCAGTCCTCGATCTGCTTGGTCGAGTGCGGCTCGGTGAACATCCGCCCGAAGAAGAACTCGACGAAGCCCGGGTAGTCCCGCAGCCAGTGGTGGCGGTTGTACTTCGCCCAGCCCTCGTCGGTCTCGTGGCGGTCCTCGAACGAGTAGCGGGTGCGCTCCGGGTGGGCGGGCGCCAGCGGGACCGCCGGCCCGATGTAGGCGACGGCATCGACCCGCTCGGGATGGTCGGCGGCCAGCAGCGTCGCCCACAGTGCGCCGGCCGAGAGCGCGACGAGCAGCGCGGACTCGGTCCCGGTGGCGTCCATGACGGCGATCGCGTCGTCGGCGAACTGGCGGGCCGCGTACGCGTCGGTCCCGCGCGGGCGGTCCGAGCGCCCGTTGCCGCGGCCGTCGAAGGTGAGGACCCGGTGGTGGCGGGAGAAGTACGGGATCTGCGCCTTCCAGTGCCGCGAGTGCATGATCGACCAGGTCGGCAGGAACAGCACCGTCCGCTCGCCCTCGCCGTACAGCTCGTAGAAGAGCCGCACCTCGTCGCGCTCGACGTAGCCCTCCTCGTCCGGATAGCGGGCGCGCGACTGCTCGGCGCGTTGCACCGTGTGGGCGTCGACGGTGACCGTCATCGCTTGGCCTCCTCGAGGGATCCGAGCCAGTGCTCGACCATGTCCATCAGCTCGCGGTGGCCGGCCGAGATGCCGGACAGGCGCTCGACCATGACGCCTTCGTTGAAGGTCATCACGAGGCTGACGAGCCCCGGGAGCGGGAGCTCGTCGCGATCGACGTCGTACTCGTCGAGCATCCGGTCGAAGGCATCCGTGAGCACGTCGCGCCACTCGCGGTTGACCGCGGCGACGCGCTCCGCGATGTCGGGCCGGTTCCAGCCCAGCGCCTGGAGCTCGAGCCAGATCTTCGGATAGCCGGCCGCCAGGTCGGACTCGAGGTAGCCCATCGCCGTCCTCCACTTCTCCACGCCGGACATGTCGTGGCGCGCGTACATCGCGCGCTGGCGGGCGATCAGGCGATCGGTGAACCGTTCGAGCACGCGCACGAACAGGTTCTCCATCGAGCCGAAGTAGTAGTGGACGAGGCCGTGGTTCGCGCCGGCCTCCTCGGCCAGGCGCCGGGTGCTGATGCCCGCGTACCCCACCTCGATCAGGAGCCGCTCGGCGGCGTCGAGGAACGCATCCTGGGTGTCCGCCCTCGCAGCGACGTTAGTCATCTGTATTAGGCAGTTGACCAAACGATGGGCGAGAAGTCAAGCACCGCGATTTTCTGACATTCCAGTCGCCCCTTTTCACCGGTGGCGAATCGCACCGATTTCGGGATGGTCACGAGCTGACCTCATGCGTTGCGACACCGGGGGCCGGATGCTTCGCTTCGGTGTGGAAGGCTCTCTGATCGGCTTCCTTGATGGGAGGTTGTGGCATGCGCAGGTGTGCTCTCGTAGCGCTCGGCCTCGTGCTGGCCGGATCGTCCGTATTCACCGCGACGGCCTCGGCAGGAGGCTCACGCGACCACGGTCCTCTCGTCGGCCAGATCATCCGCGACTGCGCTCGCGACGGCGACCTCGACCGGACCTACCCGCTCCGCGCCCTGCGCCGGGCGCTTGCCGAGCTCCCGTGGCACATCCGGCGCCACACGCGGTGCGAGCGCAAGCTCGAGCACGCGATCGATCGCGCCAAGCGCCGCCTCGACCGTGAGGTCTTCAAGATCTGGCGGGACTGCAGCGCCGACGACGACCTCGACCGCCACTACAGCCTCCGCGCCCTCCGACGGGCGCTGCGGCGACTCCCGACCGACCTCCGCGACTACACCGACTGCGAAGGCGCGATTCGGCGCGCGATCCGGCGAGCCGAGCGGCCCCTCAAGCGCGAGGTCTTCCGCATCTGGCGCGACTGTGCCCGAGACGACGACCTCGACCGCCACTACAGCCTGCGCGCCCTCCGACGGGCGCTGCGGCGACTTCCGGACGACCTGCGCGACTACACCGACTGCGAGAAGGCCATCAAGCGCGCCATCCGCCGGGCGGAGAAGGACCGCGATCCCCACCACGGACACGGAAAGCCCCGGGGTTACATCCGGGCCTTTTGAGCGCGCCCGCGAGGATTCTCGCCTCGCCGCGCCGGTCTCTTAGGATTCGGCGATGCAGACCCCGACGGGGCCTGACGTCGCGGGCTCCCCGAGCTTCCTGAGCGTCCTCACCGGCTCGTTCGCGACCCCGGCCGCCGAGAACCCGACCGTCGCGATGGTGGAGTCCGCCTATCGCCACCACGACATCGATGCGCGATACCTCAACTGCGAGGTCGCGCCCGAAGCGCTTGGCGATGCCGTTCGCGGAGCGCGGGCGATGGGATGGGTCGGCTTCAACTGCTCGATCCCGCACAAGGTGGCCGTCATCGACCACCTCGACGAGCTGGGCGCCTCGGCGGCACTCATCGGGGCGGTCAACTGCGTCGTACGCCGCGACGATCGCTGGGTCGGCGAGAACACCGACGGACAGGGCTTCCTCGCCGCGCTGCGCACCGTCGCCGATCCGGCGGGCAAGTCGCTCGTCATCCTCGGAGCGGGCGGCGCGGCACGCGCGATCGCGGTGGAGACCGCGCTCGCCGGCGCAGCGTCGATCACGATCGTCAACCGCGACCCCGCCCGGGCCAACCCCCTCGTCGCCCTCCTCAACGAGAAGACCTCGGCGCGCGCCGAGTTCACGGCGTGGGAGACGACGTACGCGGTGCCGCCCGAAGCCGACATCGTCGTCAACGCCACGCCGATCGGCCTGTTCCCGGACGTCGACGGCCGGCCGGACATCGACCTCGACCACATCGGCTCCGAGGTGGTGATCGCGGACGTGATCGCCAATCCGCCGCGTACCAGGCTGATCCGCGAGGCCGAGGCGCGGGGAGCCACGGCACTCGACGGACTCGGGATGCTCGTCAACCAGGGCGCGATCGCCATCCGGCACTGGACCGGCGTCGACGTCGACCCGGCCGTGATGCGCCGGACGGTCGAAGCGCTCTTCGCGCATTGACACCGTGGACCATCACGAGCCGACTACGTCAGCGTCAAGGCCCGCGACCCCGACGGCTAGATCGTCGAGGCGTCGTGGGAGCCGGAGCGCGGAGCGGCGATGCGCTGACTGCGGGTAGGACCTCGAGCATGGAGGAGCATCCCGCGACGGACGCGCTTCGGGCTCGCTCGCCCGAACTGTTGTTGTCCGGGCTCGTCGAGACGCTGACCGAGGGCGAGCGCGAATGGGCGAAGGACGTTCGCGACCTGCTCGTCGCGCTCGCGCCGTTTCACGACTGCGCCCGCCGGCTCGAGCTGGATGTGGCTGACGTCTTCCGGCAAGCGGCCGAGCTGGGTCCGCCAGATCTCCGCGAGACGGTGATCGAATTCGGCCGTCGCACGGACATCAGCCCCGCCGGGTTCGCTTTCGCCGTCGAGGATGCACCGGGCGGCCCCCGCTATCGCTCGACGCTGTGGCCGTACGACGAGTCCCCGGAGGAGTACCTGGGACGCCTCGGTTGGCTCGACTAGTGCCGAGAACGACCGGTTCAGATTCGCTCAGATCGGCCCGCGAATGCCCTGAGGGCAGTCGGCGGCGTTCGACGGCGCGTTCGTGGCCCACCAGTCACACCCCCGCGTCACCATCGGCGAGCTGCTCGAGCACCCACCGGCCGCGCTGGTGGCCGTACGCCGCGAGCTCCGCCTGGCCGGCCGCTCATGACGAGGTGAATCGTCCGAGATAGGTGACGACCGGTCACCCGCCTCGCCATCACCCTCCAGCGGACCACTACAGAGAAGTTGAGATGGCGATATCAGACGGGTTTACGAGGGTCGCGACGCGTGCCAACGAGGCCGCCGAGCGTGCCGGAGCACGGAAGTTGCATCGTGAGGGGGACGCATGAGTCGCGAGCAGCGCGAGGCGCTCGAAGCGCAACTGCGCGAGGCGCCCCTGGACCTCGGCGGGGAGGTGGCCGAGCAGCGAGTGATCATCGAGGAGATGATGGCCTCGACCCCGCTGACCGACGACGTCACGACGAGCGACGCGACACTCGGCGAGATCGAAGAAATCCTCGTCGAGACGTCCGAGACGCGCTCTGATCGTGTGGTCCTGTACCTGCATGGGGGCGCGTACGCGCTCGGATCGGCGCGGGTCGGGGTTGGGCTGGCCGCCGAGGTCGCTCGGCGTGCGCGGGCGCGTGCCTACTCGATCGACTACCGCTTGGCGCCCGAGCATCCCTACCCGGCCGGCGTCGACGACACCTTGCCGCGTATCGCGGCCTGCTCGACAGTGGTGTCGACGCGCGGCAGATCGCGATCGTCGGCGAATCGGCCGGAGCGGGGCTGGTAGCCGCGGCGCTCGTGAGGGCAAAGGCGGGTGGGCTGCCCCAGCCGGCGTGCGTCGGCCTGATGTCCCCGTGGGTGGACTTGACGCTCACGAGTCCGACGTTGGACACCAAGGCCGACGTCGATCCGCTCCTGTCGGTGCAGGCGCTGCGACGTCGTGCTGACGATTACGTGACGCCGGCGGATGCCCGGGCGGTGAGCCCGCTGTTCGCCGACCTCTCCGGGCTCGCCCCGCTGCTCGTCCAGGCCGGCTCGCACGACATCCTCCTGGGCGATGCCGTGGGTCTGGCTCGACGCGTGGCGGAGTGCGACGGTCGCGTCGGGCTCGACGTCTGGCCCGAAATGCCGCATGTCTTTCAGAGCTTCGCGAGCATGCTCGATGAGGGCGTCGAGGCGCTCGATGCGCTGGGCGCGTTCGTCGACCGCTGGCTCAGCGCGGTCGATTCCGCGGTGGCTGCGTGAAGGACTGCTCGAGCTCGGGCACGTGTGAGGGCATGCCCGGGGGCGCCGGGCCGTATATGGACTTCGACACGTCGGGGCCGGAGGAGATCGCTGCGGTTTCGGACGGCCCCCCGGCGCGGATCGGCGCGACGTTGCGGTTTCCTACGGATTTAGGGTTGCGTTCAGGTGCCGATGTTCTGATGTGACCGCCGTGCGCCGCCTGCCGCTCACACTTCGCGCGCTGATGCTCGTCCCGCTGCTCGCGGTGCTCGGCGACCAGGCGCGCGTCACGCTCGCGTGCGCGCGGGGCGGCCAAAGCTGCCTGGAGACCGCGGGCCAGGGCTCGCTCGGCGTTGCCGGCGTGGTCGTGCTCGTGTTGTGCGCGCTCGTGCTCGCGTTCGGCGTCGGGCGGCTGCTCGTGCGCGAGCAGCGGATGCTGGAGCGCTGGCTGATCGGCGCCGCCGGGGTCGCCGCCGTGTGCGCCGGCCAGGCGCTGTTGGCGGGCACGATCGGCGATGCCGGAGCGCTCGGCGGGGGGTGGCTCGAGCTGCTCGCGATGTGCGTTGCCGCGGGCGGCGTGATCGCGCTCGCGCTCCGGGTGGCGCCCGCCATCGTCCAGTCGCTGCGGCCGAGCGCGCCCCGCCTGCGGCCGATCGCGATCTTCGCGGTCGCCGCTCCAACACCGGCCGCCCGGCGCGTACTCGCGCCGCTCGCCACCGCGGCCGCCGGCCGCGCTCCTCCGCTGACGCTCCGCTGAGCGCCCACGGGCGCTCGGCACGGTGCCCGTATCCACAGCGTCAAGAGGAGCTCTCATGTCAACCACCCCCACCAAGCGCGAGCTGCGCGAGCAGCGCCGCGCAGCCCGCCGCGTGGCCGAGCGCGCGCAGGCCGCGCGTGAAGCCCGCCGCCGCCGCGCGTGGCGGCTCGCCGCGGTCGCCGGCGTTGCTGCCGTCGCGGTCGTGATCGCGATAACCGTGTCCTCGGCCGGCGGAGGCGATCAGCCGAGCGGCCCCGCCACCCGCGGCACCGAGGCCGCGGCCTTGTTCGACGGCATCCCCGAGCACAACGGGGTGCTCGGCGACCCGAACGCGCGGGTCACGCTGACTGAGTACGCCGACCTCCAGTGCCCGGCCTGCGCGGCGGCCTCCAAGCAGACCCTTCCCACGATCGTCGACGATTACGTGCGCACCGGCAAGGTCAAGCTCGCCGCTCGCACGCTGCACTTCATCGGCCCGGACTCCACCCGCGCCGCGAAGGTGGCGGCGGCCGCGGAGCGCCAGGGGCGGCTGTGGCCGTTCCTCGAGGTGTTCTACGCCAACCAGGGGCAGGAGAACTCGGGCTATGTGACCGACGCGTTCCTGCGCCGCGTCGCCACCGCGGCCGGGGTCAACGCGGACGCCGCGTTCGCGGGCGCCGACTCCCAGTTCGCCCAGCGGCGGCTCGACCGCGCCAACGCGGATGCCCAGCGGCTGGGCATCGACTCGACGCCGACGTTCACCGTGGCCAAGGGGAGCGGCGCTGCTCACGTACTGGACGCCAACGGCCTGGACCCGAGCTCGGTTGCCGCGGCGCTCGACGCGGGGCTGGCCCCGTGAGCGCCGCCGCGCTACGGGTCAGCTCCGCGGTCGTGGGCGCGATCGGCCTCGGCATCGCCGGCTACCTGACGGCCGTGCACTACGACGGCGGGGCGCCGGTGTGCGCGGTCTCGCACGGATGCGCGACGGTGCAGCAGTCCCACTACGCCGAGCTCGCCGGCATACCGATCGCGCTGCTCGGCGTGATCGGCTATGCCGGGATCCTGCTCACGCTGCTGCGCGACGACGAATCGGCACGCGCCGCGACCGTGTTCCTCGCGCTCGTGGGAGCCGGGTTCTCGGCTTGGCTGACATACGTCGAGGTGGCCACGCTGGACGCGATCTGCATCTGGTGCGTCGGCTCGGCCGTGTGCATGCTCGCACTGGCGGGGCTGTCGGCGGCGCGCATGCTCGGCGCGCCGCCGATGCGCTGATCCACGCCGCCGGCTGGAGGATCCGGATCGCGTCACATTCGACCGGTGCCAACGCCGGGCTTTCTCATCGAAGGCTCGAGGCCGGCCCGTCGCCCGGCCGACAAACCAGGCGTCCGATGAGATCGCAGCCGCGCAGCTGTTGGTCGTCCAGAGCAAGCGTGATGCCGGTCACCTTGGAGGCGCTCGCATTCGATGAGTTCGGCGCGACGCGCCGGTCCTAACCCCACAGGTCTCGACAGGCGGCCACCGGATCCACGAGCCGCCTACGCTGACGTGACGAACGGCCATAGGAGGCGCACGATGCCCGAGCACAAGATCGGAACCCGCGAGGAATGGCAGGTGGCTCGCGGTGAACTTGCGAAGCTCGAGTCCGAGCACGCCGAACTCGGCCAGAAGGTGACCGAGCAGCGACGTCAGCTTCCCTGGGTCCCTGTGGAGAAGGAGTACCGGTTCGACACCGAGGACGGAAAGAAGACGCTCGCCGAGCTCTTCGACGGGCGCTCGCAGCTCCTCGCCTACAACATCATGTTCGGGCCCGACTACGCGCGCGGCGCCTGCCCCGGGTGCTCGAACCTGGGGGATGAACTCGACGCCACGCGCGTGCATCTGAACCACCGCGACGTGACGCTGATCTGCTTCTCGCGCGCGCCGATCGATCGGCTCATCGCCTACAAGGAGCGGATGGGTTGGCACTTCCCCTACGTCTCGACCAACGGGACGGAGTTTCCCTTCGACTTCGGGCTCGCCCTCACGCCCGAGCAGGCGCAGGACGTCCCGGAGGTCAAGGAGATGGTCGACAACCCGCCCGAGTGGCTCGAGGACTGGGGGCGACAGGTCGGAGCCAAGCTCGAGGACGGCCTGCGCGAGAGCCCGAGCTTCATCGCCTTCGCGCGTGAAAACGGGAGCGTCTACCACACCTACACGGTGTCGGCCCCCGATCCGTTCGTTGCGCCGTACAACTCGTTCCTGCTCAAGCGAACGCCGAAGCCCGAGCCCGAGGAGCCTCGCGCCTGGCGCAAGGACGAGTACCCGGACTGATCGTCCTCGCCACAGGAGCCATGTGATGACGCACCACAAGGTCGGAAGCCGCCAGGAATGGCAGGCCGCACGCGACGAGCTGCTGGCGGAGGAGAAGGAGCTCACCCGGCGCAACGATGAGCTCGCGAGGAAGCGCAGGGCGCTCCCCTGGGTGCCGGTCGAGGAGGAGTACACCTTCGAGACCGACGAGGGGACCAAGTCCCTCGCTGAGCTCTTCGACGGGCGCTCGCAGCTGCTCGTCTACCACTTCATGTTCGGCCCCCCGTACGAGGCCGGCTGCACCGTCTGCTCATCGATTGCGGACAACATCGATCCGAACGTGGTCCACCTGAGGGCGCGGGACGTGACCATGCTGCTCGTCTCGCGCGCGCCGCTCGCGAAGCTCCAGTCGTACAAGAAGCGGATGGGTTGGAGCATCGACTGGGTCTCGACCGCCGGCAGCGACTTCAACCGCGATCTCGGCTTCACGAGCACGGAGGAGGAGCTTCGTCCGTTCCTGGAGGGCGAGATTCCCCCGACCGTCAAGCAGATGGCGGAGGCGTCCGGCACGGACGTCGCGGGATACGTAACCGAGGCTCCGGGCCTGAGCGCATACACGCTCTCAGACGGCGTCGTCTACCGCACCTACGTGACCACCGCGCGCGGGCTCGAGCCAACGATGGGGTACTACTCCCTGCTGGACCGGACGCCGATGGGGCGCCATGAGGACGACTCGCAGCTCCACTGGATCCGGCGACACGACGAGTACTGATGGAGCCGGCGACCCTCAATCGCGTGCCGCCGCGGTCCGGGCCGGTCCAGGTCGGCGTGGTCGCGTCGCTGCTCGTGGTCGCGGCGGGGGCGTGGGCGGTGACCGGCGATCGCATGGGCGGGATGGATGCCGGCCCGGGAACCGAGCTCGGCGGCCTCGGCTGGTTCGCCGTCGTGTGGGTGACGATGATGGCGGCGATGATGCTCCCGTCGATCGCCCCGATGGTCCTGGCGCACGCGCGAGCTCAGATCGCGGCCACCCCGGCCTTCGTCGGCGGGTACCTCCTCACGTGGGCGGCCGTCGGCATACTCGGCTACGCGCTCGTCGAGGGGGTGCGGTCGCTGGATCTCGGCGTCCTCGCCTGGGACGAGGCGGGACCGTACGTCGCGGGCGGCGCGATCCTCGCCGCGGCCATCTACCAGGTGAGCCCGCTGAAGAACCGCAGCCTGCGCCGCTGCCGCAACCCGCGCGCGTTCGTGTCCGAGCGCTGGCGGTCCGGTCCCGTCGGCGCACTGCGGATGGGGATCGACCACGGTCGGGTGTGCGTGGCCTCTAGCTGGGCGCTGATGGCCGCGCTGTTCGCACTCGGGGTGATGAGCGTCAGCTGGATGATCCTCGTCGCCGCGCTGATCGCGACCGAGAAGCTCCTGCCGTGGCAGACGGTCGCCACCCGCGGGATCGCGGTTCTGCTCGCGGTCCTCGGGATTGCCCTCGCCTTCGCACCCGAGGACATGCCCGGCCTGACGGTTCCGGGCCCGCCGGACGCCGCCCCAGCGATGAAAGAGATGGGCATGGAGGAGTAGGACCGGGCCGACGATCTCGCCGCCGCACGTCGATCGCGTAGCCGTGAGTCGGAGTACCGGCCGAGCCGCCGGCCGACCTCTCGATCAACCAGCCGACGGCTCGGTGCGGCCCTCGAGATCAGACCCGCGCGAGTTCCTTCTCCCGCTGTGCCAGCTTCGACGGCCACCACACGCTCGGGCCGAGCTTGAGGACGATCGCGGGCACCAGCACGCTGCGAACCAGGAAGGTATCGAGCAGCACGCCGAAGGCGACCACGAAGCCGATCTCGGTCAGGAAGACGAGCGGCAGCACGGCGAGCACGGAGAAGGTGCCGGCCAGCACGATCCCGGCACTCGTGATCACCCCGCCGGTCACGGCCAGCGCGCGCAGAATCCCCTCGCGGGTGCCGTGCTTGAGCGTCTCCTCGCGCGCGCGGGCCATGAGGAAGATGTTGTAGTCGACCCCCAATGCGACCAGAAACACGAACGCGAAGAGCGGCAGCGACGGATCCGAGCCGGGGAAGTCGAAGATCGTCTCGAAGACGACGTAGCCCACCCCGAGCGCGGCCAGGAAGCTGACGATCACCGTGCCGATCAGGATCAGCGGCGCGACCACCGCGCGCAGCAGCAGCACGAGGATCAGGAACACGACGACGAGCACGATCGGCGGGATCACCGTCGAGTCCCAGCCGGCCGCCTCGCGCACGTCGAACTCGACCGCGGTCGCGCCGCCGACCAGCGTGTCCGGCGCCGCCTCGTCCGCCGCCGCCCTGATCGGCTCGACGAGGTCGAATGCCTCGGTCGAGTAGGGCTGGGGCTCGAGCGTTGCCTGCACGAGCACGCCGCGCTCCCCCGCGGCGACGGGGGGCGAGACGGACTCCACGCCCTCCGCGTCCTCGACGGCGCGAGTGACCGCGGGGACGTCGGCGGGGTCGGCCACGATCACGTCGGTCGGCGCGCTGGCGCCGGAGGGGAAGCTCTGCGAGAGCAGCGCCTGGCCCTCGACGGACTCGACCTCGGTGCGGTAGCTGTCGTTGGTCGTGAGGTCGGTGGAGAAGAACGCCAAGCCGGCGCACATCACGAGCAGCACGGCCGTGGACCCCACCAGCACCCGTGCCGGATTGGTGGCCACGCGGTCGCCCACCCGCTTCCAGAAGCCGTGCGTGGCGTCGGCCAGGTGCTCGTGCTTGGTGCGGCGGACCTCGTAGGGCTGGAACACGGCGCGGTCGAGCGGGCCGACGATGAGCGATGGGAAGTGGGCACGCCCGCCCGTGACCAGGGCGAGGAGGCCGCGGAGCATCGCGTTGAGCAGGACGAGCGGGAGCAGCAGTGCGACCACCAGCGACGCCCCGATCACCGGCAGCAGCGCCCCGACGCTCGAACCCTCCACGATCCGTCGTCCGAGTGCGCCGGACCGCGGCTGGTCGGCTTCCGACCACTGCGGCGTATGCGGCACGAACGGCCAGAACGCGCGCCGTCCGAAGATCGTGAGCAGCGCCGGCAGCAGCGTGAGCATGGAGGTCGCGGCGCAGGCCACGCCCACGGCGGCGATCGGGCCCAGTCCCGAGGTGCCGTTGACCCGGGCGATGCTGAGGCAGAGGAGAGCGGCGATCACGGTGGCGGCAGAGGCGAACACGGCGGGCCCCGCGGAGGTCATCGCCGCGCGGATGGCCTCGTGGCGGTCCAACGTGTGGTGCAGCTCCTCGCGATATCTCGCCACGATCAGGAGCGCGTAATCGGTGCCCGCGCCAAGCACCAGGATCGACATGATCGCGCTGGACTGGCCGTTGATCGTGACGCCGAGCTCGGAGAGCCCGTAGCCCACGGAGCGCGCCAGAATCTCGGCGAAGATCACAGCCGCGAGCGGGATGAACAGGAAGATCGGCGACCGGTAGATGAGGATCAGCAGCACGATCACCAGCGACACCGCGGCCAGCAGCAGCGTGCCGTTGATGCTCTCGAAGACCTCGATGGCGTCCGCCGCGTATCCGGCGCCGCCCGTGATCTTCACCTCGAGGCCGCCGCCCGGGTCAGACACCGTGTCGCGCCAGAACTCGACCGGATCGAGGATCCTGGCGCCGTCGCCCTCGCCCTTCAGATAGGCGGTGACGATCGCCGCCCTGCCGTCCTCCGAGCAGATCGGCCCGACGAACGGCGCGTAGTCGGCGGGCTGGCCGGGGATAGGCGTGGTGGGACCGGCGCAGCCTTCGGGCTGCCCGGTGGCGCCGCCCTCCGACGCCTGGCCGGCCCCGCCGCCGGGACGCTCCTGCGAGCCACCGTCCTGCCCGCCCGCCGCAGCGGTGGCGCCGTCGGGAACGACGCCGGGGAAGCGCCGCTCGGTCAGACGCTGGACGTCCTGGACGATCCGCTCGCGATCGGCCCCGGTGAGTCCCGCCTCGCGCCGGTAGACGATGACCGCAGGCGCCAGCTCGCCGCCCTGCAGCTCCTCGGCGGCTTGGAGCGCCTTCGTCGATTCGGCGTCGCCAGGCAGGAACGAGGTCGACTCGTTCTCCTCCGCGTCGGTGAACTGGCCGGGCAGGTTCGCGGGACCGGCGGCGATCATGATGCCGACGACCCAGATGGCGAACACCACCCACTTGGTGCGGGGACCGCCGGGACGGGTGAAGATCGAGCGGCGTTCGATCATGGCCGCTCGTTGTAGCAATGTGCGCCGCGGAAGCTGTCCGGCCAGGCACCCGAAACCGTCTTCGCGGCGGCTGGCGCCGGGGACGCGGAGGCACGAGCGATCGTGGCCCACCCCGACTCGTGGCCTCGCCCCTGGCCGAGGTGACGCCTGTGAGCAGAGAGGCGAGCACCCCCCGGGGTCAGGGCGCGGCTGCCCGCGTGACCTCCTGCATGGTGCGGGGTTCGATCGACGGCTCCAGGCCGGGGGGCGGCTCGTCGCGGTCGGTGGGTTCGAGCAGCGTCGCCTCGCCGTCCGGTGTGACGAGATAGACGCCGGGATCGCCGCTCCCGCACCCGGACGAGGACCCGGCGGGACGGAACACGATCGCGCGGCCGTCCGTTGTCCAGCCGAGCGGGACGGCGGGTCCGGTCGACATCGGCTGCGCCTGACCGCCGTCAGCGGGGATCAGCGCGGATTGCGGCACGCGGCAGTTGCCCGTCGCGGAGAGGTAGGAGGTGTAGTGCGTCCACTGGGCGAGGATCGTGCGGCCGTCGGGCGCCGCGGCCCCCCAGCTCCACCAGCCGTTCTCGGAGATCGGGCCGATCGGCAGCGCCCGGCTGTCCAGCACGAAGCGCGAGAACCGGGCCTCGTCCGACCGCGCCACGCACAGCGTCAGCGGCTCGTCGGCGACCGGGCCAGCCGGCGCGCAGATGTTGCGGTCGCGCAGCAGGCGCTCCTGGTCGTCGATCCCGAAGACCACGACCACGTCCGCGTCGCGCAGGTTCGAGTCGATCAGGCCCTCGTCGTCCGCTGTCAGGGGCGCGACGCGGTCGATGGTGGCGTAGTACCCGACCAACTGCGCCGTCTCCTCGTCGCCCGGGCGGTACAGCACCACCGTGCCGAGCGAGGGATCGGCCGTGCTCGGCCGGCCGTCCGAGGAAGCCGCGAGCCTGACCGCGGCACCGAGGGGCGCTGCGAGGAGATCAAGGAACGCCGGATCGCCGGCGGTGGCGACGGCGATCGGGCCGACACCTCCTGGAGCCGGTGTCGGTGTCGCTGTCGGCGTCTCCTCCGCGGCGACGCGGTCAGAGGACTCACGGTCCACGAAGCGGGTGGCGCCGACAGCGAGCAGCGCCAGCGCCGCCATCACCGCACCAGCCTTCAGCGCGCCCGTCGGGCGGCGGCGGTGCGGCTGCCCGCGGCGCTCGGCGGCATCGCGCAGATCGGTCTCGAGCTGATCCAGGAAGTCGGTCATCGCTGTTCTCCCAGCGCGTTGCGTAGGCTGTCGAGCGCGCGCGAGACGCGCTTGCGGATGGTCGCCTCGGCCGTCCTGGACGACCGAGCGATCGCGTTGTAGTCCTGCTCCTCGAGAACGCGGGCGTTGAGCGCGGCGCGTTGATCCGGCGGCAGCGCGTCCAACGCGGTGGTGAGCTGCGTGGCCGTCGGCTCGGACTCGGCGAATGCGAGGATGCGCTCGAGCTCGTCGTCATCGAGTTCGATCCGGCCGATGCCGAGCCTGTCGCGGGCCCGCTGCTCGACCTGCCCGCGCTGCATCGCTCGCAGCAGCTGGTGTCGGGCGATCCCGAACAGCCAGCCGACCGCCGAGCCGCCCAGCTCCGGATCGCGCGTGCGCCGCACCGGCCGAGCACCGGCGCCGCGTGCCGGCGATAGAACTGGGTGAACGCCTAGCGCCCAAGAGCTGACGCGAACGCCGGGCAAGCACAGGCGCAACGTGATCACCGTCACCCTGCTGCGGTGACACCTAGCGTTGCGGCTGTGCGTGCGGCTCGGCGAGCAGGTACGCGAGGACGGCGAGGATCCGGCGGTCGTCGTCGTCTCCCGCGGGAAGGCCGAGCTTGTTGAAGATCGTGCTCACGTGCTTCTGGACGGCGCTCTGGGTGATGGCCAGTCGCTCGCCGATCGCCTTGTTGGAGCGGCCTTCGGCGACCAGCTCGAGCACCGCGCGCTCACGCGGCGACAACGGCCCCAGTCGGCTCGCTTCCTTCGGATCTGCCAGCAGTCCGGAGACGACCTGCGGATCGAGGGCGGTGCCGCCGCCGGCCACGCGCCGCAGAGAGGCGACGAAGTCCGCGGGGTCGGCCACGCGGTCCTTGAGCAGGTAGCCGAGACGTTGCGGCGTTTCGGCCAGCAGCTGCGTCGCGACGCCGACCTCCACGTGGTGGGAGAGCAGCACGATCCCCATCACGGGGTGGCGGCGGCGGATCTCGTGCGCCGCCTGGATGCCCTCGTCGGTCTGCGTCGGCGGCATGCGGATGTCCACGATCGCCACGTCGGGTTCGTGCTCGTCCACCGCCGCGAGCAGCTCCTCCGGCGTGGATGCCTCGGCCACGACGTCGATGCCTTCGCCGCGGACGAACGCCGCGATGCCCGCTCGCAGCAGCCGGCTGTCGTCCGCGATCACGACACGCACGGCAGCTCGGCGGTCACGACGGTCCCGCCGCCCGGGGGGCTGAGGATCAGCAGCGTCCCGTCGAGCGCGGCGACGCGGTCCGCCAGGCCTCGGAGGCCGGTGCCGGCTGACTCGTCGGCGCCGCCGACGCCGTCGTCGGCGATCTCGACGACGACCAGGCCGTCGCGTCGCGAGACGCGTACCGTCGTCTGCGTCGCCCGCGCATACTTCGCGACGTTGGCCAGTGCCTCGCAGGCGACGAAGTACGCCGTCAGCTCCACCGGCTCGGGCAGGCGCTCCGGGCATTCGAAGGCGACCGTCGTGGCGACGCTCGCGCGCGAGGCCAGTGACTTGAGCGCGGCTTGCAGCCCGTGGTTGAGGATCGCGGGATGGATCCCACGCGCGAGCTCGCGCAGCTCCTCCAGCGACTGGGAGAGCTCGGCGGTGGCCGAGCTCACGAGTTCCTCCGCCAGCGCCGGGTCCTCGCGGATGCGGCTCTGGATCATCCGCAGCTGAAGGGCGACGGAGACGAGCCGCTGCTGCGCGCCGTCGTGGAGATTGCGCTCCAGGCGCCGCCGCTCCGCGTCGCCGGCGGCGACGATGCGCTCGCGTGACGCGCGCAGCTCCGCGAGGCGACCCGCGGACTCGGCCTGGAGCCGCGCGTCGTCGAGCGCGATCGCGGCCGTGGCCGCGACGGCCTCCACGAGTTCCGGATCGTCGTCGAGTGCCGCGTCGTAGACGAGCATCCCGAGCTCGCGGCCGTCGCGCTCGACCGGCGCCGACGTACGATCGCCGCCCGGCGCCGGCGGCGCAACCGGTTGTCCGGCGCCGTCGATGTAGGAGCGCCCGCCCGGCACGCGATAGGCCAGGACGAGCGATGGATCGCCGAGCGTCTTGGCGAGGCCCGCTTCCAGCTGCACACCGCGCCGCGTGCCGAGCTCGCGGAAGAGGTCCGCGAGCCCTCCGCGCGCGAGCCGGGAGCGCAGCAGGCCCCACAGCAGCGCGGCCGGGACCGTGAGCAGCGCCGTGTTGAGGATCCACACGAGCGGGATCACCGGCGACTCCAGCAGGAGGGTCGCCAGCCAGGCAGCGAACAGGATGCCGGACAGGCTCCCGCCCAGGCTCGGCAGCAGCGCCCGCCGCCGCGGCCGCGAGGCCGAGCGCCAGCGCGCGCCGATCACGAACGCGACGGCCAGCGACGCGACGATCAAGACAGCCCACTGGACCTTCGTCAGCGCCTCCGCGATCCCGGCGTCGGGCCGCACGAGCAGCAGGTTGTCCTCCACATCCAGGAACAGCATCACCGCGAACTGGAGGACGAAGAGGCCGACGAAGAACATCCCGACGAGCACGTGGTCGACCGTCGAGACGAGTCGGCCGCCCGTGACGAAGCTCAGGATCAGCGCCACGTAGACGACGATCCACACCTCGCCGAGCAACAGGGCGGCCGTGAATGCCAGGGCCGAGTCGATCTGCGTGAGGATCTCGGAGAAGACCACGCCGAACCCGGCGACGGTGAGCATCGGTCCGACCGCGCTGTCGCGGCGCCGGCGCCAGGCGACGAGGCCGCACGCCATGAAGGAGATGCCAGAGAGCCGGTGGATCACCTCGTTGCCGGGCACCGGCGGATCGCCGGCGAAGACGGGGATCAGCGCGATGACGCCGGCCGCGGCCACGGCCGCCCAGAGGGCGACCCAGAACCGCGTGCCGTGCGTGCGTGCCGTCAGGTGACCGAGCCCACGGAGGCGTCCGCGCTCCACCGGACGGGCGAGGAGCTCGCTCGTTCCACCAGCCCAGCTGACCAGGCGCAGCACGGCCCGACTCTAGTCGGCCGCGGAAGGTACGGCTAGCCGTCCCTTCAAGCGTCAGCGCGCGGAGTGACGGACGCAGGCAGGCCCGATGGGACGCGCGCGGCGGGAAGGCGAGAGTGCACTCATGCTCACGACGAGGAAGGCAAGAAAAGCGCCGGTCGATGCTCCCGCGATCGCCCTTCGCGACGTCCGCAAGGTCTATGGCCAGGGTGACGGAGCCGTCGTCGCCCTCGACGGCATCAGCATCGCACTGGCCCGGGGTTCGTTCACCGCCATCATGGGGCCATCGGGGTCCGGGAAGAGCACGTTCCTGCACGTGGCGGCCGGGCTGGACCGTCCCACCTCCGGAGCCGTGGCGCTCGGCGACACCGAGCTGACGGGGCTCAACGAGCGGCGGTTGACGATCCTGCGGCGCGAGCGGGTCGGCTTCGTCTTCCAGGCGTTCAACCTCTTGCCCTCGCTCACGGTCACGCAGAACATCGGCCTGCCGCTGCGCCTCGACGGCCGCCGTCCGCGGCGCTCGGAGGTGCGCGAGGTCGCGGCCCGGGTCGGGCTGGACGGTCGCCTGCGCCATCGTCCCGCCCAGCTCTCCGGCGGCCAGCAGCAGCGCGTGGCGATCGCCCGGGCGCTCATCACGCGGCCGCAGGTCCTGTTCGCGGACGAGCCGACCGGCGCGCTGGACAGCCGCACCGGGCGCGACGTGCTCGCGCTCCTGCGCGAGGTCGTCGACGTGGACGGCCACACGGTCGTCATGGTCACCCACGACCCCGTGGCGGCGGCGCACGCCGACCGCGTCGTCCTCATCGCCGACGGCCGGATCGCCGGGACGCTCGAGGCTCCCGACGCCGACGAGGTCGCCGAGCGGCTCGCGCACCTGGGGGACTGAGCCGTGCTTCGCCTCGCCCTCCTCAGCGGCCGCGGCCGCCTCAGCACGTTCGCAGGCGCCCTGGTGGCCCTCATCGCGTCGTCCGCCCTCGTGATGGCCGGCGGCATGCCGTTCGAAGCGGCGCTGCGCACCCAGCCGCCCGTCGAGCGCTACGCCCGCGCCGCGGCCGTGGTCACCGGGCAGCAGGTCGTCGGCACCGAGGACGCCGTCGTGCTGGGCGAGCGCGCCCGCGTCGATTCCTCGCTCGCCGGCCGGCTGTCGGCCGTCCCCGGCGTGCGGGCGGCGATCGCCGACGTCTCGGCGCCGGCCCGCCTCGGCAATCGGTCCACCGTCGCCCACGGGTGGAGCAGCGCCGCGCTGACCCCCTACGTGCTGAGCGCCGGACGCCCACCCGCCGGGCCCGACGAAGTCGTCACCGGCTACCCCGCCGCGGTCGGCGAGAAGCTGCGCCTCGCGTCCACCGAAGCCGCCCGCACCGTCACCGTGGTCGGGGTCGCCCGGCCACGCCACGCCGTGCGGCGCCAGGCGGCGGTCTTTCTCACCGACGGCGAGGCCTCGCGCCTGGCCGGTCACCCGGCGCGCGTCGACGCGATCGGCGTGCTCGCCGGCCCCGGCTTCAACGCCGCGCGCCTGCGTGACGCCGCGGGCGGCGCGGAGGTGTACACCGGCGACGCGCGCGGCAAGGCCGAGTATCCCGAGCTGCTCCAGACGCGGACCGAGCTGATCGCCGTCACCGCGGCGTTCGGCGGACTGGCGCTGTTCATCGCGCTCTTCGTCGTGGCCAGCACGATGGGCCTGTCGATCCAGCAGCGCGAGCGCGAGATCGCGCTCCTGCGCGCGGTGGCCGCGACGCCCGGGCAGATCCGCCGCATGATCTCCTGGGAGGCCGCGATCGTGGGCCTGGTCGGCTCGGCGGCGGGAATCTGGCCCGGGGCCGTGCTCGGCAGGGAGCTCGCAGACGCGCTCGTGGAGCACGCAGTCGCGCCGCCGAACATGACCGTCAGCGCCGGCTGGCTGCCGATGACGGCGGCGGTCGGCGGCGGAGTGGTGGCGGCGCTGCTCGCCGTCCTCGCCGCCGGGCGGCGCGCCGCCCGCGTGCCGCCGACCCACGCGCTGACCGATGCCGCCGTCGAGCCACGGCTGCTCGGCCCGGGGCGGCTGATCGGCGGGCTGGTGTCGCTGGCCGGCGCGGTGCCCCTGTTCGCCGTCGCGACGACCACCAGCGCCCCGGACACGGCCGCGGCGACGTCGGAGATGACCGCGCTCTTCCTCGTGGCAGCGGTCGGCTTCCTCGGACCGGTCGTGGCGCGTCTCGCCGCCGGAGTCCTCGGGCCGCCGCTCGCGCGCCTCTCCCCGGTCGGCGGCTTCCTGGCATCGGCGAACCTGCACACCGCCACGCGGCGCTTCTCGTCGGCCAGCACGCCGCTGATGCTCACCGTCGGTCTCAGCTGCACCCTGTTGTTCAGCTCGACCACCATCGATCACGCCGTCACGCAGGAGCGGCGCGCGGGCCTCGGCGGCGAGCTCGCCGTCACGAGCACCGGTCCCGGACTGCCCGCCGCGGCGTTGGCCGACGTGCGCGCCGTTCGCGAAGTGCGCTCGGCCGTCGCCCTGACGCCCACGACGCTCGGCCCGAGCCTGGGGGTCTCCGATGACGTGATCCCCGCGCAGGTCCTCAGCGGAGGGCAGGGGGGCGGACTCGACGTCGGCGTAACCGCCGGCTCGCTGACCGCATTGCAGGGCGACACGATCGCCCTCGGGCGCCGGCGCGCCGACGCGGTGGACGCGGAGATCGGCGACCGCGTGTCTGTGACGCTCGGCGACGGGACCCGCACGCGCGCCACGGTCGTGGCGATCTACAGCCGCGCGCTGGGATTCGGCGACGCGCTTCTCGCACCCGAGCTGGCAGCCGGGCACCAGACCAGCCCGCTGGTCGGGACGATCCTCGTGCAGAGCGCAGACCCGACCGGCGTCGCCCGGCGCGTGCGGGCATTGGCTCCGCGCTATCCGGGCCTGAAGGTCAGCGACCGGGCCTCGCTCGCGACCGTGACGGACGCCGACCGCGAGCTCAACCGCTGGCTCGGCCCGCTGTTCGTCGCGATCATCTTCGCCTTCACCTCGATCGCCGTGGTCAACACACTCGCGATGATCGCCCTCCAGCGGGGCCGCGAGCTCGGGCTCCTGCGGCTCGTGGGCGGCACCGCGCGCCAGGTGCGCTCGATGGCCCGCTGGGAGGCCGGGCTGATCATCACGATCGGGCTCGGGCTCGGTCTGGCGATCGCGGCCACGGCGCTGCTGCCGCTCAGCCACGCGCTGACGGGCTCCATCCGTCCGCACGTCCCGCCCGACCAGCTCGCGGCGATCCTCGGCGTCTCGGCGCTGCTGGCGCTGCTCGCCCTGGCGCTGCCGACGCGGCGGGCGCTGCGCGCACGCCCGGTCGAGGCGATCGGGCTGGGTGAGTAGCTGGCAGCGCGCCTGAGAGGATTCGAACCTCTTACCTTCGGTTCCCTAGACCGAGGCCGAAGCGCCTTGGGTCTAGAGAGCCAAACCCGCGACGCTGGGTCGCCAGGAAATCAGGGCACGCGAGTTCGAGCATGGCGAACCGCCTGGCGGCGAGACATGTGGACAAGACGCGTGCTCGGGGACCGAGAGCGGGAGCGACCAAGCACAACCGTGGTCAGGGCGTCGGGTATCTGACGCCTCGGTTATCGGCTCGAGGGCGGTGACCGAGCGTCGAGGATGTCGCTGCTTGTCGGACCGGGCGCGGATACTGTCGGGTCGTGGCACACGAGCCGTCCCACGGCGCCACTCAGGTCCGCGCCGCGGAGGTGATCGGGGCCCTGTGCCTAGCGACCGACCTCGGCATGGGGTTCCCGTTCGAGCATGGGCTGCGAAGCACGCTGGCCGCGGCGCGGCTCGCTGACAGGCTCGGGGTCGACCCGGCGACGGCGTCGCAGGCCTACTACGCCTGCCTGCTTTCCCATGCGGGCTGCACCACCGACGCCCACGTCACCGCTGAGATCTTCGGCGATTCGCTCACCACCCATCTCAATCCCGTCTTGTACGGGTCCCAGCGAGAGGTCCTGACCGGGCTCGTCCGCGCGCTGCCCGAGCCGGAGAGCCGGGCGCCCGTGCGTGCCCTTCAGGTCGCGCGCGGGCTCCCGAGGATCGCCCGCGTGCAGCGTCCGCACTTTACGGCCATGTGCGAGGTGGCGCAGATGCTGGCCGACGGGGTCGGGCTGCCCTCCTCGATCGCGGGCCTGCTCGCCCACCTGACCGAGCGCTGGGACGGCAAGGGCCCGCTTCGACGGGCCAAGGGCGAGCAGATCCCGCTGCCGATGCGGATCGTGCACGTCGCCGTCGACGCCACTTTCCAGCATTGGCTCGGTGGCGTGGAGCGCGCGGCGCGGCTCGCCGCTGAGCGCGCCGGAGGCGGGCTCGATCCGGACGTGGCCGCCTGCTTCGCCGACGACGCCGAGGCGATCCTCGCACTCGATCCTGAGGCGTCGGCTTGGGATGAGGTGCTCGCGTGTGAGCCGGAGCCCCGCCTGACGCTCGAGGGAGAGGCGATCGACCGGGCGCTGTCGGCGATCGGCGGCTTCGCGGACCTGATCTCGCCCTACCTGACCGGCCATTCGCTGGGCGTCGCCGAGCTCGCCGCCGCAGCGGCAGAGCGCTGCCGGCTGGACGACACCAGAGCGACAGCGGTCCGGCGCGCGGCGCTCGTCCACGATGTCGGCCGTGTCGCGGTCGGCGCCGGCACCTGGCAGCTGGCAAGGCCGCTGACGGTCGGCGAGTGGGAGCAGGTTCGCCTTCATCCCTACCAGACCGAGCGCGTGATCTCGCGCTCGCCGTTCCTCTCCGCGCTGGCGCCGGTCGCTGGTGCGCACCACGAGCGCCTCGACGGCTCGGGCTACCATCGCGGCTCATCCGCCGCTGAGCTTGCGCTGCCGGCTCGTCTGCTCGCGGCCGCCGACGCCTTCCATGCGATGTGTGAGCCACGGCCGCACCGCGAACCGGTGGCGCCGAAACGGGCGGCCGAGGCCCTGGGACGCGAGGCGAGCGCCGGCCGCCTTGACCCCGACGCGGTCACCGCCGTGGTCGAGGCGGCCGGGGAGCGGGCGCCGCGCCTGGAGCGCCCGGCTGGGCTGACCGAGCGCGAGGTCGAGGTCCTCGGCATGCTCGCCCGCGGCCTTCAGACCAAGCAGGTCGCCCGGGGTCTCGGGATCTCGGTCAAGACCGCCGACAGCCACATCCAGCACGCCTACCGCAAGGTCGGGGTCTCGACCCGCGCGGCGGCGACCCTGTTCGCGATGGAGCATGGCCTGATCGCGTCAGGAGAACTCCCGATTGTGCGCGCGGCGCCTCGGTCGTAGCGTCCGCCTCGGCTCGACGGGCACGTCGAGCGCGAACGAAACGAAGGAGGAGAGCATGGCGGTCGCGATGCTGGTGGACAACCCCGAGGGCTCGCAGGAGACCTACGACAGGGTCCGCGAGCGGCTCGGCTTGGAGAGGCCCGCCGGGGGGATCTTCCACGTCGCCGGTCCCAGCCCGAACGGCGGCTGGCGAGTGATCGAGGTGTGGGAGTCGGAGGAGGATGCCAAGCAGTTCGTCGAACGCCTGCGGCCCGCCTTCGAGGCGGTCGGCGCCCCCGCGCCCCCTCCGCCCGAGCTGTGGCCCGTGCACAACTACATGGCGTGACGCGCGAGAAGCAGCAAGCGCCGGCCACCTGGGCGACCCAGCGCGTCTCCGAGCTCGTGTCCACGTTCATCCCGCTCGCCGTGACTCGAAGACTTCGCCGGGTCGTCCACATCGAAGTCGAGCACCGGTTCGGCGTCTCCGTGCACGAGGGTTTCGACTACATCACGGAACTCACCAACTGGCCCGCGTACTGGCCCCGGTTCGTCCGCATCGATCGCGGGTCGCGCTGGCGCGCGCCCGGCGACCGCGCCCGCATCACGCTGCGGATGCTTGCGCGCGAGGTCGACCTCGAGATGACGCTCGCCCGCCTCGAGCCCTGCCGCGTGGTCGAGTACACGAGCGAGCAACGCGGGCTTCCGGCGGCTCGGCACTGGCGTCACTTCCAAGAGGCCGAGAGTGGCTTCGCCTACCGGATCGTGATCGAGTACTTCCCCAGGGCGGGATGGAGGGGCCTGCTCGACCGGACGCTCGTAAGGCACGCGATCATGGTTACCGCACGCGAGACCATGCACAACCTCGACGACCGGTTCCGCGAGCAGCGGCAACCGACCGACGGCGCGGCCGGCGGTGCGCTCGTCGGCGGCCGGCCATGAATGCCGCGACGCGCCGACCGAGCGGGGGACGTGCCAGTGGCGCTCGCCAAAAAGCCGCCAGAAATCGAAACGGCCTGCGCAGACCTCATGAATCCGCGCGCCCCGGCGTTTGACCTTCGATCTCGCGACCGAAGGTCAGGATGACCGGAGTCCCAGCATCCAAGCGAAGATCAAAGCGCGCCCGAAAGGATTCGAAGCTCTGACCAGTCAAGTCCCGGGGTGTGGTGTAGGAGTTCGGCGCTCCGCTCGTCGGTGACGTCGGTGGCGGCTCAGGCCGCTTGGAGCTCGGGCACCTCCTCCTTTGTCTCGTTGTCTGTGTGATCGTCTGGTCCCGCGAGGACGAGAGAGA
>DASTIC010000303.1:0-24887 GCA_035717845.1 Solirubrobacteraceae bacterium
GCGGGCGGGCGGCCGGCCCCGGCTCCCGCCAAGGCCGCGAAGGCCGCGCCGCCGCAGTACACGCAGGTCTTCGGCGAGGCGATCGTGCGCGAGTGCCGGCGCGACGAGCGCGTCGTGGGCATCACGGCGGCGATGAACTCGGGCACCGGCCTGTCGGTGCTCCAGAAGGCGATGCCGGAGCGCTACTTCGACGTCGGGATCGCCGAGCAGCAGGCCGTCCTGTTCGCCGCCGGCCTCGCGCTCCAGGGGATGCGCCCGGTGGCCGCGATCTACTCGACCTTCCTCCAGCGCGCGTTCGACCAGATCGTCCACGACGTCTGCCTCCAGTCCCTGAACGTGACGTTCTGCATGGATCGCGCCGGCCTGGTCGGCGACGACGGCCCGACGCACCACGGCGCCTTCGACATCGCCTACCTGCGGCCGCTACCCAACATCACGCTGATGGCCCCGCGGGACGAGGCGATGCTCGTCCACATGCTCCACACCGCCCTCCAGACGGACGGCCCGGCGGCCATCCGCTACCCGCGCGGCGAGGCGGTCGGCGTGCCGATCCCCGCCGATCCGTCGCTGCTCGAGATCGGGACGGGAGAGATCCTGCGCGAGGGCGAGCGGGTGGCCGTGGTCGGCTACGGCACGGGCGTCGGAAAGGCGCTGGGCGCCGCCGACCTGCTGGCCGAGCGGGGGTTCGACGTCACGGTCGCCGACGCGCGGTTCGCCAAGCCGCTGGACGCGGCGCTGCTGGCGCAGCTGGCGGCCGAGCACGACCTCGTCGTGACAGTTGAGGAGGGCGTTCTCATGGGCGGCTTCGGCACCGCGGTCTGGGAGTCGCTGGCCGAAGGCGGCCTGGCGCCGCGGATGCTGCGGATCGGGCTCCCGGACCGGTACGTGACCCACGGGGCGCCGAAGCTGCTGCACGAGGAGGTCGGGTTCACGCCCGAGCGGATCGCGGAGCGGATCGAGACCGCGGTGCTCGAGGGGCGCGACGCGCTCGTTTAGCGCGGGCGAACGTCAACGGCGGCTGGGCAGGGAGGGCGAGGGGCCCGGCGTGGTCGAACTATCCCGGATTACGTCGGTTTCCGGGGGTAATCCGTGAGAGTTCGCGAACTGCGTCCGATTAGCCCCGGATTCCGGGCCTAATCGCGCACAGTTCAGGCCCGCCGGGTCCAGCGGGTGGCGCTCGTGAGCGCGAGCTCGACCGCGGCCGCCCCCGCCAGCATCGCCGCGGGCACGGCCTCGCCGGCGGACGCCAGCCCGGCCGCGGCGGCGACCATGCCGATCGCCAGCGCCATGTCGGCAGCCATGTGACGGGAGATCGAGAGGCCGTCCGCCAGCCCGAGGCCCGCGAGCAGCGCGCCCGCCACGAACGCGGCCACGAGTCCGTTCGGGCCGAAGCCGAGCACGAGCGGAGCGGCGATCAGCAGGAGGCCGCCGAGCAGCTCCACGGCTCCGTGCTCTGCGAGGGAGAGTCGTCGCACCATGTCGTACGTCATGGTCCCGCCGGATCGCTCTGGCGACTGTGAACTGGGTCACCCTCCGTTACCGTGTGGCGCCGTGCCCCGGGTCCGCCTCGACAGCCTGCTGGCGGAGCGTGGGCTATTTCCGTCCCGCTCCCGCGCCGCCGCGGCGGTGCTCGCCGGCCAGGTCCACGTGGGACCCGGCCGCTCGCGTGCCGCTAAGCCGGGTCAGCTGGTGACCGCCGACGTCGAGCTCGACGTCGACGCGCCGCCGCCGTTCGTCTCCCGCGGCGGCGTCAAGCTCGCCAACGCGCTCGACGCGCTGGGTCTCGACGTCTCGGGCCGCCGCGCGCTCGACGTGGGCGCCTCGACCGGCGGCTTCACGGACTGCCTGCTCCAGCGCGGCGCCGCGCATGTGGTGGCGCTCGACGTCGCCTACGGGGAGCTGGACTGGCGGCTCCGGAGTGACGAGCGGGTCACCGTGGTGGAGCGGGTCAACGCCCGGGCGGTGGAGCCGGGGCAGCTCCCGTACGCCCCCGAGCTGATCGTCGTCGACGTGTCGTTCATCTCCCTGCGCAAGGTGCTCGGAGCGGTGCTGGCGTGCGCGGGGGACCGGTTCGACTGCCTGGCGATGGTCAAGCCGCAGTTCGAGGTCGGGCGCGGGAACGTCGGGAAGGGCGGCGTGGTGCGGGACGCGGCGCTGCGGCGCTCGGCGATCGCCGCTGTGGCGGGAGAGGCGCCGGCGGCCGTGATGGGCTTCGCGCCGTCCGGCCTGCCCGGGCCGGCCGGCAACCGCGAGACATTCGTGTGGCTGGCCGAGCCGGACCGGCCGGAGGCGATCGAGGATCTCGACGCCGCCCTGGCGGAGGTGGACGTATGAGGGCCGCGTCCGTGTTCACCCACCGCCGAGTGAGCGACACCGCTCCGGCGATGCGGGAGCTGATCGCCGCCGCCCGCCGGGCCGGGGTGGTACTGCGCTTCGACGAGGGCGAGATGACCAAGCACGGGCTCGAGCCCGGCGAGGGGATCGAGCTCGACGCCGACCGCAGCAGCGACGTCGACCTCTGCATGGTCATGGGCGGAGACGGCACGATCCTGACGGCGCTGCGGGTGTACACCGGGACCGGCGTGCCGGTCTTCGCGGTCAACTTCGGGGAGGTCGGGTTCCTGGCCACGGTAGACCCGGACGGCCTCCCGGCGCACTTCGACCGCGCGTTCGCGGGCGACTTCGACCGCCTCGAGCTCCCGACCATCTCCGTCGGCCGCCCCGAGGGGACCTGGACGGCCATGAACGACATCTCCGTGCACCGCAAGCCGGGGCACCGCGTCGCCGACCTCGCGTACGGGCTGGCGGGGGAGGAGATCGGCCGTGTGCGCTGCGACGGGCTGGTCGTGTCCACGCCGCAGGGCTCCACGGGCTACAACCTGGCCAACGGGGGGCCGGTGATGGCGTGGGGGGTGGAGGGCTACGTCGTCTCGTTCGTGGCGCCGCACTCGCTGACCGCCCGGGCGCTCGTCATCGCCCCGGGTGACCTCCTGACCATCAACAACGCGTCGCGCGAGGAGCCGGTCGAGGTCCACGTCGACGGCCGGCCGAGCTGCGAGCTTCCCCCCGGCGAGGACCTGCACGTCGAGTTCGCGGCCAGTCACGGGACGCTGGCCCAGCTCCCCGGCGCGAGCTTCTATCACCGGCTGCGCGAGCGGTTCGGCCGCCTCGCGCGCTGAGCGCCCGGCGCGTGGTGCGCCCGCCCGCTCGTGAAGCGTCACGGCTTCGTTCCAATTTCGTTCCAACTTCGTTGAAACGATCCGGCTCCGTCGGGCGGCGCTGATAGACCCCATGGCGTGCTTCACGAGCTGCGCGTCGAGAACCTGCTGCTGATCGAGCGGGCAGAGCTGAGCCTGGTCCCCGGGTTGAACGTCCTCACGGGCGAGACCGGGGCCGGCAAGACCGTTCTCGCCCACGCACTCGACCTGCTGCTGGGCGGTAAGCCGCGCGCCGGCATCGTCCGCCCGGGCGCGAGCGAGGCCTACGTCGAGGGGGTGTTCGCCCTGCCTGCGGCGCTGCGGGCCGCGTTGGCGGACCGCCTGCCCGAGGACGCGGACGAGCTGGTGCTCGCCCGCCGCGTGAGCGCCGAGGGCCGTACGCGCGCCTACCTGGGCGGCCGCAGTGCCACGGCGGCCGAGCTTGCGGACATCGGCGGCGCGCTGCTCTCGTTCTACGGCCAGCACGAGCACCGCCGGTTGACGCTGGCGTCGGCGCAGCTCGAGATCCTGGACGGGTTCTGCGGCCCTGACCAGGCGTCCCGAAGAGAGGAGTTCGCCGCGGCGTACGCGCACGAACGGGGCCTCCGGGAGGAGCTCGAGGCGCTGCGCGCGCGAGCCGGTGCCCGCGACCGCGAGCTCGACCTGGTGAACTGGGAGCTCGAGGAGATCGACCGGGCGGAGCCGAGCGTCGAGGACGAGCACTCGCTGCTCGCCGAGCGCGAGCGCCTGCGCCATGTCACGACGCTGCTCGGTGCCGCTGCGGGGGCCGCCGCGGCGCTGAGCGGAGACGGCGGCGGAGACGGCTACGACGACGCGTCGTCCGGTCACGCCACCGACGGCCTCGCCGCGACCGTGGCCGCGCTCGAGTCGGCCACGGGGGTGGACGCTGCGCTCGACGCCCTCGCAGAGCGGGCGCGGGCGCTGGCCGTGGAGGCCGAGGACCTGGCGGGTGAGCTGCGCCGCTACGGCGAGGCGGTCGACGCGCCGCCGGGCCGGCTCGACGAGGTGGAGGAGCGGCTCGCGCTCTTCGACCGGCTGAAGCGCAAGCACGGCGGGACGATCGAGGCCGTCATGGCCCACGCGGAGGAGTGCCGGCGCCGCCGGGACGAGCTCGCCGGCGCCGAGGAGGCGCTCGAGGCGGGGGAGGGGCGTCTGGAAGCCGCCCGCGCCCAGCTCGCCGCCCAGGCGGAGGGGCTGCGGGAAGCGCGCCTCGCGGCCGCCGGCGGCCTTGCCGACGCGGTTCGGGAGCGACTCGCCGGCCTGGCGATGGAGGGAGCGACCTTCGAGGCGCGCCTCGCCGAGCGCGACGGCTACGGCCCGACGGGCGGCGACGAGGTCGAGTTCCTGATCGCCCCGAACCCCGGCGTGCCGGCCGGCCCGCTGCGCGAGACCGCCTCGGGAGGGGAGCTCTCGCGCGTCATGCTCGCGCTCATGGGGGTCGCCGCCCAGGCCGGGCCGGCGACGCTCGTCTTCGACGAGGTCGACGCCGGCATCGGCGGGCAGACCGCGCGCGCCGTCGGCGAGCAGCTGCGGGGCCTCGCCGCCGGGCGGCAGATCATCTGCATCACCCACCTGCCGCAGATCGCCTCGCTCGCCGACCGCCACTTCACGATCGTCAAGGACACGTCCGGCGCCACGGCGAGCACGACCGTGACGCGGCTCGAGAAGACCGCGGTGGTCGGCGAGCTCGTGCGCATGCTGGGCGCCGAGGACGGCGACGCCGCGGCCCGCCGCCACGCCCGCGAGCTGCTCAAGGCCGCGTGATGCCCGCCGTGGTCCAACCGCCGGTGCGGCATCTACACTGGCGGGCCAGGAGGATCACGCTTGCCTGAGTCACGACCCCGCACCCGATTCATCTTCGTCACCGGCGGGGTCGTCTCCTCGCTCGGCAAGGGCATCGCGGCCGCCTCGATCGGCCGGCTGCTCGTCGCCCGCGGCCTCAAGGTCGCGCTCCAGAAGTTCGATCCGTACATCAACATCGACCCCGGGACGATGTCGCCGTTCCAGCACGGCGAGGTCTTCGTCACCGAGGACGGCGCGGAGACCGACCTCGATCTCGGGCACTACGAGCGGTTCACCGACGCGAACACCTCGCGGGGCTCGAACGTCACCGCAGGCGCGATCTACAACTCGGTCATCCGCAAGGAGCGGCGGGGCGACTACCTCGGCGGCACCGTGCAGGTCGTCCCCCACATCACGGACGAGATCAAGCACCGCGTGAAGCTGATCGCGGAGAGCCAGGACGTCGACGTGGTGATCACGGAGATCGGCGGCACGGTGGGCGACATCGAGTCGCTGCCGTTCCTGGAGGCGATCCGTCAGTTCCCGGTCGACGTCGGGCGCCGCCGCTGCATGTTCATCCACCTCACGCTGGTGCCGTACATCGGCCATGCGGGCGAGCTCAAGACCAAGCCCACGCAGCACTCGGTCAACGAGCTGCGGCGAATCGGCATCCAGCCCGACATGGTGGTCTGCCGCTCCGAGGGCGGCCTGCCCCAGGACGTGCGCAAGAAGATCGCGCTCTTCGCCTCCCTGCCACCCGAGGCGATCATCTCCGCCCGCGACGTCGACAACATCTACAAGGTCCCGCTCTACTTCCACCCGGAGGGAGTGGACGACTTCGTGCTCGACCACTTCGGCATGGAGGCGCCAGCCCCCGAGCTGAGCGACTGGGAGCGCCTGATGCGCCGCGCGAGCGACGTCGCGGACGCAGCTCCCGTCCGCATCGCGCTCGTCGGCAAGTACGTCAAGCTCGCGGACGCCTATCTGTCCGTCGCCGAGGCGCTGCGCCACTCCGGCTTCCATCACGGCTGCCGGATCGAGATCGACTGGGTGGACTCCGAGACGCTCGACGACGGCGAGGTCCGCCAGCGCGTCGCGCAGGCCGACGGCATCCTCATCCCGGGCGGCTTCGGCGTGCGCGGGATCGAGGGCAAGATCACGGCTTCGCGCATCGCCCGCGAGCAGAGCATCCCGTTCCTGGGCATCTGCCTCGGCATGCAGATGGCGGTGGCCGACTTCGCGCGCCACGTCGTCGGCATGGAGGGCGCGAACTCGACGGAGTTCGACCCCGAGACGCCGTACCCGGTGATCGACCTCCTGCCCGAGCAGAAGGAGGTCGCCGACATGGGCGGGACGATGCGCCTGGGAGCCGACCCCGTGAAGCTCCACCCGGACACGAAGGCCCGCGAGCTCTACGACGAGCCGGTGATCTACGAGCGCCACCGCCACCGCTACGAGGTCAACAACTTCCTGCGCAAGCGGCTCGAGGCGGCGGGGCTGGTCATCTCCGGCACGTCGCCGGACGATCGGCTGGTCGAGATCATCGAGATCCACGACCACCCGTTCTTCGTGGCCTCGCAGTTCCACCCGGAGTTCAAGTCCCGCCCCGAGCGTCCCGCCCCGCTGTTCCGCGACTTCGTGGCAGCCGCCCTCGCCCGCGCGCGCGAGCGGCGGCCGGACGAGATCGCCGCGCAGCAGCCCGCACACACCACGTGAGGCCGGCGTCCGAGGCCGAGAAGGCCCGGCTCGCGGACCTGTTCGTCGAGCTCTGCCGGATCCCGAGCCCGTTCGGCCACGAGCGCGAGTGCGCAGACCGTGTGCTCGCCGAGCTGCGCGGCATGGGGGTCGACGCCGACGAGGACCCCGCCGGCAACCTGCTCGCCCGGATCCCGTCCCGCCACGCCCGCTCCGACCGCTCGATCCTGCTGTGCGCGCACCTCGACACGGTCGAGACCGAGGCCCCGATCGATCCCGTGCTCGTCGACGGCGGCTGGGAGAACGCGCATGACGGCATCCTCGGCGCCGACAACAAGGCCGCGCTGGCCGTCATGCTCGAGGTCGCCCGCAGGGCCTCCGTGGAGGGCTCGCCGGTGGGGATCGAGCTGCTGTTCACGGTCTCCGAGGAGAACGCCCTGGCCGGCGCCAAGGCGTTCGACGCGTCACGGCTGAGGTCCGACTTCGGCTACGTGTTCGACCACGCGACGGCGATCGGGGACGTCGTGGTCGCGTCGCCGACCTACTTCCGGCTCGAGGCCAGCTTCCTCGGCAAGGCGGCCCACGCCGGGATCCGGCCCGAGGACGGTCGCAGCGCCGTGCTCGCCGCGGCGCTCGCGATCGCCGCGATGCCGCTCGGCCGGATCGACGACCAGACGACCGCGAACGTCGGCTCGGTGCAGGGCGGCGTCGGGTCCACCAACGTGGTGCCCGAACGCTGCCGGCTGCTCGCCGAGGCCCGCTCGCTCGACCCGACCCGCGTCGAGACGACGGTGGCGCGGATGGTCGACGCGCTGCACGACGGCGCCGCCCAGGCCGAGTGCGATGTGGACGTCATCTCCGAGAAGCTGTTCACCGGCTTCCGCGTCCGCCCCGGCGCACCGGAGCTCGCCGCCGCCGAGGCGGCCCTGCGCGCCCGCGGCTACGAACCGCGGCGCATCCAGACCGGCGGCGGGTCCGACGCCAACGCGCTCCAGGCCGCCGGCTTCCCCTGCCTGAACCTCGCCAACGGCACCGAGCGCAACCACGAGGCGACCGAGCGCGTTTCCGTCGCGGCGCTCGAGGGGATGTTCGACGTCGCGCTCGCGCTGCTCGACGAGGCCGCGGCGGTCTGACATGAGCTCCAGGTTCGAGAAGGTCAACACCGAGACCGTCTACGACGGCAACTTCTTCACGGTCGTCCGCTCCACGTTCCGCCACGAGGACGGGGAGGACGCCGAGCGCGAGATCGTCACCCATCCCGGCGCCGTCGGGATCGTCGTGCTCGACGGCGACAAGCTGTGGTTCGTCCGCCAGCCGCGCGAGGCGGTTGGCGTCCCCGACCTGCTCGAGCTGCCCGCGGGCAAGCTCGACGAGGAGGGCGAGTCGCCGCTCGAGACGGGCAAGCGCGAGCTCGCCGAGGAGCTCGGCAAGCAGGCGTCCGACTGGGAGCCGCTCGGCGCGTTCTACACGTCACCCGGCTTCACGAACGAGCAGGTCCACCTCTTCCTCGCCACCGGCATCTCCGACGTCGACGAACGCCCCGCGGTCGACGAGAACGAGCGCATCGACGCCGAGGCCCGCCCGCTCTCGGACCTCGACGCGATCCTCGCCGAGACGACCGACTCGAAGACGCTGATCGGCCTCCACCGGCTGCGCGACCGGCTCGACCAACGCTGACGACTCACGCCGGCTGAGCCCCGGGTCGGCCGTCCTCGACGGCGAACGACGCGAACGTGTACGCGGGGGCGTCGCTGCGGCTG
Organism: Solirubrobacteraceae bacterium; assembly: GCA_035717845.1. Classification (GTDB taxonomy): domain Bacteria; phylum Actinomycetota; class Thermoleophilia; order Solirubrobacterales; family Solirubrobacteraceae; genus DASSUW01. The sequence continues at coordinate 8,456 of DASTIC010000303.1, forward strand.
ACGGTGGTCACCATCCGCAGGTCGGTCCGCCACAGGTTGCCGTCGAGCCGGCAGCGGACGTAGCCGCGGCGGTCGCCGTCGAAGAACTTGATGTGGGGGTTGGCGGGGATCATCGGGCCGTAGTAGGGGCCGTACACGGGGCCGTCGCCGTTCGAGGAGATCGAGGTGCCCACGAACTCGGTCGCGACGGTGCGCGAGCTGGGGTCGGAGAAGTCCTTCTTGATGTCGTTGACGAACGTCGAGTGCCAGTCGCCGGTGATGACCACCGGGTTGCGCACGCGCGCCCGGTCGAGGTGGTCGACGATCCGCTGGCGGGCGAGCGGGTAGCCGTCCCATGCGTCGTGCCAGTAGATCCGCGGATCGCCGCGGTCGTGGTCGAGCTGGCCCATCATCACCTGCTGGGCGATGACGTTCCAGCGCGCGCGGGAGCGTGCCACCCCGTCGAGCAGCCAGTCCTCCTGCCTGCTGCCGAGCATCGTCACCGCCGGGTCCAGCGACTCGGGGCAGCGCGGGAACTCGCCGTCACCGCACGGCTGGTTCGTGCGGTACTGGCGGGCGTCGAGGACGCTGAACTGCGCCAGGTCGCCCCACGTCATCCGCCGGTAGATGCGGGACCTGCCTCCGCGCGGAAGCGCGGCGGCGCGCATCGGGAGGTGCTCGTAGAACGCCTGGTAGGCGGCCGCCCGCCGAGCCGGGAACGCGGGATCCGGGTCGTAGTCCACGGGCGACAGCCCCGCGTAGTCGTTCTGCACCTCGTGGTCGTCCCACGCGACGAGCCACGGGAAGAGCTGGTGCGCGCGGCGCAGGTCCGGGTCGCTCTTGTACAGCCCGTACTGGAGCCGGTAGCGCTCGAGCGTCTCGCACTCGGGACGGAACTGGTCGGGCACCGGCACATTGCGGAAGCCGCCGTGCTCGTCGATCCCGTACTCGTACAGGTAGTCGCCGAGATGGACCACGAACGCCACGTCCTCCTCGGCGAGGCGCCGGTAGGCCGAGTAGTAGCCCTCGTCCCAGCGCTGGCAGGAGGCGAAGGCGAACGCCAGCGAGCGCACGGAGTCGTCGCGCGCCGGCGCCGTGCGCGTGCGCCCGACGGGGCTGAGCTCGTCGCGGTAGGAGAACTGGAAGAAGTACTCGCGGCCGGGATCGAGGCCGGACACCTCGGCGTGGACGGAGTGGGCCAGCTCCGGTACCGCGAGCGAGACTCCCCGGCGCACGATCCGGCGCATGCCCGGATCCTTCGCGACGCGCCACGCGACCGGCAACCGGCGGTGCGGCACACCGCCGTCGGGCTCGAGGAGGTCGGGGGCAAGTCGCGTCCACAGCACCGCCCGGCTGGGCGCGGGATCGCCCGACGCGACGCCGAGCGTGAACGGGTAGCCCCTCAGCGCGGGAGCCGCGTGGGCCAGATCGCCGCGGAGCTGGCAGAACGCGGCGGCGCCGGCCAGCGCCCCGGTGAAGTGAAGGAAGCGGCGGCGGTCCATCGGTCCCGCGACGGCCTGCTCCAGCGATGCGAAGACGTCCGACATGGCCCCTCCCGTCTGACGTGTGGGAACGAGGCCAATTACACCTGAACGCGACGCGGCGGGTGTGACAGGCACGTTGCACCCGCAGGGCGGCCGCGGGCAGCGGCGAAGGGTTCACGTCCATGGCGATCGCGACCCCTACGCAGCCGTTCGAGCATCTGCTGCTCGACTTCCTGGCCTACCTGGAGTTCGAGCGCGGGCTCTCCCGCAACACGCTCGAGGCGTATCGCTCGGACCTCCAGCAGCTCGGCGCCCACCTGCGGCGGACCGGGACGGAGGCGCTGGTGGCGACCCACACGGACCTCGCCGACTTCGTCGCCGACCTCGCGGCGGGGGACGACGACCGCCCGCCCGCGTCACCCGCCACGCTCCAGCGCAAGGTCGCCTGTCTGCGCTCCTTCTACCGCCACCTGCGCCGCCAGGACCTCGTGACCGACGACCCGACCGTCCACCTGCGCGCCCCCAAGCAGAGCCGCCGGCTCCCGCAGGTGCTCAGCCGCGACGAGGTGGCCCGGCTGCTCGAGGCGCCCCGCGGGACCGAGCCACCCGCCCTCCGCGACCGCGCGCTGCTCGAGCTCATGTACGCGTGCGGGCTGCGCGCGTCGGAGGCGATCGGCCTCGAGTTCGGCGACGTCGACCTGGAGGCCGGGATCCTCCGCGCGCGCGGCAAGGGCTCGAAGGAGCGGCTGGTCCCGATCGGCGCCGCCGCCTCCCGCGCGCTCGTGAGCTACGTCGGCCGCGGCCGGCCACGCCTCGTCGGCGACCGCCTCGAGGCCTCCCTGTTCGTCAACCACCGCGGCGCCCGGCTCACCCGCCAGGGCCTCTACAAGATCGTGCAGCGCCACGCCCAGGCCGCCGGCCTCGACGGCAAGATGAGCCCGCACACCCTCCGCCATACGTTCGCCACCCACCTCCTCGCCGGCGGCTGCGACCTCCGCTCGCTCCAGGAGATGCTCGGCCACGCCGACATCGCGACGACCCAGGTCTACACGCACCTCTCCGCCGAGCGCCTCAAGGACGTCTACCACCAGGCGCATCCGCGGGCTCGGCGCGCCGTGTAGCGCCGCGCGAGCGCGAACGAACGACGGCATTGAGGGAAGGCCGCGGAGTGTCGTGACAATTCGCGGGTGGCTAGTCGCGGTTTCGGGCGGTCCGGAATCCACCCGCCGGATATCGTGCGCCCCGTGCGCGCCTTCGTCGTCGTCATCGACGCCTGCGGCGCTGGCGAGCTGCCGGACAGCGGCGACTACGGCGACGCCGGCGCCAACACGCTCGGCCATGTCGCCGAGGCTTCCGGCGGGCTGGACCTGCCGGTGATGGCGAGCCTCGGCCTCGGCAACATCATGCCGCTGGTCGGCGTCGAGCCCTCCCCTCAGCCCGTCGTCCATGGCCGGCTCCACCCGCTCGGCCCGGGCAAGGACACGATCACCGGCCACTGGGAGCTGATGGGGGTCATCACGCCCGTCGCGCTCCGCACCTACCCGGAAGGCTTCCCCGACGAGATCCTCGACGCCCTACGCGAGGCCACCGGCCGCGGGGCGCTGTGCAACCGGCCCTACTCCGGCACCCAGGTGATCGACGACTTCGGCAAGCGGCACATGGAGACCGGCGACCTGATCGTGTACACGTCGGCCGACTCGGTGTTGCAGATCGCGGCGCACGAGGACGTGGTCCCGCTGCCCGAGCTCTACGAGGCGTGCGCGGCGGCCCGCCGGATCATGACCGGCGAGCATGCCGTCGGCCGAGTGATCGCCCGGCCGTTCGCCGGCGAGCCCGGGGCGTTCCGGCGCACCGAGGGGCGGAAGGACATCGCGCTCGACCCACCGGGCCGCTCGTACCTCGAGGAGCTGCGCGACTCCGGTGTGCCCGTCCACACCGTGGGCAAGATCGGCCAGGTCTTCAACGGGGTCGGCGTGGACGAGCAGCACAAGGCGGCCACCAACGCCGCGGGGATCGCCGAGACGTCGAGGCTGATCGACGAGCTGGAGGCCGGCCTGGTGTTCGCGAACCTCGTGGAGACCGACCAGGTCTTCGGCCACCGCAACGACGTGGCCGGCTTCCATGGCGCGCTTAAGGAGATCGACGCGGCCGTCGGCGGCTGGCTGGAGCGGCTCGACCCCGACCGCGACCTCCTCGTCCTCACCGCCGACCACGGGTGCGATCCGACGCACCCCGGCACCGACCACACGCGCGAGCACGCCCCGCTCCTCGCCCGCTTCGCCGGCCACGGGTCCCGTCGCAACGACGGCCCGTTCGCCGACGTCGGCGCCTCGGTGCTGCGCTGGCTCGCGCGCCGCGACGCCCCAGGGCTGCCGGGCGAGCCTTTCGTGCCGTGAGGTCCCGCGCGGCGGCCGCGGCGCTCACGATCTTCATCTGTGGGTGCGGAGGGAGCGACCCCGCGCCGCGGCCGACCGCGAGCCCTGGCGCGCCGGCCGAGCGCGCTGCGCCGACCCCGGAGCAGGAGATCGCCACGCTGCTCACGAACCGCGCGGCGGCGCTCGAGGCCGGCGACGCGCGGGCGTACGCCGCCACCGCCGTCGCCGCACAGCGACGCCGCGACCGCGTGCACGGCCGCCGCGCCGCCCGCCTCAGGCTTCGCGACGTCGAGCTGACGCCCCGCGACGTCGACGCCGACGGCAACCGGGCGACGGCGAGCGTCGTGACCTCGTACTCGTTCGCCGGCGTCCGCGGCGAGTTCCAGGTCAGGCGCCGCTTCACGCTCAGGAAGCGGCGCGAGTGGCGGATCGCGCGGGTCCAATCCGGCCGCCGCGGCGCACCGCCGTGGGAGCTGGCGGACTTCGTCGAGCACCGCACGCGCCACTTCGCCGTGCTCGCGCCAGCGGACCTCGACGTCGGCGACCTGCCGGCCGCGCTCGAGGCCGGCTATGCGACGATGCGCGACCTGCTCGCCCGCGGCCGGCTCCAGCGCCGCTATCTGGTGGTCGTGGCGGCCGACGCGCCCCAGGCCCGCGCGCTGACGACCGAGATCGAAGGGGTGGAGACGCTCGCCGCCATCTCCGACGCGACCGTCGTGCAGAGCGGCCCCGAGGCCAGCGTCGACCGGGTGGTCGCGCTGCGGCTGCTGGTGGTGTGGCAGTCATACGGGCTCCTCGGGCCCGAGGAGCGAGCGAAGGTCGTCACCCACGAGCTCACCCACGCGGTGCTGGCCGGCTCGACGTCGGGCCGGATGCCCTCGTGGCTGGGCGAGGGCGTCGCGCTCTACGTCTCCGGCGATCGGCGTCCCGTGCCGGCGGGAGCCGACCTCGCGGCCCTCTCACGGCCGGACGCGATCGCCCGGCTCGCCGGGACCGCACAGGCCGACGCGTACGCGACCAGCTCGGCGGCCGCGTTCGCGATCGCGGACCGGTTCGGCCGCCGCGCCCTGCTGCGGCTCTACGACGTCTTCAACGAGCCGTCGCTGCGCGGGCGGGCCGGGCCGCGGCTGACCAACCGCGCGGTGAAGCGGGTGCTCGGGATCTCGCTCGGCGATGTCCTAGCCTGAACCGGCGTGCCCGAGCTGCCCGAGGTCGAGACGATCCGCCGCCACCTCGCGCCGCACGTGGAGCAGCGGACGCTGCGGCGGCTCGAGGTGCTCGACGAGCGCTGGTCGCGCCCGCTCGCGCCCCAGGAGCTGGCCGCCGCGGTCGAGGGCCGGGCCGTCACGAGGCTCGCGAGACGAGGCAAGTACCTGGTCTGGGAGCTCGAGGACGAGGTGTTCCTGCTCGTCCACCTGCGGATGACCGGGACGCTGCGGCTCGACCCGCCCGGCGACCCGCCGCCCCACACCCGCGTCTGGCTGCGCGTCGACGACCACGACCTCGCCTTCACCGACCCCCGCCGCTTCGGCACCGGCGAGCTGGCGCTCGGCATCGAGCAGCGCGACGCGTTCTTCGCGACACGGCTCGGCCTCGAGCCCTACGCCGACGACTTCACGGCCGACCATCTGCATGCGCTCGCGAGAAGCTCGCGCGCCCCGATCAAGGCGTTCCTGCTCGACCAGAAGCGGATCGCGGGCGTCGGCAACATCTACGCGGACGAAGCGCTGTTCCGCGCCCGCCTGCATCCGCTGCGCCACGCCAACCGCCTCACGCGACCCCAGGCCGCGGCGCTGCGCGACGCGATCGTCGCCTCGCTCGACGCCGGGATCGCCGCCAAGGGAGCCACGATCGACGACTTCCGCGACCCCGACGGCGTCAGCGGCACGTTCCAGGACCAGTTCCTCGTCCACCGCCGCGAGGGCGAGCCCTGCCCGCGCTGCGGGAATCCCATACGCAAGCTGCGCGCCGCGGGACGCGGCACGTACGTATGCGAGCGCTGCCAGCCCCGGCCGCGCTACGCGGCTTAGCGGCCGCGGCGGTTGAGGGAGCGCGCCACGGTAACTCCGCTATGCCGCTCGGCCTAGCGGCCGCGGCGGTTGAGGGAGCGCGCCACGGTAACTCCGCTATGCCGCAGCTTCGGCGAGGTCGGCCAGACGGCCGGCCTTGTCCGCCTGAACGAGCTCCTGGTACCCGCCGACCACCTCCGCACCGATGACGACCTGGGGGAACGTCATCATGCCGGTCATCCGTACCAGCTCGGTGCGACCCAGTGCGTCCTTGGCGAGGTTGATCTCGTTGTAGGGGATGTTGCGCTTGTCGAGGAGCGACTTCGCCACGCGGCAGAAGCCGCACGGCTCCGTCGTGTAGATCGTGACCCGGTTCATTACTTCATCAAACATAGCGTGGGCTCCAGCCTGAAGACCGAAGGCATCGTCCTCCGCAGCCTGCGCTACGGGGAGGCCGACCGCATCCTGCACCTCTATACCCCGGATCGCGGAAGGGTGAGCGCGATCGCCAAGGGAGTGAGGCGGGCGCGCTCGCGCTTCGGGGGCCGGCTCGAGCCTTTCTTCCGGCTCAACCTCGTCCTCTACGAAGGCCGCAGCGACCTGCTGACGGTCACGAGCGCGGAGACGGTCGCCGGCCATCCGCGGCTGCGGGAGGACGCGGGAGCGCTCGACGGCGCGGCCCGCGCCTGTGAGGCGGTCGCCCGCGTGTTCGACGACGGCGACCCGCACCGCGGCGTCTACCACCTGCTCGCGAACGAGCTGGCGCTGCTCGACCGCCACCCTCACCTCGCCGGCCGACCCAATGCCCTCGCGTTCCGCCTCAAGCTGCTGCTGGCGGCCGGGTTCGCGCCCCAGCTCGGCGCGTGCGCGTCCTGCGGCGAGCGCGAGCACCTCGCGGGGTTCTCCGGCGCCGCCGGAGGCGTCGTGTGCGGGGCGTGCGAGGCGAGCGCGTTCCCGCTCGACCAGGAGGCGCACGACTTCCTCGTCGCCGCCGTCGGGAGACCGCTGGCCGAGGCGCCGGACGCCTCCCCGCGGGCGCTCGCCCAGGCCGAGCGGGCGATCCTCGAGACGCTCGAGCACCACGCGCACCTGCGCCTTCGCCCCGTCGGCCGGGGATAGGATCGCGCCGACATGCAGTGGGTCTACGACTTCGCCGAGGGCTCGAAGGACATGCGCGACCTGCTCGGCGGCAAGGGCGCCAACGTCGCCGAGATGACGCGGGTGCTCGGCGCCGACCGGGTCCCCGCGGGGTTCACGATCACCACCGAGGCATGCGTCGCCTACATGAAGGCGGGCCAGGAGGAGCCCGACGGCATGGCCGAGCAGGTCGCCGGGGCGCTCGAGCGCCTCCAGGAGCACGCCGGCAAGCGGCTCGGCGACGACGAGGACCCGCTGCTCGTCTCCGTCCGCTCGGGCGCCCGCGAGTCGATGCCCGGGATGCTCGACACCGTGCTCAACCTCGGCCTCAACGACACGTCGGTCGAGGGCCTGGCGCGCGCCACGGACAACGAGCGCTTCGCCTGGGACTCGTACCGCCGCTTCGTGCAGATGTTCGGCAACGTCTCCCGCGGCGTCCCCGGCGAGAAGTTCGAGGACGCGATCAAGGAGATCAAGGCCGATCGCGGCGTCAAGGAGGACACCGAGCTCGACACGGAGGCCCTCAAGGAGCTCACGCGGACGTTCCAGGAGCTGTACGACTTCCCCCAGGACCCGCAGGAGCAGCTCCGCCAGGCGATCCGCGCGGTGTTCGACTCGTGGACAGGGGACCGCGCCGTCGACTACCGCCGCATCAACCGCATCCCGGACGAGTGGGGCACGGCGGTCAACGTCCAGCAGATGGTGTTCGGCAACAAGGGCGACACCAGCGGCTCCGGCGTCGCCTTCAGCCGCGACGAGGTGACCGGGGAGCCCGAGCCGAGCGGCGACTTCCTCCCCAACGCCCAGGGCGAGGACGTCGTCTCCGGCGTGCGCACGCCACGGGACATCTCCGACATGCAGGAGTGGCTCCCGGAGGCGCACGAGCAGCTGCTCGGCATCCTGCGCACGCTCGAGGCCCACTACAAGGACATGCAGGACACCGAGTTCACGGTCGAGGAGGGGCGGCTGTTCATGCTCCAGACCCGCAGCGCCAAGCGCCCGGCGCAGGCGGCGGTGCGGTTCGCGTGCGACGCCGTCGACGAGGGGCTGCTCTCCAAGGAGGAGGCGATCGCCACGATCGACCCGTCGTCGCTCGACGCCCTGCTGCACCCGACCTTCGACCCCAAGGCCGAGTTCGAGGTCCTGGCCAGCGGTGTGAACGCCTCGCCGGGGGCGGCGAAGGGCGAGGTGGTGTTCACGGCGGCGGACGCCGTGGCGGCGGGGGAGGAGGGGCGCGACGTGATCCTCGTGCGCCCCTTCACCGAGGCCGACGACGTCGCCGGCTTCCACGCCGCCAAGGGCATCCTCACGTCGGAGGGCGGCAAGGCGTCGCACGCCGCGCTGGTCGCGCGCGGGATGGGCCGCCCGGCGGTCGTGGGAGCCTCGGCGCTGACCATCGACCTCAAGCGGAAGCTGATCACTGTCAACGGGACGCAGGTCAAGGAGGGCGACCGGATCGCGATCGACGGCACCAAGGGCTGCGTGACGCTCGAGGACGTCCCGCTCGTCGAGGCCGAGGTCAACGCGAACTTCGAGCGCGTGCTCGAGTGGGCCGACGAGATCCGCCGCCTCGGGGTGCGCACGAACGCCGACACGCCGGAGGACGCCGTGCGGGCCCGCGAGCTCGGCGCCGAGGGCATCGGCCTCTGCCGCACCGAGCACATGTTCATGGCCGAGGACCGCCAGCCCAAGATGCGGGCGATGATCATGGCCTCGGACGAGGAAGGGCGCCGCGCGGCCCTCGCCGAGCTGCTGCCCTACCAGCAGGAGGACTTCGAGGGCCTGTTCGAGGCGATGAAGGGCCTGCCGGTCACGATCCGCCTGCTCGACCCGCCGCTGCACGAGTTCCTGCCCAACCTGCCCGAACTCCGCGCACAGGTCGAGCGGGCGCGGATCGAGCAGACCGACGACCTGCCGAAGCTGGAGACGATGCTCGCCCGCGTCGAGGAGATCTCCGAGGAGAACCCGATGCTCGGCACGCGCGGCTGCCGGCTCGGGATCCTCTACCCCGAGATCTACGAGATGCAGGTCCACGCGATCATGCGCGCCGCGGCCGCGATGGACGAGGCGCCGCACCCGGAGATCATGATCCCGCTCATCGACTACGAGCACGAGCTCGAGATCCTGCGCGCGCTGGTGGTGCGGATCGGCTCCGAGCACGACCTGCACGTGGGGGAGGACTACACCGTCGGCACCATGATCGAGCTGCCGCGGGCGTGCTTCGTGGCCAACCGGATCGCCGAGCACGCCGACTTCTTCTCGTTCGGCACAAACGACCTGACGCAGACCGCGCTCGGCTTCTCGCGCGACGACGTCGAGTCCAAGTTCGTGCCCGTCTACATGGAGCGCAAGATCATCGACCGCTCGCCGTTCGAGACGATCGACAAGCCGGGAGTCGGCTGGCTCGTGCGGCTCGCCGCGTGGGTCGGCCGGGAGGCCAACCCCGGGCTCAAGCTCGGCATCTGCGGCGAGCACGGCGGCGACCCGGAGTCGATCGACTTCTTCCACATGGCCGGCCTCGACTACGTGTCCTGCTCGCCGTACCGGGTGCCGATCGCCCGCGTGGCCGCCGCGCAGGCGCAAATTGCACATTCTTCGTAACGGACGCCCGCACGCGCCGAGCCGCCGGTCACAATGACCGCAGTGCTCGTCGCCGACGACTACGCCGCCCGCATCCAGGCCTGGGAGGAGGCACACCTCTCCCCGCTCGCCGCCCGCTCGTATCCCGCCGAGCGCGCGCAGGCGGAGCCCGACTGCGGGCTGCGCACCCCCTTCCAGCGCGACCGCGACCGGATCGTGCACTCGAAGGCATTCCGGCGGCTCAAGCACAAGACCCAGGTGTTCGTCGCACCGGAGGGCGACCACTACCGCACGCGGCTCACCCACACGCTGGAGGCGACGCAGATCTCCCGCACCGTCGCCCGTGCGCTGCGGCTCAACGAGGACCTGACGGAGGCGATCGGCCTGGGGCACGACGTCGGCCATCCGCCGTTCGGGCACATCGGCGAGGCGGTGCTGGACGCCTGCGGCCGCGAGCGCTTCGGCCGCGGCTTCCGGCACAACGAGCATTCGCTGCGGGTGGTCGAGCCGCTCAACCTCACGGCCGCCGTGCGGGACGGCATCCTGCGCCACTCGAGCGGGGCGGGCGAGCCGGCCACGCTCGAGGGGAAGATCGTGCGGCTGGTGGACCGGATCGCCTACATCAACCACGACATCGACGACGCGCTGAGGGCGGGAGTGCTCACGCTCGGCGAGCTGCCGCGGGAGGAGATCGCCGTGCTCGGCGACACCGGCTCGGCGAGGATCGACCGGCTCGTGCACGACCTCGTCGAGCACTCCGAGCAGGCGGGCGACATCGTGCAGGGCGCCGAGGTCGGCGCCGCGATGCTCCGCCTGCGCACGTTCATGTTCGATCACGTGTACCTCGGGCCGGCGGCGCGCGCCGAGCACGCCAAGATCGAGCGGGTGCTGCGGGGCCTGTTCGACTGGTACTGCGCCCATCCGGAGGAGCTCCCGGGGGGCGGGAACGTGATCGACCACCTCGCCGGGATGACCGACCGCTACGCGATCCGCGCCTGGTCGGAGCGCTTCGTGCCGCAGGGCCACGCCGTCTGATGGCGCGCTACACGCAGGACTCCCGGGAGCGCGTCCGCGACGCGGTGGACTTCGAGGAGCTCGTGGGCGCCCGCACCGAGCTCAAGCGGGCCGGCGCGCGGCGGCTCCAGGGGCTGTGCCCGTTCCACGACGAGCGGACGCCCTCGTTCGGCATCGACCCGGTGGAGAAGCTCTACCACTGCTTCGGGTGCGGCGTGGGCGGCGACGTGTTCTCGTTCGTGATGGAGACCGAGGGGCTCGACTTCGCGGGCGCCCTCGAGTCGCTCGCCGACCGCTACGGGGTCGAGCTCGAGCGCGAGGCCGAGGACCCCGCCGCGGCCGCCCGCCGCGAACGGACGGATCGGCTGCTGGCGCTGCTCGAGCGGACGGCGGCGTACTACGTCCGCGTGCTGTGGGAGAGCCCGGAGGCCGCTGCCGCGCGCGAGTACCTGGCCGGCCGGGGGCTGGAGGAGGGCGCGCTGCGCGAGTTCCGGGTGGGCTTCTCTCCCGGCGCCTTCGACCGCGTGGTCGGCGCCTCCGAGCGCGCCGGCTACCGGCCCGAGGAGCTGCTCGCGTGCGGGCTGGCCTCGCGGCGGCGGGACGGCCGCGGCGTGATCGACCGCTTCCGCGGCCGGATCATGTTCCCGCTGTGCGACGAGCGCGGCCGCGTGCTCGGCTTCGGCGCGCGGGCGCTGCGGCCGGACGATCAGCCCAAGTACCTGAACTCGTCGGACAACGACGTCTTCCACAAGGGCGAGCTCCTGTACGGCGCCGACCTCGCCCGGGCGGCGGCGGCGAAGGCGGGGCGCGTGGTGCTCGTGGAGGGCTACACCGACGCGGTGGCGCTGCGGCAGGCGGGCGTCGCCGAGGTGGTGGGCTCGATGGGCACGGCGCTGACCGAGCGCCAGGTGTCGGCGCTGGCGCGGCTTGCTCCGGCCGCCCTGTTCTGCCAGGACCCCGACGCCGCCGGGCAGGAGGCGGTCTCGCGGAGCGTCACGGCGCTGCGCGACGTCAACCGCTCCCGCGCCGGGCGCGGCGTCGAGTTCAAGATCGTCCGCCTGCCGGCCGGCTCCGACCCCGCGGACGTCGTCCAGCGCGACGGCGCCGACGCCCTGCGGACCCTGCTCGACCGGGCGGTGCCGATCGCGCGGTTCGAGGTCGAGCGGGCGCTCGAGCGAGGCGAGACGAGGACCGCCGAGGGCCGCGACCGAGCGCTCGAGGACGCCGCCGCCGCCATCCGGCCGCTCCCGCCGAGCGTGCTCCGCGACGAGCTCGTGCAGCTCGCCGCGGGCCGGCTCGGGTTGAGCGAGAGCCTCGTCGCCTCGGCCCTCGCCGCCCGGCGGCCCGATCCGTTGCCGAGACCGTCCGGCCGCGCCGCGGCCAACGGCGCCCGTGCGGCGCTCGACCGCCGCGAGCAGTCGGAACGAGCCTTCCTCGCCCTATGCCTGGCGTTGCCGGAGGAGGGCCAGGACCGGCTTGCGGCCGCGGATCTCGACGAGCTGTTCTCCGCCCCCGCGACCCGCCGCGCCGCCGAGTACCTCCGCGGCCGTCTGCGCTCGCCCGCGGGCGAGCTGCCGGCCGGCGACGAGCCGCTCGCCCGCCTCGTCGCCGAGCTCGTGATCCGCGCCGGCCAGCTCGACGCGACACCGGCGAAGCTCGAGCTCGAGGCGCTCCAGCTCGACCTCCACAACCTCGACCGCCGGATCGCCGCCGCTCGCAGCGACGGCCACGAGACCCTCCCGCTCGCCACCGAGCGGCAGGTCGTGCTCGACAAGATCCGCCACCGTCTGAGCTGACGAGGGCGGCCGCTACACTCCGGCCAATCGCGGCCGATCACCAGGCCACGGCAGTTCCGGTCGGGGGTAGCTCAATCGGCAGAGCATTCGGCTGTTAACCGAAGGGTTGTGGGTTCGAGTCCCACCCCCCGAGTAGGCGTCAGAAGCCCGGCGGGATCCCGCGCGCCTGGCCCGTGGACCAGCATCGCCTCGCGCCCTTGCAGCGCCGGTACCGCTTGAGCGCGGCGCTGAGCCGGGCCTGCTCCTCGCCGGTGAGGAACGGGGCGCGGTTCACCAGCTCGGCGGGGTCCGTGCGGCGGTCGTAGAACTCGCGGTCGCCGTTCTCGTACTCGACGTACGTGGTGTTCACGGTGCGCAGGGCGTCGTAGGAGTTCGGCATCCCCATCTTCCAGCCCTGGATGTCGGGGTCGCCGGCGACGACGCCGGGGTGGGCGTGCTCGATCAGGAGCGCCCGCCGCCAGCGCCTGGGCGGGGTGCCGGCGATGAACGGCGCGAGCGAGCGGCCGTTGCGGCGCGCGTCGGGCTTCAGCCCGGCCCAGTCCTCGAAGGTGGGGGCGAGATCGACCGTGCCGGTAAGGGCGGAGGTGACCGAGCGCTGCGGCACGGCGGGGCCCACGACGACCAAGGGCACGCGCACGTCGTGGTCGAACGCCGTCCGCTTGCCGAAGGTCAGCCGGTGCTGGCCGAGGTGGTAGCCGTTGTCGGAGCCGAACACGATGTACGTGTTGTCGGCGAGCTTCTCCTTCTTGAGCTTGGCGCGGACGTCGCGGATCAGGTCGTCGAGCGCCTGCACGGAGCGGGCGCGCCGGCGGTGGTGGCGCAGCAGCCGGTCATAGAGCTCGATCGTCAGCGGCGGCCGTGCGCCCAGCCACGTCGGGGGGCTCTCGACCGGCGCGTCGAAGCCGGGCGCGATCGGCAGCGGGAGGTCCTTGAACATCCAGCGGTGGCGTGGCGCGGCACGGGCCGGCCGGTGCGGGGCGAAGCTCGAGACGTTGATGAAGAACGGGCGCTTGCCGCGGTGGATGAACCGCACGGCCCGGCGCGTGAGGACGTCGGTCAGGTAGGCCTTCGGCCTGCGGCCGAAGCGCAGCAGCTTCCCGTTGTCGAGCATCGTGAACCCGAAGCCGCTGTAGCCCTTGTTCGTCACGAGCCACTCGTCCCACCCGGGCTCGACGCCGTGCTTGTACGGGAGGTACTCGTTCAGGTACTTGCCCATCAGCGCGGTCCGGTAGCCGGCGCGCTGCATCGCGATGCCGACGCTGCGCATCCGCGCCCCGGAGTCGCGGAACCTCCCGTAGCCCCCCTCGGGCCGGGAGTTCGAGAGCACCTTGGTGTTGTGCGGGAACTGGCCCGTCAGGATCGTCGCCCGCGAGCTACAGCAGAGCGAGTCGGCGACCACGAACTGGTCGAACGTCATGCCCTGGCGTTGCATCTTGCGGACCTGGGGCATGTGCTCGAGGAGGTCCCACGACAGGTCGTCGGCGAGCACGTAGACGATGTTCGGCGGGCGCTTCTCGGCCGGGGCGGCGGCCGCGGCCGGAGCCAGCGCAGCGCCGACCAGCGCGGCCAACGCCACGCAGAGGACTACGAATCGCGTGCCGTCAGACCCGAGCACAGCCGTCCGGTATGTGAGCACATCACGCGGCAGAACGTTGCGGTGCTCAGCTGAACGTCACCAGCGCGTCCTCCATGCGCGCGGCGCCGGCAGCGCACGCCCGGCGGTCGGCGACGCCCCGCACCCGGGGGCAGCCGCTGCGCGCGAACCGGCCGTCCGTGAGCACGGCGAGCGTCTTCCCGAGCCACTCGAAGCAGGCGCTACGCACGCCGGCTCGGACGCCGAACCGCCGGCAGCCTCCGATCAGCCGCCCGAGCTCGTCCTCGTCGGCATCGAGCAGGTTCTGGGCCTTGGTGCCGCGCACGCAGCTCGCGGCGTCGGCGGGCGAGCGCAGGCGCGAGCAGAGCGCGAGCTGCTCGGCCGGATCGGGCGGGCCGATCACGGAGGCGGCGGTGATGCAGCCCGACCGCTGGACGCCGCGCAGCCCCGCGCACAGCCCGTCGAGGTCCTCGGGCGTCTCGGCCACGAACCCCTCCGGGCGGTTCTCGACGAACGCCCGGTACCAGCAGGGGCGCACGAACTCGGCCGGCTGCTCGCCGCACAGCACGCGCGGGTTCGTCTCCGGCTCGGTGGCGAGCCGCGCCTCGTCGACGCCGAGGGCCGCGAACCAGTAGTCGTGGTAGGCGCCCTGCGCGCAGTCCGGCGCCTGCGCGCCGAGCCCCCGGCACAGGTCGAGCGCCGGCGCGAGGTCTCCGCTGGAGCGCACGAACGCGTGGCCGAACCCGTGGATGCAGCTGTAGCGCTGGTAGCGGGTCGCGGCCTCCCCGCACGCGCGCACCGCCTCGGCGGGGCGGGAGACGTCGATGTCGGAGGCCACCGCCGTGACCAGGCCATGCGCGAAGCCCGCCGTGCACGCGGGGTCGTTGCCCTTCGGGAGCGCGTCCATCAGCGTCGCCAGCCGCACCCCGGACTGGCTCGCGTAGCGCCGGCCGACGGTGTGCATCACACCGTGGCACCAGGAGAGGAACGGGCCACCCTCCTCCCAGGCCCGGGCGGCGATGTCGCGGACCACCGGCCGCGGATCCTCCCGGCCCCGCAGCATCGCGGAGAGCTCGCGCACGTAGCACGCCTTGCCCTCGTCGCCGGGCAGCCCGCGACAGGCCGCCGGGTCGCCCTGGGAGAGCGGCCGCTCGGCTGGGTCGGCTCCCAGCACGAGCACACTCGTCACGGCCCACGTCGCGAGGGCGACCGCCGCCACGGCGGCGATGCCGAGTGCCGACCGCCGCGTCACGCCGTCAATCGTAAGGAAGCCGGGCGACCCGCCGCCGGGGCGGGCCGCCCGTCAGCACCGGTGATCAGCCGCCAGGCCGGATCTGGAACTGCTGCTGGCCGGTCGAGACGTTGCCCTTGATGTCCTCGGCGAGCCAGCGGAACGTGGTCGTCTCCGTGACGTGGAACACCTCGCCGGGCTCACGCGGGCCCGTCGAGTCCCACAACGTGGAGCTCGACGTGGGCCGCGACCCGTCGGTCGTGTAGCGGATCACCGACGGCTCGTTGATCCACTCGAACGTGGTCTCGATCGGCACGGAGGAGCGGCGCGGGCCGGTCATCTGCACCTGCGGGTCCTCGTCGTCGCGCGCGTACGCGTCGGCCGACTCGAGCAGCCCGTAGTTGCCGGCCGCGAACTCCAGCGCCTCGAACTTGCCCTCCGCGCGTAGTCGGGCTGGAACCCGACCCCGGTCTGGAGCGCCGCGCCCTCGATCCGCGCGCCGGACGCATGCGCGAAGGCCAGCGGCTCGGTGAGCGTGATGAGGCCGCCCGACCTCGCCGCGACCGTGCGCTTCTCCGGGTTGGTGCCGCTGACGTCGATCCGGAGCGTGTCGCCCGGCTTGAGGTAGACGAGCCCGCTCGCGCCGTTCGGGACCTGGATCTGGGTCGACCCTGCGGCTCTCGCGCCCTGGAGCGTCGTGAAGTACCGGTCCGCGCCCGTCTCGAACGAGTAGGCGATGACGTTCCGGTTGTACCAGTGCTCGTCGGCGCTGTTGCCTGCCGCCGAGTACAGGACGTCCGCGATCGGGCCGGTCCGCTCCGGCAGGATCGCCGTGTTCCGGGTCTCCTTGATCCGGTTGAGGATCTGGTCACCGGCCTCGAAGAAAGTACTTCTCGACGCCGATGTTCGCGTGCACCGCGTCGCCCTCGTCGCGGTTCGGCAGGTACGTGCCCGGCGCCCGCATGAAGTAGCCGCCGAAGCTGTGGATGTTGTTCGAGAACTTGATGTTGTCGAACGTGTCCGCGATCCACAGCTCGTTCTTGATCTCCGGCTCGGACGCCTCCTCGGGGCCCGCGAACACGTCGCTGATGCACGAAGACGCCGACGCCCGCCAGCAGCCGCTTACTCGCACCAGCCATGATCAGACCCCCTGCTCTACGTTGCGGCTGATCAGATCACGCGGAGCAGTGCGCGTCAAGCGTGGCTGCTAGGTTCGCGCCCGTGAGTCCAGAG
>DASTIC010000304.1:0-5277 GCA_035717845.1 Solirubrobacteraceae bacterium
ACGCTCGTCGAGGCCCCACTCGGCGACCTCGACCCGGTCGCGCGCCCGCACTCGCAGCTGTCCGGCAAGCCGATGGACGTGAAATGGGGGCCGAACTGGGACGAGGGCCTGGCCGGCGGCCAGGAGTCGGCGCCGCAGGACCCGCACCTGCGGGCCATGCAGGAGGAGGTGCGCCTCACCTACGAGCAGGCGTTCATGTTCTTCCTGCCGCGCATCTGCGAGCACTGCCTGAACCCCTCGTGCGTCGCGTCGTGCCCGTCGGGCGCGATGTACAAGCGCGAAGAGGACGGGATCGTGCTCGTCGACCAGAACAAGTGCCGCGGCTGGCGCTACTGCGTGAGCGGGTGCCCGTACAAGAAGGTCTACTTCAACCACCGCACCGGCAAGGCCGAGAAGTGCACGCTCTGCTACCCCCGGATCGAGGTCGGCCAGCCGACGATCTGCTCGGAGACCTGCGTCGGGCGGATCCGCTACCTCGGCCTCGTGCTCTACGACGCCGACCGCGTGCAGGAGGCGGCCTCGACGCCCGACGAGCGCGACCTGCTCGGCGCCCAGCGCGACGTCTTCCTCGACCCTGAGAACCCGGAGGTCCGTGAGGCCGCCGCGCGCGACGGGATCCCCGCCGACTGGATCGACGCCGCGCGCCGCTCGCCGATCTATGACCTGGCGATCCGCTGGGGCGTGGCGCTGCCCCTGCACCCCGAGTTCCGGACGCTGCCGATGGTCTGGTACGTCCCGCCGCTCTCGCCCGTGGTCTCGACCTTGGAGCTCGACGGCTACGAGGCGGACCCTGACGACGTCTTCGGCGCCATCGACAACCTGCGGATCCCGCTCGAGTACCTCGCCAACCTGCTCAGCGCCGGCGACGTCGAGACGATCCGCGCGGTCCTGCACCGGCTCGCGGCGATGCGCGCCTACATGCGCAAGCGCGAGGTGCTGGGCGAGACCGACGAGGACGTCCCGCGGCGCGTCGGCCTCAACGGCGTCGAGCTCGAGCGCATGTACCGGCTGCTGGCGATCGCCGACTACGACGACCGGTACGTGATCCCGCAGGCGCACGCCGAGCTGGGCGAGCGCCTGATGCAGGAGCAGGGCAGCTGCGGCCTGGACTTCGCGGGCGGGCCGGGCAACTGCGGCGCCGTCGACCCCCGCCCCGACACGTCATCGCCGCACGTGCCCTACGACGGCGAGCGCTTCCACCTGATCGACATCCTCACGCGCGAGGAGCGCCCGGGGGCATGAGATGGCGAGACCGCCCCCGGCCGCCATGGGCGCTGCTGTCCTACGTGCTGCGCTACCCCGACCGCGCCGTCGCCGCCTCCGGCCCTGAGCTCGTCGCGGAGGTCGCCGCGCTCCCGCCCGGCCCGGTGCGCGCCGCCCTCGAGCGCTTCATGGCCACCTGGACCGGCGACCAGACGCGGCTCGCGGCGCGCTACGTCGAGACGTTCGACCTGCGGCGGCGGGCGACGCTCGAGCTCACCTACTACGCGCACGGCGACACGCGCGAGCGCGGCATGGCGCTGCTGCGCCTGAAGAAGCTCTACCGCGCGGCCGGGCTGCCGATGGAGTCCGCCGAGCTGCCCGACCACCTGACGATCATGCTCGCCTTCGCGGCGCTGGCGCCCGAGGGGCACGGCGAGGCGCTGCTGGCCGAGCACCGGCCGGCGATCGAGCTGCTGCGGCTCTCGCTGCACGACCTCGGCAGCGACTACGCGCACGTGCTCGACGCGATCGCCGCGCTGCTGCCGGCGCTGACGGTCTCCGAGCGCTCCGAGGTCGCCCGGCTCGCGCACGAAGGGCCGCCGGAGGAGGCGGTCGGCCTCGAGCCCTACGGCCCGCCGGAGGCCATGCCCACGGGGGCACGCGCATGAGCGCCGGCGAGATCCTGCTGTGGGTGATCCTGCCCTACGCCGCGGTCGCGACGTTCCTCGTCGGCCTGTGGTGGCGCTACCGCGCCGACCAGTTCGGCTGGACCAGCGGCTCGACGCAGATCTTCGAGCAGAAGATCCTCGGCTGGGCCGGGCCCGCCTTCCACTACGGGGCACTCGCCGCGATCGGCGGGCACGTGATCGGGCTGATGATCCCGAAGTCGTTCACCGAAGCCGTCGGCATGTCCGAGAACACGTACCGCTGGTTCTCGGCGATCGCCGGGGCGGTCGCGGGTGCGATCTGCGTCGTCGGCTTCGTCGGGCTCGTCTATCGCCGCGTCACCAACGTCCGTGTCCGCCGCACCACGTCGCGCACGGACCTGCTCGTGTACTTCCTGCTCGTGGTGCTGATCGGGCTGGGGTGCTGGATGACGTTCGCGCACAACCTGATCACCGCGACGCCCTACGACTATCGCGACTCGATCTCTGAGTGGTGGCGGTCGCTGTTCATCCTGCAGCCCGACGTCGAGTCCGCGCACGAGGCGAACACCCTCTACCAGCTCCACGCCATCATCGCCTGGGCGTTCTGGGCGCTGTTCCCGTTCAGCCGTCTCGTGCACGCCTTCAGCATCCCGCTGCAGTACCTCGGGCGGCCGTACATCCTCTACCGCCGCCGGTACGCGCCGCCGCGATGAGCCGGCCGGAGGGAAACGGCGTCCAGCTCGCGCTGGCCCTGACGGCGTTCACCGTGAGCTTCTACGGCTGGGCGCTGCTCGGCCCGCTCGGGCCCGACCTGCAGGAGGACCTCGGGCTCTCCGACGTCCAGCTCTCGGTCGCCGTGGCCGTGCCGGTCCTGCTCGGGTCGCTGATGCGGATCCCGATGGGGGTGCTGGCCGAGCGTCACGGCGGGCGGCGCGTGTTCACCTGGTTGCTGGCCTACTCGATCGGCCCGCTGGTCCTGCTCGGCTTCATCCACGACTCGTTCGCCGCGATCATCGTCCTCGGCTTCATGCTCGGCTTCGCGGGCTCGTCGTTCGCCATCGGCGTCCCGTTCGTGAACCGCTGGTACCCGCCGGAGCGCCAGGGCGCGGCGCTCGGGATCTATGGCGCCGGCATGGGCGGCACCGTGCTCGCGGGGCTGACCGCTCCGGGGATCGCCGACGCCGTCAGCGTCGATGCCGCGTTCTTCTTCGCCGCGGGGCTCGTCGCGATCGTGCTCGTGCTCTGGGTCGCGTTCGCGCGCGACGCGCCCGGGCCCGCGAACTCGGTGTCGATGCGCGACCCGGTCGCGATTCTCGGAACCGGGACGCGTGCCTGGGCGCTCGTGCTCTTCTACTTCCTCGCCTTCGGCGGTTGCGTGGCCATGTACCTCTCCCTGCCGAAGCTGCTCACCGGCGTGCACGACCTCTCCAAGACCGACGCCGGCGCCCGCGCGGCCGGCTTCGCGCTGCGGGCCGTGATCGGGCGGCCGCTCGGCGGGATCGTGTCCGACCGGGTCGGTGCCGAGCGCGTCCTGCTCGTCAGCTTCGTCGCCGTGTTCGTGCTCGCGCTCGGGCTCGCCGCCGGCTACGAGTCGATGGTCCCGCTGACGATCTGCTGCCTGACCATGGCCCTGGCCCTGGGGTTCGCCACCGGCGCCGTCTTCAAGCTCGTGCCGGTGTGGTATCCGGACCGTGTCGGTGCCGTGACCGGCGTGGTCGGAGCCGCCGGCGGCCTGGGCGGCTTCTTCCCGCCGCTCGTGATGGGCGTGGTCAAATCGGCCACCGGCGGCTACGCCCTCGGCTTCATCCTCATGGCCCTGGTCGCGCTCGGGAGCCTCCTCGTCCTGCGTGTGCTCCGTGGGGCGCAGCCTGCGGCGCCGTCGGTGCGCGCCGCCTGAGTCCCGTCAGCCCTCGAGGGCCACATGGGCCTGGCGGCGCAGCGCGTCCCAATTGCGCTGCCACTGGCCGGCGCGCGGCGTGGTCGCGGCCATGCGCGCCAGCAGGCCGCTCAGGTTCCTCGCGGACCGGATCACCGGCTCCGCCCGGCGCAGCTCGCGCTCATAGAGCGCGAGGCTGACCCAGTCCGCCGGCCGCCAGACGCAGACGCCGAGGCACGGTTGCGGCAGGTCGACGTTGCCGCAGCGCGCACACCACCACCCGGTGACGGTGCCCGGGGCCGTCCAGTCGCTCTCCAACACCTCGGGTGGGAGCTCGTGCAAGGCGCGACGGGCGGCCTCCTGCGCGTCCAGCCACGCGTCGCGCGCGTCCTCCGCGCCTCCGTCGGCGAACCGCCGCGCGACGGCAGCCATCACCGCCGCTCGCTCGCGGGCGGTGAGCGCGGCAGCGAGAAGCGCGTCGTAATCGGCGGCCGCGACGAGCACCAGCTTGTGCTCCGAACAGGCGCCGTCGCAGCGCTCCTGACGCCCCATCGCGCCGCAGGCGATGCAGGTCAGCACGGTGATGCGGTCGGGGAGCGTGACGCCTACGTCGGTCACCTCTCCCACCGTAGAGCGGACGCCGCGGACTGCGGAGAACCACGGATCAGCGGAGCCGAGCGACAGCCGATCAGGAGGGAATGACCATCACCACGTCGGCTCGCACGATGCTCCGGGACACGCGGGTGCCGGTCAAGCTCTGGGCAATCGTCGCGATCGCGGCGCTCGGCGTGCTCGTGACCGGGTGGACGCGGCTGGACTCGGTCCGCCCGCGCGAGGTCGAGGCGCGTCAGGCGCGGCTCCAGGCGCTGACCGAGACGGCACACTCCACGCTCGCCGGCTTCCAGGCGCGCGAGCAGCGCGGCGAGCTCACGCGCGCCGCAGCGCAGAAGGCCGCGATCGCCGCCGTGAAGTCGATGCGCTACGGCGACGACGACTACTTCTGGATCAACGACATGCGCCCCGTGATGGTCGCGCACCCGATGAAGCCGGAGCTCGAGCGCACGGCCCTGAGCGAGATCGAGGACCCCAACGGCAAGCGGCTGTTCGTCGCCTTCGTCGACGTCGTCAAGGCGCGCGGCGCCGGGTTCGTGGACTACATGTGGGAGCGTCCCGGCGAAGAGCAGCCGGTCCCGAAGCTGTCCTACGTCGCCGGCTTCGAGCCGTGGGGCTGGGTCGTCGGCACCGGTGTGTACATCGACGACATCGATGCCGCCGTGCACGCCGAGACGATCACCGTCGCGTGGCAGACCGGGTTCATCCTGCTCTTGATCTGCGCCTTGGCGTTCGTGATCAGCCGCGGCATCTCGCGCCCGGTCGCCAACGTCGAGACGGCGATGCGACGCCTCGCCGCCGGCGAGGTGCTCTCCGACGGCGCCACCGAAGACGGGCTGCGCGAGACGCGCGCCGCGATGGAGGACCTTTCGGGCTACTTGGGCGAGGCCGCGCAGGTGGCCGCCCGGATCGCCGACGGTGATCTGACCGTGAGCGTCC
>DASTIC010000305.1:0-58854 GCA_035717845.1 Solirubrobacteraceae bacterium
GCCCTGAGCGGCGTTCACCTTCGCGCGGCGCTCGCTCTCGGCCTCGGCCTGGCGTGCCATCGCGCGCTTCATGGTGTCGGGCAGGCCGACGTCCTTCGTCTCGACCTTCACCACGCTCACGCCCCACGCCTCCGTGCCCGCGTCGATGATCTGCTTGAGCTGCTCGTTGATCGCCGTCTGGTTCGCCAGCAGATCGTCGAGGTCGTGCTGGCCGAGCGTCGCGCGCAGCGTCGTCTGGGCGATCCGCAGCACGCCGTGCTTGTAGTCACGGATCGCCAGCACCGCCTTGAGCGGATCGATGACGCGGTAGAAGACGGCGGCCTCGACGCGGATCGTGACGTTGTCCTTGGTGATCAGATCCTGCGGCGGGATATCGGCCGTGTCGACCTGCAGGTTGACCCAGCGCGTGCGCTCGACCAGCGGGATGATGAGCACGAAGCCCGGGCCGCGACACCCCCGCAGCCGGCCGAGGCGGAACACCACCACCCGCTCGTACTCGCGCACGATCCGGACGGCGGCGATCGCGAGCAGCAGCGCGACGGTGGCGACGACGAGGACGATGAGCAGCGGCGTGGACATGACCGGTGACGTTCGCACGCCCGCCGTCCGCCGGCATCCGTAGCTCACCCGCGTCGGGCTGCGGCGAACCCCTCGATGCGTCGCTTGAGGGTGAGCAGCTGCCGGCGCTGCATCGCGAAGTGCAGGGGATGCCCCAGCAGATGCAGTCCCAGCCCGACGGCCCTGGAGTCGTAGGCGCCGCGGGCTCGCGCCAGCAGGCGGGTGTGGACTTCGTCGATCGGCTCGAGCGCGAAGGACCAGGTCACCTGGTACAGGCCGCCGGCGTCGCCGGCCAGCACGAGCGCCCGTTCCCGCTCCACCTCTCGCACCACGAAGCCGTCGTGGGTCCCGGGGGTCCACGGACAGAGGTCGCCGGGCTCCAGATGCTGGAGGTCCGGCACGATGCGCGGGGCGCTCCGGACTCCGCCGTTGTCGAGCCCGTCGTAGCTGTACCAGCCGGCCCGGCGACAGCCCAGCTGCACGAGCCACGGCCAGATGTCGGCCGGCCTTGCGCGGATCGTGATCGCGTTCGTCCATTGCCCGCGGGCGCGCGGAAGCAGCTCATCCCCGGGAAGCGGCAACGCTGCTTCGGCGCCACGGGCCCGCACCGCACGTCCCGAGAACGGGGCCAGGGCGATCGCAGTGCCGAGACGCAATGCGTCGCGGAGCGCGCGGAGCCAGCGGACGCCCCGGCGATCCGCCGCGGGACCGGTCGAAGACTGGGCTCGACCCACCCGGGTGATGCTGTCACCCGCGCCTGCAGCTGCCATCCGTGCGCAACCCGGAGCCGGCCCCGGACGAGCCCCATCGGCCGGAAGCCGTAGAGACTACGGACGCTCGACTGCGGTAACGCACGGTTGCACCGCCGGGGCCGGGCAAGCGAGCATCCGGAGCCATGCCAGGCACCATCGCCCGTGAGCTCGAGCAGGAGCGTCTCCACGATCGGGCCCGCCAGATCGAGCGGGTCATGTCGGCGCTCCGGGACCGCGCCGTGTACCGCCACACCGTCACGGGAACGACGCCTCCGGCGCTCCGGCGGGCCATCTCCGACTTCGGCGTCGAGCTGGACTCGATCCGGCGCCGGCTCTCCCACACGGACTGAGGACAGGCACGGAGAACCCGAAGCAGGCGTGTGGGGCGGCACGGATGCCGCGCCCACTGCCGTCGCGGGAGACTGCCGGCATGGACGCCTCCAACGGCGCTGCAGCGCTCGAGCTCACGGGCCTTCGCCGGACCTTCGGTGACCTCGTCGCTCTCGATGAGCTCAGCTTCTCGGTCGCGCCGGGAACCTTGTTCGGGTTCGTCGGCCGAAACGGGGCCGGGAAGACGACCACGATGCGGATCGTCTGCGGCCTCCTCGCCGCCGACGGCGGCGCTGTGACGTGGCGCGGCACGCCGATCGACGCGCGCGCTCGCGAGCGGATCGGCTATATGCCGGAGGAGCGCGGGCTGTACCCCAAGATGCGCGCGCGCGACCAGCTCGAGTACTTCGGCGTGTTGCACGGCCTCACACACACCCGGGCGCGCGCGGCGGCTACCGAATGGCTTGAGCGGCTCGGGCTCGGCGACCGTGCCGGCTCGCGCGTCGAGCAGCTCTCGCAGGGCAACCAGCAGCGGGTGCAGCTGGCGGCGGCGCTCGTGCATCAGCCGGACCTGCTCGTCCTCGACGAGCCGTTCGCCGGCCTCGATCCGATCGTCTGCGACCTCCTGACCGAGGTGCTGCGCGAGCAGGCGGCGCGCGGCGTGCCGGTGCTGTTCTCCTCGCACCAGCTCGAGTTGGTCGAGCACGTCTGCGAATCGGTCGCGATCATCGACCACGGTCGCCTCGTGGCGTCCGGCGCCGTGGATGAGCTTCGGGCCGGCGGACCCCGCATGATCCGCGCGCGGGTGCGGGACGTCACGGGCGACTGGACCGCCGGACTGGCAGGGGTGGAGGTCGTCGAGCGCGCGGCGGACGGCGTCGTGCTCGAGCTTGCACCCGGGGTGGATTCGCAGCAGGTGCTCGACGCGGCGCGGCGTGCCGGCACGGTCGTGCGCTTCGCCGACGAGCACCCGACGCTGGCTGAGCTGTTCCGCGACCTGGTGGCGGCATGAGCGCCCGTCGCGAGATCTGGGAGGTCGCCCGCCGCGAGTTCGTCGAGCGGTGGCGCTCGCGCGCGATGCGGGTGTCGTTCGGGATCCTGCTCGGGCTCGTCGTCCTCGGCGCGGTCGTCGCCACGGTGTCGGACAAGGGCACGCCCACTGACGACTTCGGGCTCGTCGGGTCCCGCGCGGTCGCGCTGGCGCCGGCGCTGCGGCTCGCCGACCAGGCCGACGGCCGGAAGGCACGCATCCACCGCCTGCGCGATCGGGCGGCCGCCGAGCGCGCCCTGGGCGACGGGGATGTCGACATCGTGCTCCTCGACGGCCGGCTGATCGTCGAAGAGGACCGCACGAGCCCTGCGGTCGGCATCGCCCAGCGAGCGATCGCCGCGCAGCGCACCGTCACGCGCCTGCAGGCGGCCGGGCTGACGCGGGAGCAGGCGGTCGCGGCGATCGCCCCACGGCCGCAGCCGGTAGAGGTGCTCGAACCGGGGGCGCGCGACCGGGAGCGCGACGAGGGGATGCTGTGGGTGGGCATGCTGCTCCTGTTCACGGCGCTCATCGTCTACGGCCAGTCCGTGGCGTCGAGCGTCGCCGAGGAGAAGTCCTCGCGCGTGATCGAGCTGCTGCTCACGACCGTGGCGCCAAGGCGGCTGCTGGCGGGCAAGATCCTGGGCGTGGGCGCGCTCGGCGTCGCCCAGCTCGCGGTCGCCTGCGCGGCCGGCCTGATCGGCGCTGAGATCGCCGGCGGCGAGGGGCTGCCGCCGAGCGCCCCGGAGACCGTGGCGCTCGTGGTGGCGTGGTTCATCCTCGGCTTCGCCTTCTACAGCGTGGCCTACGCCGCCCTGGGGGCACTCGTGTCACGCCAGGAGGACTTGGAGGCGACCACCGCGCCGGTCAACGTCCTGCTCATCGCCGCCTACCTCGGGGCGAATGCCGCGATCCAGGACCCTGACGGGACATGGGCGCAGATCGCGGCGTTCCTCCCGCCACTGGCGCCGCTGCTCGTGCCGACTCGCGTCGTGCTCGGCGATATGGGCGCAATCGAGCTCCTCGCTGCCGTCGCCGTCGAGGTGGTCGCCACGATCCTCCTCATCCGGGCCGCGGCGGCGATCTATGAGCGGTCGATCCTGCGCACCGGCGCGCCCATCAGCCTCCGATCGGCGCTCGCCGCCGGCGGCGCACGCGGGCGGTGGCGCATCCACGTGCCCACCACCGTCCTGCAGGCGGTTGCTGTCGCAGGCCTTGTCGGCGGGGTGATCGCCGGCACCGACCGGCCACTCGGAGTGGTCCTCATCGCCACCGGGCTGCTGGCCACGGTCCTCTACCAGTACGGGCGTCACCGCCCACGCACGCCGCACGGTTGAGGCCAAGCGGGACGACGGCCGCGTCAGACCCGCCGCGGGATGTGCCCGGTCACGGTGAACATCGCGCGCATCGCCCTGTGCCCGGGGTCGGCGGTGGGACCGAACATGCACGGGCAGGCTCCGTCGATGACCGTGATGCCGTGCTCCCTGCCGTAGCGCGCCGCAGCCTCGGAGACGCTTCCGGCACCGGGGCCGCGGTGCATCCAGACGTGCTTGATCCCGAGCTCGACGCACTCCCGCATCGTCTCGTCGGCGCGCTCGGGAGCGGTGGCGATCACGACGGCGTCGACGCCGCCGGGGATCGATCGCAGGTCGTGATAGCACCGATCGCCCTCCACCTCCTCGGCGTTGGGGTTGACGGCGAAGACCTCGTAACCGCGGCTGCGAAGCCGCTGGTAGACGACGTTGCTGCCATGTCCCTTCGGATCTCTGGACACGCCCGTGACCGCGACTCGCTTCTTGGCGAGGAAATCGGATGCGGCGTCCTTGATCTTCTGCATGGCAGCCTCCGTCGGAAGCATCTGGAACGTGTGCGCCATTCGCGCGGCGCTCCTGGAGTGTCGTGACGGTGAGCCAGGCGGCGCATCCGTCTGTTCACCGATGTCGAGTGGCGGCGAAGTACGGGGATCCCGCAGGGGCAACTGCGGATGCGGGCGCGCTCGCCGGCGCCTAGGGTCGGATCCATGAGCACGGCGCAACCGCACGCCGCGGTGAGCAGGCCCGCGGCCAGCCAGGTGGAGCCGCTGATCCGCGTCGACGGGGTCGGTCGCCGCTATCGCGTCGGCGACAACGTCGTCGTGGCGCTCGCCGGCGTGTCGATGGAGGTGCGCGCCGAGGAGTTCGTCGTCGTGCTCGGCCCGTCCGGGTGTGGGAAGACGACGCTGCTGAACATGATCGGCGCGCTGGACTCGCCGAGCGAAGGGCGGGTCGTGGTGGCCGGGCGCGACATCACGCGTGCCTCGCGCAAGGAGCTGTTCGAGTTCCGCCGGCACGGCGTCAGCTTCGTGTTCCAGACCTTCAACCTCTTCCCGGCGCTGACGGCGCTCGAGAACGCGGAGTTCGGCGCCGACGTCGCCGGCCGGCCGGATCCGGGTGGTGTCGCTACCGAGATGCTCGAGCGCGTCGGGCTCGGCGACCGCTTGCGGCACTTCCCGCACGAGCTGTCGGGCGGCGAGCAGCAGCGCGTCGCGATCGCCAGGGCTCTCGCCTCCGGCAACCCGACGCTGCTGGCCGACGAGCCGACCGGCGAGCTGGATTTCCGCACCGGCATCCAGATCCTGGAGCTGCTTCATGCCCAGGCACACACGGGCCGCGCCGTCGTCGTGGTGACGCACAACCGGGAGATCGCCCGCGTGGCCGACCGCGTGATCGAGCTCTCGAGCGGCCGCGTCGTGCGCGAGGGTCCTCCTGAAGGCGGCCAGGTCGAGATCGCCGGCCTGCGCTGGTGAGCGATGGGCCGCCGGCGCAGAGCCCGTCTCTGGATCCGGTGGGCGCTGCGGGATGCGCGCAGACACCGTTTCCAGGTGTTGTCGATCGCGCTGCTGCTCGCGCTCGGCGTCGGCATGTACGCCGCGATGAGCAGCATGTCGGTCTGGCGCGTGGACTCCGCCGACGCCAGCTTCGCCGCCTTGCGGATGCACGACCTGCGCGTCTCGCTGGTCGAGGGGAGCACCGTGCGCGAGGGCGCGCTGCGCTCGGCGCTGGCCGGCAGCGTCGCCCGTGGCGATGTGGAGGCCGCCGCCGAGCGGCTCGTCGTACCGACACAGGTCGATGCGTCGACCAGCGGGCGCACGATCATCGTCCCGGGCCGGATCGTCGGCACGCCGGCGGGCGCGGACGTGGACAGCGTGGAGATCCGCGCCGGCCGCGCCGCCACCGGCGGCAGGGTCGCGCTCGAGCACAACTTCGCGCGCCACTACGACCTGCCTGCCGGCGGGCGGTTGACGCTGGCCGGCGGGCATCGCGTCCGCTATTCCGGCCAGGCGCTCGCGCCCGAGTACTTCATCGTCACCGCGCCTGGCGCCGACTTCGGCGCCGAATCGGCATTCGCGGTCGTGTTCGCGCCGCTGCGGACCGCCCAGACGCTGGCCCGTGAGCCCGGTCAGGTCAACCAGCTGGTCGTCCGCCTGCGTCCCGGCACCGACCCGGCCGCCGTGCAGGCGCACCTCACGCGCGCGTTGAAGCAGGCGCTGCCGGACACCGGCTTCACGTTCACCGGCCGCGACCAGGAGCCCGCCCACCGGCTCATCTACAAGGACGCCGAGGGCGACCAGGAGATGCTCGACATCTTCGCCTTCCTGCTCCTCGGGGCAGCCACCTTCGCCGCCTTCAACCTCATCAGCCGCACCGTGGAAGCGCAGCGACGCGAGATCGGGATCGGCATGGCGCTCGGCGTCGAGCCGCGAGCGCTCGCCCGCCGCCCGTTCCTGCTCAGCGCCCAGATCGCCATCGCCGGCGTCGCGCTCGGGATCCCGGTCGGGCTCGCCGCAGACGCGTGGCTGGCGGGCGTCATGGACCAGTTCTTCCCACTGCCCGTCGTCCGTGCGAGCTTCCAGACCGACCTCTACGTGCAGGGGGCCGTGCTCGGCGTCGCCCTGCCGCTGCTGGCGGCGGCGGTGCCCGTGTGGCGGGCGCTGCGCGTGACGCCGATCGAGGCCATACGGGTCGGCGCGCGCGCCGCCCGCAGCAGCGGCCTCGCGTGGCTCGCCAAGGGCGTGCGGCTGCCGGGCGGCAGCCTCGCCAACCTGCCGCTGCGCAACGTGCTGCGCACCCCGCGCCGCACGCTGATGACACTGCTCGGCATCGGCGCGGTCGTCACGATCGTGATCGCCCTTGCGGGCGTGATGGACTCCTTCGACGACACGCTGGAGGCCAGCCGCCAAGAGGCCCTCACGGGCGCGCCTGACCGCATGACCGTCGACCTCATGTCGCCGCAGCGGGCCGGCAGCGATGACATCCAACGCGTCGCGGGCGCCCGGACGGTCGGCGCCGCCCAGACGTCGCTGCGCGTCGCGTCCACGCTCGTCGCCGGCCCCCGGCGCGTCGACGTCGCTCTCGAGACGATCAGCGACCGCCGGCCGCTGTGGCAACCGACGTTCGACGGCGGCACGCTCCCGGCCGAGCGGTCGGGGCTGGTCATCGCCCGCCGCGCCGCGGAGGACCTCCACGTCGCGCTCGGGGATCGCCTCACCGTCGTGCACCCGGTTCCTACAGGACCGCGGACGTTCCGGCTCGTCCACACCGCGCTGCCGGTCACCGGCATCCACGCCAGCCCGCTGCGCTTCATCGCCTACGCCAACGCCCCCGCGGCCGCCCAGCTGCACCTGGCCGGCCTCATCAATCGCATCTCGGTCGTGCCCGCTCCCGGCCACGACGCCGACGACGTCAAGGCCGAGCTGCTGCGGCTGCCCGCGGTCGCCGCCGTCCAGGGCGCCGCGGCCACCACCGACGCGGTCGACACCCGCATGCAGCAGTTCAACGAGATCCTGCTCATCACCGTCGCGATCGCCGGCGCCATGGCGCTGCTGATCGCCTTCAACGCCACCGCCATCAACGCGGACGAACGCGCCCGCGAGCACGCGACGATGTTCGCTCACGGCGTGACGGTCGCCCGCGTCATCCGCGGCGCCGTCGCCGAAGGCCTGATCATCGGCGCGCTCGGCACCGCCGCCGGGATCGCCGCCGGCCACGGCGTCCTGTCCTGGATCGTCAACGAGAACATGCCCGAGACGATGCCCGACATCGGCACGCTCATCGCCGTCGCCCCGCTCACCTACGCGCTCGCCGCCGCCGCGGGCACCATCGTCGTCGGCGCCGCGCCGCTGCTGACCCTGCGAAAGCTCAGCCGGACGGACGTCCCGGCGACGCTCCGCGTGGTGGAGTAGCTCACGACCTCCGCTGCGGTCACGCGCAGCACGTGGGGGCGCGTACCGCTACGGGTGCGCGGCCACGGTCGTGGCCGTGAGCTGCTCGAGGGCGGTGGCGGCGGCCGGAGCTCCTCCGGCGGCCGCGAAGGCGGCGGCGATGGCGCGCGCTCCGGGCGCGAGCCGTTGGGCTTGTGCCACGCTCGCGCGCAGGCGCTGCGGGGTGAGTCGTCCGGCCGGCAGGCGGACGCCGGCCTGGGCGACCTCGACGCGGCGGGCGACCTCGGGCTGGTCACGGCCGAAGGGGACGGCGACGACCGGTACGCCATGGGCGAGCGCCTTCTGGGTGATGCCCATGCCGGCGTGGCAGACGACGCAGGCGGCGCGGGCGATGACCGGAGAGTGCGGGAGGAAGCGCTCGACTCGCACGTTGGCGGGCGGCGTGAGCGTCGCGGGATCGACGTCGCCGGTCGTGATGACCACGTCAAGCGGCTCGCGGGCGAACGCCCGGCAGGCGACCTCCGCGAGTCTGCGGTCGTTCTGGAACAGCGTCGAGCATGTGACGAGCACGAGCGGCCGCGTGATCTCGTCCAGCCAGGCGGGTGCCTGCGCCGGCGGTTCCCAGAGTCCAGGCCCGACGAGGCGGAGCTTGCTCGGCCAGTCCGAGCGTGGGTACTCGAATGGCTCGGCCGTGTAGGCGAGCACGAGCGAAGCTGAGAGGAACGCGGCGTCGAGGGTTGTGAACGGGGGCACGCCGAGCTCGGCGCGGAGGCCGTTGACCTCGCGCGCGACGATGCGCTCGAGGGCGCCGAGCGTGAGCGTGCGCGCCATCCGGTCACGCACGCGACCAAGGTGGTCGTGGCGCGGCCGCAGTCCGAGGCCAAACGGCGGTGCGTCGCGCGAGGTCAACGGGACCGGGGAGACCATCGAGAACGCCCACGGCAGACCGGAGCGTTCGGCCGCGGCGGCGGCGCCCCAGGAGCCCTCGTCGATGAAGAGCGCGCCGGGTTGCTCCGCGTCGATGATCTGGGCGACGTCGGTGGCTTGGGCGCGGGCGCGCAGACCGAACTGGCGCAGCCCCGACATCAGGGCTCCGAAGCGGGTGCGTGCCTTCCAGTCGTCGGGCTCGAAGCGCTCGATGGGCGGCGCGAGCGACTCGGCGTTCAGCCCGATCGAGCGCAGGCGCTCGATGTCGTCGACGCCGGCCTTGACCGTCACGTGATGCCCGCGGCGCGAGAGCTCGAGCAGCGTCGGGACGAGCGGGTACAACCGGCCCGGCACCGCGTCGACGTAGGCGAGAAACCGCGCCATCGGCTCAGGCGCCCGCAGTCGGCGGGCCGGCGGTCGGCGCCGTCGGCGTCGGCGTCGCGAAGTCCCGGCCGAGCTGGCGGGCGCGGCGCAGGTACTGCTCGATCTGTGGCGGGTCCGCGATGGCGGCGCCGTAGAAGTAGACGTGCTCGACGCGCTTGACGCCGGGGTAGCGCAGCCCCCAGTCATCGATGATGCGGCCCATCGGCTCCTCCCAGTCGGCCTTGTAGTCGGCCTCGCAGAAGAGCGTCGGCGTGATGACCAGCGCCTTGTCGTGGCGCATGAGCGGGATGCGCCCGCTCGCGTGCCCCTCCCATCCCTCGCGGGACAGCGCGTACGCGCTGCCGTACGCGAAGACCCGCTCGAACCAGCCCTTCAGGATCGCCGGGAAGTGCAGCCAGAAGACCGGCGCGACGAACGCCAGCCCGTCGGCGGCCGCGACCTTCTGCCACTGCTCGCGGGCGTCCTTGGGCGCGTGCTCGCGGATGAACTTCGCGAGTTGCTGCGGCGTCTTCTCGCGCGCCCAGCGCGAGGCGATGAGGCGCCCCACGGGTCCGCCGGGCACGTTGTCGATGAACCGCTGCCTGAGGTTCATCCCCTCGAGGATGTCCGGCGGCATGTCCTCGTGCAGATAGGTCGCCATGTCGCGCCGGCGGAACACGGGGTCGAACCTCATGGCGTAGAGATCCACGACCTCGACGCGGTGGCCCGCCTCGCGCAGCCCACTCGTGAGCTCCTCCAGGACCGCATGCGTGAACGACGCCGGATCGGGATGGGCATAGACAGCCAGCACCTTCATCGCTCGCGACCTCCGGCCTCGCCAACACGCTCGTGCGCCGCCATTACCGAACGCTGATCGACCGGCGCCCGCGCCGCATCCGTACAAGCCCACGACCCTGACACGGGATACACCCCACGCGGGGCCTGCGTGGTGTCGGCCGGGCCGGTTCGTGGGCGAGTGGTTGCCTCGATCTCCGCCGTTGCCAGGAGCGCGTGACGAGGGGTGCTCTCGCCAGGCATGTAGCCTCATCGGCAGGCGAGCCGTAGCGTTGGACAGGTGTCGACGACACGCCAGGATGTACGCGCGGCGGTCGCATTCGAGCGATTCCGCAAGGTCTTCGGCGCGACGGTCGCCGTCGACGGGCTCGACCTGCGCATCCCCGAGGGCTCGATCTACGGTCTGCTCGGCCCGAACGGCTCGGGCAAGACCACCTGCATCCGCGCGCTGTGCGGCCTGTTGAGGCCGACGTCGGGGACGGTACGCCTACTGGACGGGGATGCGCACGCCGACCGTGCGCGGCTCCGCTCCCGGCTCGGCTACATGCCACAGCGGCCTGCGCTCTACGAGGACCTCACGGCCATCGAGAACCTGAGCTTCTTCGCACGCGGCCTCTCCGTCACCGATCCAGAGACACGTGCTCGGGAGCTGCTCGGGCTCGTCGCCCTGGCCGAGCGGGCGGCCGAGCCGGTGTACGGGTTCTCGGGTGGCATGAAGCAGCGCGTGTCGCTGGCGTGCGCCCTCCTGCACGAGCCGCCGGTGCTGCTGCTCGACGAGCCGACCGCCGGAGTCGACCCGCTCCTGCGGCGTCGCATGTGGAGCACCTTCGGCGCCCTGCGCGATCGCGGCGCGACGGTGGTGGTGTCGACCAACCAGCTCGACGAGGCGCTGCACTGCGACCGGCTCGCCGTCCTGCGTGAGGGCCGCCTGCTCGCGGAGGACACGCCGGCGTCGCTGCTCGATCGCGGACGGGCGCGTGTGACGCTGCGGCGCGACGGCCGCGTCGAGACGTTCGAGCTGCGCGACTACGAGCGCGAGCTGCCGGCGCTCTTGGGGGCGGACGGCGTCGAGTCGGTGCGCGTCGAGCGCGACACGCTCGAGGACGTGGTGCTGCGGCTGGTGGAGGAGGGGGAGGCATGAGAGCCGGCCACGTGGTCGCGGTCGGCCGTCGGGTGCTGCTCCAGATCCGGCGCGATCCGCGCTTCATCGGCCTCTCCCTGCTCGTGCCGTGCGCGATCGTCGTCCTGCTCAAACTCGTGCTCGACGCGTGGCCGGCGCTGGACCGCATCGGCGTCGACGCGGGCGCCAACGCCCTGCCCGCCGGCGCGTTCGTCGTCCACTTCGTGGCCTACGTCCTCGCCGCGATCGCCCTCGTGCGCGAGCGGACCGGCGGGACGCTCGATCGCATGCTGGTCGCGACGTTCCGGCGCGGCGAGATCGTGCTCGGCTACGTGGTCGGCTTCGCGACGCTGGCCGCTGTCCAGGCGGGGCTCGTGATCGTGACGATCGCTCTGCTCTACGACGTGCCGCGACTGTGGGCTCGGCTGCCCATCGTGCTCGCGGTCGTGTTCCTGCTCGCCATCGCGTCCATCGCCCTCGGCCTGCTGGTGTCCAGCACGGCACGCTCGGAAGGTCAGATCTTCCCGTTCATCCCGCTGGTGATCGTGCCGAGCCTGCTGCTGTCGGGGCTCTTGATTCCGTTCGCCGAGCTGTCGTGGCCGCTGCAGGCGCTCGCGCGGCTCGTGCCGCTCACGTATGCCGAGGACGTGCTCGTCCCGGTCTTCCGCGACGGCAGCCCGGCGGCAGACCGACTGCCCTACCTCGCGCTGCTGGCCGCCTACGCGGCGGCGCTGCTCGCCGTCGCGAGCCTGACGCTGCGCGAGCGCGAGTAGCCGTTCTGACATCTCCGTAGACACCCGCAGGCGGCTTCGGATGTTGCACCGATGCGCTGATCGCCGGTCCGGGGGACGCTGCCCACGTTCCCCGGTGCGAGATCGAAGGTGGTGACGGCATGTCCGATGTACTGAGCGGGCGAGAGCCCACCTCGAAGGCGGTCAGGCCGCCGTTGATCGAGCTGGCCGGCGTGGAGAAGGTCTACCGCACCGGCAAGGTCGAGTTCCCGGCGCTGCGTGGCGTCGACCTGGCGATCGCCGACGGCGACATGGTCGCGATCGTCGGCCCGTCGGGCAGCGGCAAGTCGACGATCATGAACATGATCACCGGCATCGACCGACCCACGTCCGGGACGGTGACGGTCGACGGCGAGCGGATCGACGGCATGAGCGAGGAGGAGCTCGCGATCTGGCGTGGCCGCCGTGTTGGCGTGGTGTTCCAGTTCTTCCAGCTGCTGCCGACGCTGACCGCGCTCGAGAACGCGATGCTGCCGATGGACTTCGCGCGCCGGGGATCGAAGCGGGAACGGCGCGAGCGTGCGCTGCACAACCTCGAGTTGGTCGGCTTGGCGGACATGGCGGACCGGTTGCCGTCGGAGCTGTCCGGCGGCCAGCAGCAGCGCGTCGCGATCGCACGCGCCCTGGCGTCCTACCCGACGCTGGTCATCGGCGACGAGCCGACCGGCAACCTCGACACGAAGACCGCGGCGGAGATGTTCGAGCTGCTGCGCCGCGTCTGCGACGAGGGCGCGACCGTCCTCTACGTGACGCATGACCTCGAGCTGGCCGCGCGCGCGAACCGCACGATCACGATCCGCGACGGCGTCGTGGTGGACGAGTGAGGAGCCGACCATGCCCTCCGCCATCCTGCGCAAGTCGCTCACGGACCTGACACGCCGCCGGGCGCGGGCGTCCTTCACGGTACTCACCTTGGCGCTGGCGGTGGCCAGCGTCGGGATCTTCGCGGTTCCCGGGCTCATGCAGCAGTCGATGGACCGCGAGATCGCTGCCAACAAGCTCGCCGACCTGACGCTCCAGACCGAGCCCCTCGTGCTCTCGGATGCCCAGCTCGAGCGACTTGGAGCGCTCCCGAACGTCGAGGCCGTCGGGGCCAAGAGCCTCTTCTCGACGCGCATCTACGTCGGCGCCCGGCGTCAACGGGCGATGATCATGGGCGTCCCGGACTTCGACCGGCAGGACGTCGACGTCGTCACGCGCATCTCCGGCTCGCCGCCCGCGGCCGGGACCGTGCTGACCGACAACCAGAACGCGTCCAAGGGCAAGTTCAGCGGCACCACGGTGCGCGTGATCGCCGCCGACGGGACCGTGCGCCCGCTGCCGGTGCGCGGCGAGGGCCGCAACCTCTACGGCGGCTCGCTGGCCGCGACGGAGGACTTCGCCACCTTCTACACGTCGCCGGAGACGGTGGCCGGGTTGAGCGGAACGCGCGGCTACACGTGGTTCGGCCTGCGCCTGCGCGACCCGAGTCAGGCCGCCGCCGACCGCACGGTGGAGGCGGTGCGCCAGGCGCTGCGCGGCGTCGAGGGCTTCGACGGCTTCTCCGAGCTCCCGGCGCTGCGCAAGGCCGGCGAGTACCCCGGCAAGGAGGTGTTCGAGCAGATCGCGAGCGTGATGTCGGCGGTCACGCTGCTGGCGCTGCTGTCGGCGCTCGTGCTGCTGTCGAACACGATGACGACGCTGATCGGCGAGCAGACGCCGGAGATCGCGGCGATGAAGGCCATCGGCGCCTCGCGGCGCCAGGTCGCGCGGATCTACCGGCGCACCGCGCTCCTGCTCGGCGTCCTCGGGGCCGCGGTGGGCGTGGTGCTCGGGGTCGTCCTCGCCAATGTGATCGTGGACTACTTCGGCAGCACCTTCTTCGGCATCGAGACGGGCGTGCACGTCGACCCGTCCGTGCTCGTGGCCAGCGCCGTCGTCGGCCTCGTCGGTCCGCCGCTGGCGGCTGCACCGGCGATCCGGCGGGCGTCGCGGCTCCCGCTACGCGAGGCGCTGCAGGCCAGCGGCTCGGCGGTCGGCGGGCAGGGCCGCCTGGACGCGCTGCTGCGACGCGTCCGAGCGCCGCGCAGCGCGCAGATCGGCCTCCGCGGCGTCGGGCGCCGCAAGCGCCGGACGCTCGCGACCGCGATGCAGGTCGGCTTGGCCGTCGCGACGCTTCTCGCGCTGCTCTCGCTGGGCACGTCGGTCGGCAACCTCACGCGGGACTACTACGACGACACGGACCTCGACGTGTGGGCCGGCACGTTCGCGTCGCGCCCGTTGACCGACGAGGCGAGGCGAGCGCTGGCGTCGACTCCCGGCGTCGAGGACGTCCAGCCGCTGCTCGTCAACCAGGCGAAGGTCGCCGGCAAGGACGCCGGCCTGTGGGGCATGGTCGAGCGGCCGTGGATGCGCCTGCGCGTCACCGAGGGCCGCTGGTACACCGCCGCCGAGGCGACGCGCGGCACCGACGTCGCGGTCGTCGGCACCGGACTGGCGGCGGCGACCGGCGCCGAGGTCGGGGACACGATCACCGCGCAGACCGCGGCGGGACGGGCGCGCCTGCGCATCGTCGGGATGCTGTGGGAGCCGGGGCAGCCCGGCCAGCTCTACATGCCGCTCGCGACGCTCCAGCGAGTGCTGGACGCACCGGACGAGGTCAACACCTACTGGATCCGCAGCGAGTCGGCGAACCACGCCTTCATCGACCGGCTAACGACGCGGCTGGAGGACACGCTGGGCGCCCACGGGACGCCGATCACGACGATGGCCTGGTACGACCAGAAGGCCGATAACGTCGCGCAGAACGCCGGCATCACGCGTTCGATCACCGTCCTCGGGCTCGTGATCGTGGCGATCAGCCTGGTCGGGCTCGTCAACGCGATCACGATGGGAGTCCTCGAGCGGACGCGCGAGATCGGGATGCTTCGGTGCGTCGGCGCCCGCGCCCGCGACATCCGCCGCATCTTCGGGACGGAGGGGCTCGTCATCGCGGTCGCCGGGTGGCTGATCGGCCTGGCGGTCGGCTATGCGCTCGCCCACGGCATGCTCGCGCTCACCGAGTCCGCGGCCAAGCTGGACCTGACGTTCACGTTCCCGGTCGCGAACGTGGCCATCACACTCGTGGGCACGGTGGTGCTCGCCGTCCTCGTGCTTCTGGCTCCGGTGCGCCGCGCGGTCCGCTTCAAGCCTGGAGAGGCGCTGCGATATGCCTGAGCTCCGGTGGGTGCAGCGATGCTGAAGCGCCGGCTCCACATCCCACCCGAGAGCCTGTATCCCGTCGACGACTGGCGCATCGTCGAGCGGCGGTACTCGGACCGGTACTTCGCGCGCGCGGAGACGGGGTTCTCGCTCTCGAACGGGTACGTGGGGGTCCGCGGCACCTTCGAGGAAGGACGGCCGACCTGGTCGCGGGGGACGTTCATCAACGGCTTCCACGAGACCTGGCCGATCGTCCACCCCGAGGAGTCCTACGGCCTGGCTCGCTCCGGCCAGACGATGGTGAAGGCGCCCGACGCCACGGTCCTGAGACTCTTCGTCGACGACGAGCCGCTGTACCTGCCGACGGCGCGCATGCAGGAGTACGCCCGCGTCCTGGACATGCGAGCGGGCACGCTGACCCGCGAGCTGATCTGGTCGACGCCGGCCGGCAAGCACGTCGCGGTCCGTTCCTGCCGCCTCGTGTCGCTCGAGCATCGGCACGTCGTCGCGATCACGTACGAGGTCGTCCTGCTCGACCACTCCGCGCCGGTGACGATCTGCTCGGAGCTCGTGAACTGCGAGGACCTGCCCATC
This sequence comes from Solirubrobacteraceae bacterium, assembly GCA_035717845.1. Classification (GTDB taxonomy): domain Bacteria; phylum Actinomycetota; class Thermoleophilia; order Solirubrobacterales; family Solirubrobacteraceae; genus DASSUW01. The sequence goes on from DASTIC010000305.1 coordinate 15,641, forward strand.
GAACACGAGGATCGCCCCGGAGATCCCCGCGTGGGGCACGAGCTCCCGCAGCGCGTGTTGAACGCCGTGGTCGCGGAGGACGCGGGCGGCCGCCTGCTGGTCGGCTACCAGGCCGTGAACAGCGGGATGACCCTCGGGGTCGGCGTCGACCACATCGTCGAGACGGCGATGCCGTACGAGACGTCGCACACGATCGACGGCGACTTCGGCGAGCTGGCCGTCACCGCGAACGCCGAGCCGGGTGTGCCGATCCGCGTCACGAAGTTCGTCGCGTACCAGTCGTCGCGATCCGTTCCGCCGCGGGAGCTGGTCGAGCGCTGTGCGTGGACGCTCGACAGGAGCATCCACGGTGGGTTCGAGACGCTGGTGGAGGCCCAGCGCGCGCACCTCGACCGCTTCTGGGACCGCGCCGACGTGCGCGTCCGCGGGGGCACGTCATCCGCCCGGACGCAGCAGGCCATCCGCTGGAACCTGTTCCAGCTGGCGCAGGCGACGTGGCGCGCGGAGGGCGCGGGCGTGCCGGCGAAGGGCCTGACCGGGCGAGCGTACGAGGGCCACTACTTCTGGGACACGGAGGTCTACCTGCTCCCGTTCCTGTCGTACACGCAGCCGCGCATCGCCCGGAACCTCCTGCGCTTCCGCCACAGCGTGCTGCCGAAGGCCCGTGCGCGGGCACGGGAGCTCGGGCATCGCGGGGCCATGTTCCCGTGGCGGACGATCAACGGGGAGGAGGCCTCCGCCTACTACCAGGCCGGCACGGCCCAGTACCACATCAACGCGGACATCGCCTACGCGATCCGCCGCTACGTCAACGCCCGGGGCGACGTGGACTTCCTCGCGGAGGCGGGCGCCGAGATGCTCGTCGAGACCGCGCGGCTCTGGGAGGACCTCGGGTTCTACGCCGACGACGGCCGGTTCCACATCCACGGCGTCACGGGCCCCGACGAGTACACGACCGTCGTCGACGACAACACGTACACGAACCTCATGGCGCGCCTCAACCTGTCCTATGCGGTCGAATGCGTCCGCCGCCTGGAGGCCGAGCGCCCTGCCGCCCACTCGGCGCTCGTCGACGAGGTCGAGCTTCGGCCCGAGGAGCTCGAGGCGTGGGAGCGGGCAGCGGCCGCCATGTTCGTGCCCTACGACGAGCGGCGGGGCATCCATCCGCAGGACTCGAGGTTCCTCGATCGCGAGATCTGGGACCTCGACGCGACGCCGCCCGATCGCTTCCCGCTCCTCCTCCACTACCACCCGCTCGAGATCTACCGCCATCAGGTCATCAAGCAGGCCGACGTCGTGCTCGCCATGTTCCTGCTCGGCGACGAGTTCACGGAGGCGGCCAAGCGGGCCAACTTCGAGTACTACGACGAGCTCACGACCGGTGACTCGTCGCTCTCGGCGTCGGTGCAGAGCATCGTGGCCGCCGAGGTGGGCCACCAGGAGCGGGCGCTCGAGTACTTCCGCTTCGCGCTGCTGATGGACCTGGCGGATGCGGCCGGCAACGTCTCCGACGGCGTGCACGTCGCCGCTGCAGGTGGGGTGTGGCAGGCCCTGGTGTTCGGCTTCGGCGGGGTGCGCGACTGCGACGGCCGGCTGACCATCGAGCCCCACCTGCCCTCGGCCTGGGAGTCGCTGGAGTTCCCCCTGCGGTTCCGCGACCGCCAGCTCCGCGTCGAGCTCGGACGCCGGACCGAGCGCTACACCCTGGAGGAGGGGGAGCCCGTCGAGATCACGATTCGGGGTGAGCGCCGCCTCCTCGCCGCCGGGCAGCCGCTCGAGCTCGAGCACGTGGTGGTCTGATGGTGTTCCGGATTGCGCTCGCCTTTGCCGCGCTGGCCGTCGTCGACGACGCGTTCCTCCATCCCGAACAGGGCACCGCGGCCGCGGACCATCTCGCCAGCGGCCTCGTCCCCGTGGCCGTGGCCGCCATGCTCGCATGGGCCTACCCACGCTTGGGTCCCGTGGTCCGCGGCTTCACGGCGATCGCCTGCGGCCTCCTCGCGCTGACCGCGGGCATCGCGGACGGGTTCCGCCACGTCGCCCTCGACCGCCTCGCCGGCGACGACGTCACGGCGATGCTCGCCGGCCTGGCCGGCGTCGTGCTCGTCGGCCTCGGCGCCGTCACGCTCTGGAGGGAGCGCCGGCTGGACGGGCGCCGCGCGCGGCGCTATGCGCGGCGCACGCTGCTCGGACTCCTGGCCGGCGCGGCAGCGCTGCTGGTCCTGCTGCCCGCGCTCGTCGCGATCATCACCACGCACCGGGCCCGCGAACCCGTGCAGGCTGTCGACCTCGGGCGGCCCTACGACCAGGTCGCCTTCACGAGCTCAGACGGGCTGCGGCTGGCCGGCTGGTACGTCCCGTCGCGCAACCGCGCGGCGGTGATCGTCTCGCCCGGCCGCTCGGGCCCAGTCGAGCACGCCCGCATGCTCGCCCGGCAGGGCTACGGCGTGCTGCTGTTCGACCGCCGGGGCGAGGGCGAGAGCGACGGCGACTTCAACGCCTACGGCTGGGGCGGGGACTCGGACCTGAAGGGGGCCGTGTCGTTCCTCACCCGGCGTCGCGACGTCGACTCCGGGCGCATCGGCGCGCTCGGCCTCTCCGTCGGCGGCGAGATGCTGCTGGAGACGGCCGCGGAGGATCCGCGGCTGCGGGCGGTCGTGTCCGAAGGCGGCAGCGTGCGCTCCGTCGCCGAGCACTGGGACGACCCGGAGATCGGCGCGCTGCAGAAGCCCTTCACCCCGATGGCCGCACAGACGCTCGCAGTGTCCGTGCTCGCCAACGAGGGGCCGCCGCCGAGCCTGATGGACCTGGTCGACGACATCGCGCCGCGCTCGCTGCTGCTCATCCGCGGGCTGGACGGCCAAGCCGCCGAGGTCCTCAACCGGGCCTTCTACGACGCCGCCGGATCCCCCAAGCAGCTGTGGGAGGTGCCCGGCGCCGGCCACACCGGCGCGCTCTCCGCCGCACCGGCCGAGTACGAGCGCAGGGTCGTCGGCTTCTTCGACGAGGCGCTCCGATGACTGCACCGATCCTCGCCGGCCTCGCGGTTGCGACGGGCGCCCTCGCCGGCCGCTACGCGCGCGACCTGCGGCGCGCACGGGCGCGGCTTCGGACGTTCGAGCGCATGACCGCCGCCAGCCGCCATGGGCCGGTCGAGTACTGCGAATGGGGCGAGGGCTCGCCCGTCCTGCTCGTCCACGGCGTCGTCGGTGGCTGCGACGTGCCGCCGTCGTGGCGAGCGCTGGTCCCGCCGGGCTCTCGCATCATCGCGCCGTCGCGCTTCGGCTACCTCGGCTCGCCGATGCCGCCCGACGCATCGGTCGCCGCGCAGGCCGACGCGTTCGCCGACCTTCTCGATGCCCTCGGGATCCAGCGTGCGGCTGTGCTGGGATTCTCTGCGGGCAGCACGTCGGCCGTGCAGTTCGCGCTGCGCCACCCCGACCGGGTCAGCCGGCTTGCGCTCGTCGCGGCCAACGCGCCGCACGCCCGGCCCGTCACGCTGGCGCCGCGTCCGCTGGCCCCGGTCATGTTCTCCCAGCCCGTGCTCTGGTTCCTGCGCGTCTTCATGCCTGGCTCGCTCGCGCGAATCGCCGGTGCGCCGGTGGGCTATGCGATGGACGACGACGACCGCCGCACCCTCGACGCGATATTCGACAGCTTCTTCCCGATGGCGTGGCGCAAGCAGGGCACCATCTTCGACGGCTACGTCGGCAATCCCGAGATCGGCAACTACCCGCTCGAAGGGATCTCGGCGCCGACGCTGGGCGTTCATGCACTTGACGATCCGCTCGCGCCCTACGAGGACGCGCGGGCGATGGTGGCCCGCATCGCGGGAAGCCGCTGGGTGCGCGTCGAACGCGGCGGACACGTCTTCATCCACGACGATCAGCGCGCCGTCGCCGAGATCGCGCGCTTCCTTGCGTCAGAGCGCGATCCAGGTGGCGATGGTGAAGTAGATCGCGATCGACAGCAGGTCCTGGATCACAGTCGCCAGGGGGCCTGAGCCGAACGCGGGGTCGTGGCCGAGCCGCTGGAACGCCCACGGCAGCACCATGGCGACGAAGGTCGCGATCGAGCAGCTCGCGAACAGCGCGAGAGCGACCGACGCTGCCGCGCGGCTGTCGCCCCACGTCAGCCACGCGAAGGCGAGGAACGCAGCGCCCACGGCGATCCCGAGGACGAGGCCGGTGATCAGCTCGCGCCGCACGACGGTTCGCATCGCGATGCCCACGGACAGGCCGCGGATCAGCAGTGCCTCCGTCTGCGTCCCGACCGCGTCGGCCATGTAGACGACGCCCGGCACGAAGAAGGCGAGGACCAGCTTGGCCTGCAGCTCGTCCTCGAATGCGCCGACGATCAGCGCGGCCGCCATGGCGCCGGCCAGACCGACGAGCAGCCACGGCAGCCGATGCCAGAGCCGCATGAGCACGGGCTCCTCGGCGGCCCGCCGCGCACGGCTCGTGCCCGCCAGGTAGCCGCCGAGCCGTGCGAGGTCCTCGTCGTGGGCGGCGAGCAGGACGGCGAGCATCCGCTGGGGCGCGATCAGGCCGAGGAAGCGACCGGCCTCGTCGGTGACAGCGAGGCTCGACTCTCCCCGGTCGATCATGGTCCACGCGGCACGTTCCTGATCGGTCTCCGGGCCGACGACCGGCGGGTCGGGGTCCATGATCGCGGCGAGCGGCGTCTGCTCGGGAGCGGCGAGCAGCTGTTCGATCGGGACGAGGCCGGCGAGCCGGTCGCCGAGCAGCACCGCGACATCGTCGGCCGAGTCGTAGACGCTTCCGGCCAGGGCCGCGCGGGCCGCACCCGCCGTCTCGTCCGCTCGCGCCGTCGGTACCCGCCGCGTCGCGAGGCCGGCGGCGACGCCGAGGAGCGCGTCCGCCATCTACCGTCGCCGCGTGTGGCCGCCGAGCCGGGCCACGCCCTTGGCCATCTCGGCCGGCTGCCGGACGGTGTGGACCGTACGCTCGAACAGCTCTGCCTGGGCACGCATCAGCTCGGCGGCCTGCTCGAGCGCCCGCGCAGACTCGCTCAGTGCCTCGGCCTGCTGGCGCATGGCGGCTCCGCTCTGCTCGAGGAGGTCGAAGACGGCGTCGAACGGCCCGAAGGCGCGCTCGACGAGCTCCTCGACCAGCTCGACCTGGCGCTCGATCGGCGCCAGCAGCGCGTGCGGGACGTCCGACCGCGTCGCCGCCGTCAGCACGGCGTGCAGCGCCGCCTTCCATTCCCGCGTGAGATCACCGGTCGGCAGTGTCATTCGGCTCGCAGTGCTTCGGCCACCGGGGCACGCGCGGCGCGGCGCGCGACCAGCGCTCCGAGCCCGGCGGCGAGGGCGATGATGCCGAGGCTGGCGGCGGCGATGCCGGCGAGCGGCGCGGACGCGCCGAGCTCCGGCCCGACGCCTGCGCCCCGGCCGACCGCCGCCAGCATCGCATCGGCGACGACGATCCCGGCCGGAACGCCGACGGCCACGGCCGCGACCGCCACTGCGCCCGTGCCGGTGGCGACGCTGAGCGCCACCTGCCGCGGCGTGAAGCCCATCGCCTTCAGGATCGCCAGGTCGTGGAGCCGCTCGTGGATGCCGAGCACGGCGGTGCCACCGAGGTTGACGAGTCCGACGGCCAGCACGAGCAGGCTGATCATGTAGAACGCGGCCCGGAACGCGTCCATGACACCGAGGTCGGTCTCGACGACCTCGGCCTTCACGCCGGGAGCGGCGGCGTCGATCGACCGGGCGACGGCGGCGCGGTCGGCGTCTGGTGAGACCCTGACGAGGACGCGCTCCGGATCTGCGCCGGGCTCGACGCGGCGCAGGTCGTCGAGCGTGATCATCGCGCGCTCGCCCTCGTCCTCGCCCGTCGCGAAACGGCCCACGATCCGCAGGTCGAGCCGCCGGCCCGCGACGTCGAGCTCGATCCGGTCGCCGACCCCGCGACCGAGCTGGTCCTGAAGAGCGAAGCCGACGACCGCCTCGCCCGACCGCGCGAGCATGCGACCCTCGTGGATCACGAAGCCGCTGCGCTCGACGTCGCCGCCGAGCGCTCGGACCTGGAATCGCTGGGAGCCGACCGCGACCTGCCGCTCGGTCGCCGTGAACCAGGCGTCGACGCCGGGCTGACGGTCCAGGGCGCCGACCAGTTGCGCCGGATCGGCGCCCCCTGGATCGACTTCGAGGCTCTGCGGGTCGCCGGTGAGCGCCGGGTCGTCGGCGATCTGCTGCACCGTGCGGTCGAACGCCAAGGTGGCGACGACGGCGATGACGGTGACGGCCAGACCGGCGATCGTCAGCCACGTGCGCAGCGGCCGCGCGCCGGCGTCCTTGAGCCCCACGGCGACCGCCGCGCCGAGGCGCAACCGGGCCGCGAGGGCCGCCAGCCGGGACGGCCGGAGCGAGACCGGTGCCGCCCCGCGCACGATCGCCTGGCTCGCCGGCACGCGGCCGGCGCGCACGGCGGGGAGCAGGGTGGCGGCGGCGACGATCCCCAGCACCACGACGGTCGCTCCGACGAGCACGTCGGCGGGAAACGTCGCCCGGCCGGGTTCGAGCACCTCCGAGAACCGGAGCTGGAGGCTGGGAGCCAGCCAGCCGCCCACCGCCACGCCGGCCGCGGCGCCGGCAGTCGCGATCGCCAGGTTCTCGCCCAGCACGAGCAGCGCCAGCGCACGGGGCGTGACGCCGATCGCCTTGAGGATGCCGAGCTCCCGGTACCGGGCCAGCACGCGGGCGCTGACCGTGCTCAGCACGACGAGGCCCGAGGCGACGAGCAGGAACACGCCGAACGCCGCCAGGAAGGCGCCGAGGAAGCGGTTGAGCAAGAGCGCGTTGCCGCGCGTCTCCTCGAACTGCTCGAGGTCGTCCAGGCTCGTCCCGAGCGCGTCCTGGATGCGAGCGGCGAACGCCTCGACGGCGACCGGGCGGGCGATCCGGACCAGCAGCAGCGAGCGCGGCGGTGCGTCGGGCCCCGCGAGCCGCTCCACGGCCGCGCCCGTCGTCCACGCGGTCTGTGACTCGCACTCCGGGTAGAAGCAGTCGACGAGGTTGAGCGCCGTGCCGACGACCGTGAGCTCGAGCCCGGCGCCGTCACCCTGCAGCCGCACGCGATCGCCCGGCTCGATCCCCTCCTCGAGCGCGAGGCTGCGCTCGATCACGACCTCAGCCGGGTCGTCGCCGGTCAACCAGCGGCCGTCGAACAGCAGCGGCGTGCCGACCGCCGCGCGGCGTGAGCCGGCTGCCCGGACTTCGACGTCGTCGACTTGCACGTCGTCGTGGCGGAGCGTGCCGAAGGTCACCGGGCTTGGCGCGGCGGACTGCACGACCTCGCGGTCGTCCTGCACGCGGCGGAGCGCGGCGAGCTCCCCGTAGAACGCGACGTGGGCGCCGTTGGCGCGCGCGAATGCGTCGTCCCAGCGCTCGGCGGCGCTGCGCTGCTGGCCGAGGCCGGCCGTCATGCCGGCCGTGGCGACGACGACGACGAGGGCGAACAGGGTGGTCTGCAGGCGCCGACCGCGGAGGTCAGCGGCGCCGGCCCGCCAGAGCGCTCGCATTCAGCGCTCCTCGGAGACGATGCGGCCGTCGGCCATGCGCAGCAGGCGCCCGGCCGCCGCGCCCACGCCCGGGTCATGGGTGACGAGGACGACGGTCTGGCCGCCGGCATGGCATTCCTCGAGCAGGGCGACGACCTCGCCACTCGCGGCGCTGTCGAGATTGCCCGTCGGCTCGTCGGCCAGCAGCACGGCGGGCTCGTTGGCCAGCGCCCGGGCGAGCGCCACCCGCTGCTGCTCACCGCCCGACAGCTCGGCTGGCGCCCGGGAGCCGTAACCGGCGAGCCCCAGCCGGCCGAGGAGCTCCTCGCGCCGGGCGCGCGCGTGGGCGGGCGACCGCCCGACGAGTAACTGCGGAAGCTCCACGTTGTCGGCCACGCTGAGGTTGGCGATCAGGTTGAAGAACTGGAACACGTAGCCGACATCGCGCCGCCGTACGAGCGCGCGCTTGGTCTCCGAGAGCGTGTCGAGCCGCCGGCCGCCCAGGATCACGGCGCCGTCGGTCGGAACGTCGAGGCCTCCGAGCAGATGCAGCAGCGTCGACTTGCCGCAGCCGCTCGGCCCCATGATCGCGACCATCTCGCCGGGCTTGACGGCGAGGTCGACGCCGCGCAGCGCCAGCCGTTCCGGATGGGCCGGGTCGTAGCTCTTCGTGAGCGCCCGCCCCTCGACCAGCGCTGCGCCTGGAGCGTCGTGCTCTCCTGCGTCCCGCGTGAGGGCGGAGGTGTACACAGCGCCAACGGTCCCGCATCCCACGACCTTGCGCGACCGTGCAAACCACGCGAGCGATCAGCGGCAAGTCCGCAGGCGTCGGGCATGGTGAGCGGCGCGCGAGCGCTCGCGACTCATCGAGGCCCCACTGCCGGCTCCCGCCGTCCCGGCTCCCGCCGAGGCGGTTGCTCGCGCGGAGCGGTCCGGCCGGTGAGCCGGGCGAGGACGAGCAGGCATGCGACGGCGACCAGGGCCATCAGCGCGAAGCCGAGCGCGTAGCCCCCTGTGGCCGCCTTGACGATGCCCATGACGAGCGGGGGGAAGAAGCCGCCGAGGCCGCCGGCGGCGCCGACCACGCCGGTGACCGCCCCGACGCGCTCCGGGAACCACTCGGCGACGAGCTTGAACACCGCGCCGGTCCCGAGACCGAGGAAGACCGCCAAGCTCAGGCACGCGACCGTGAGCGGCACCATCGACTCGTAGGTCGCCGCCAGCGCAGCGGCGAGCAGCGTGACGCCGGCGAACGAGACGCGCAGCACCCGCGCGGCGCCGACCCGGTCGGCGAGCCAGCCGCCCATCGGCCGGGCGAGCACAGCGAGCAGCGCGAAGCCGGCGGCTCGGGCGCCCGCGTCGGTCTTCGTGAGGTCGTGGACGCCGGTGAGCAGCTTCGGCAGGTAGAGGAACATCGCGACGAAGCCGCCGAAGGCGAGGAAGTAGAACAGCGTCAGCGCCCAGGCGCGCCCGCTCGTCCGGAATACCGCCAGCGGCGCGAACAGCCCGCCCGTCGCCCCGCTCGCGGCGCCCGGGGCGTCGCGGGCGATCGCGTAGAAGCCGACCGCGGTGAGCGCGACGAGGGCCCCGGCCAGCCAGAACGGGGCGGAGATCCCGAGCTCGTCGGCGATCGCCGGGGCGGTCAGGCCCGCGAGAACGGTGCCGCCCATCCCCATGCCGTAGATCCCGAGCGCCGCCCCCTGGCGCTCCGGCGGGTACCACCGGTTGACGAACGGGACGCCGACGGCGAACGACGCTCCCGCGAAGCCGAGCAGGAAGCCGAACAGCAGGATCACGCCCAGCGAGGCGTGGAACAGCGCCAGCGCGATCAGCGGCAGAGGCGTGTACGCGAGCAGCGCCGTGAACACGCGCCGGCCCCCGTAGCGGTCGGTCAGCGCGCCGAGCGGTATCCGCATCAGCGACCCGAGCAGCACCGGCACGGCCACCACGATCGACAGCTCGAGATCCGACAGCGCGAGCTCGTCCTGGAGGTCCGGGCCGAGCGGCCCCAGCAGTGCCCACGCGTAGAAGCAGACCGTGAAGGCGGCCGTGGCCGCCGCCAGCTGCGCGCCGGCGCCCCGCTCAGCCACGGCCGGTCCCCGCGTAGCGGCGCCGGTAGAGGATGTACGGCCGGCCGAGGTACTGGAGCGGGATGCTCCACGCGTGTACGAGGCGGCTGAACGGGAACAGCGCCCAGAACGCCCACGCCACGATCGCGTGGATCTGGTAGAGGACGTTGGAGTCCTGCACCGCCTCGACGTCGGGCTGGAGGATGAACAGCGATCGCCACCACTCCGAGATCGAGTCGCGGTAGTCGTACGGCGTCTTCGTGGCCAGGTTGTAGCCGAACGTCATGACGCAGCCGAGGCCGATCAGGACGACCAGCAGCGCGTAGACGAGCAGGTCGGTGCGCGAGGTCGTGCGGCGCACGCGGACGTTGGTGATGCGCCGGTAGACGAGGCCGATGAAGCCGACGACGCAGACGGCGCCGGCGACCGCGCCGGCGACGGCCGAGAACCAGCGGTAGGTGCTCTCGGACATGCCGATCGCCTCGGTGAACGACTTGGGGATCATGAGGCCGATCACGTGCCCGCCGACGGCAGCGAGCGCGCCGTAGTGGAAGGCGGGGCCGGCCCAGCCGAGGATCTTCTGCTCGAACAGCTGGGTCGAGCCGCTCGTCCAGCCGAACTGGTCCGCCCGGTAGCGCCACCAGGTGCCGACGACGAACGTGGCCACCGCGGCGTACGGCAGGATGATCCAGAGCAGGATCTCACCGGCGCTCATGGGCGCGCCCCGCTCGGCATCGCCTCGGGCGGACCGTAGGGCTCGAGGCCGACCGCCTCGTCGGGCGGGCCCTCGCGCGCCAGCCGCGCGACCTCGGTGCGGTCGCCCACGCTGAGCGTCGGCAGGCACGCGGCGATCGCGTCGAGCACGTGCGCGTACGGGCTCTCGAGGTCGTGTAGCGAGAGCCGCAGCAACTCGATCGCCGGGCGGTGCTCGGCCAGCAGCGCCTCGCCGTGGCCGGCGGGCGCCAGCGCCGCGAAGGCGAGCATGACGGTCAGGTGGTCGGGCAGCTCGCGCGAGCTCATCGGCAGCCCCGCGGCGCGGTAGAGCTTCTTCAGGCGCAGGAGCGCCATGCCGCGCTCGCGCGTGTCGCCGTGGGCGTAGTAGGTGAGCTCCAGGCTCGCCCGCCGGCGGAGGTCGAAGGTCTGGACGTAGTGCTCGGCCCGCGGCTCCCGCCACTCTGCGACGAACCGCTCGAGCGAGACGCGGACGGGGCCGTCGTGGAGCGCGGCCACCTCGTCGCAGCCGGCGACCACGCGCTCGTCGGGGTAGCGCAGCAGCAGCGAGAGCAGCGCCCACGGCGCGGGGGGACGGCGGGAGCGCCTCACGGCCCCGGGCGCTCCTCGCGCTTGAGGATGTCGATCAGATGGAAGCGCTCGCCGTCGTAGGGCACGTAGGGCGACGACGTGTCGGGCCGCGGATCGACCGCGCCGCAGTTCCCAGGGCCGCCGTCGAAGTCGAGCCCGCAGCCGCCCTGCTCCTGCATCAGCCGCTCCCCGAGCTCGGCGTGCGCCTGCGGGATCACATAGCGGTCCTCGTAGTCGGCGATGGCTAGGAGGCGGTACATGCGCTCGAGCTCGGGGCCCGTGAGCCCCACGAAGGCCGGCAGGCGCTCATCGACCTCGTCGAGCACCTCGCGCTTGCGCATGTACGCCCGCATGGCGGCGAGGCGGTGCAGCACACCGCGGATCACCTCGGTGTCCCCGGCCGTCAGCAGATTCGCCAGGTACTCCTGCGGGATCCGCAGGTGGTCGATGGCGCCGAAGACGTCGTCGGGGTCGGCCTCGTAGCCGTCGGTCTCCAGCGTGGACACCACCGGGGAGAGCGGCGGCACGTACCAGACCATCGGCAGCGTGCGGAACTCCGGGTGCAGCGGCAGCGCGACGCCCCAGCGCATCGCGAGGTCGTAGATCGGGGAGCGGCGCGCGGCGGCGATCCAGTCGGTCGGGATGCCGTCGCGCGCCGCCGCCTCCTGCGTGGCCGGGTCCTCCGGATCGAGGAACACGGATCGCTGCGCACCGAGCAGGTCGCGCACGTCGGGCACCGACGCGGCCTCCTCGACGCGGTCGGCGTCGTAGAGCACGAGCCCGAGGTAGCGGATGCGCCCGACACAGGTCTCCGAGCAGATCGTCGGCTGGCCGATCTCGATCCGCGGGTAGCACAGCGTGCACTTCTCGGCCTTGCCGGTGCGGTGGTTGAAGTAGACCTTCTTGTACGGGCAGCCCGACACGCAGTAGCGCCACCCGCGGCACCGGTTCTGGTCGACGAGCACGATGCCGTCCTCCTCGCGCTTGTACATCGCGCCGGACGGGCAGGAGGCGACGCACGACGGGTTCAGGCAGTGCTCGCAGATGCGCGGGAGGAAGAACATGAACGCCTGCTCGTAGGTGAGGCGGACCTCCTCCTCGAGCCCCTGCAGGTGCGGGTCGTGCGGTGCCGACTCCTGCCCGCCGGCCAGTCCCTCGTCCCAGTTCGGGCCCCAGGTCACGTCCATCGGCTTGCCGGTCAGCTGCGAGTGCGGCCGGGCGACCGGATCGCGGTCGCCGAGCGGGGCTTCGACGAGCGTCTTGTAGTCGTAGGTGAACGGCTCGTAGAAGTCGTCGATCGCCGGCAGGTCGGGGTTGGAGAAGATCGTCAGCAGCTTCTTGACCCGGCCGCCGGCCTTCAGACGCAGGCGCCCCTTGCGGTCGAGCTCCCAGCCGCCGTTCCAGCGTGCCTGGTCGGCCCACCGTCGCGGATAGCCCTGGCCCGGGTTCGTCTCGACGTTGTTGAACCACACGTACTCGGTGCCCGGCCGGTTGGTCCACACCTGCTTGCAGGTCACCGAGCACGTGTGGCACCCGATGCACTTGTCGAGGTTCATCACCATCGCGACCTGCGCCTTGACGCGCATCAGTAGACGACCTCCTGGCTGCGCCGGCGGACGACCGTCACCGAGTCGCGGTTGGAGCCGATCGGTCCGTAGTAGTTCGGTCCCCAGGAGAGCTGGGCGTAGCCGCCGACCATGTGCGTCGGCTTCATGGTGATCGTCGTCAGCGCGTTCTCGGTGCCGCCGCGGCGTCCGTCGATCTGCGAGCGCGGCGTGCCGATCTGGCGGTCCTTGGAGTGGTACATCAGGCACACCCCCTTCGGCACGCGGTGGGAGACGACCGCGCGCGAGACGACGATCCCGTTGCGGTTGTGAGCTTCGACCCAGTCGTTGTCGCGCACGCCGATCGCCTCGGCGTCCTCCGGGCTCATCCACAGCCCCGAACCGCCGCGGAAGAGGGTGAGCATGTGCAGGTTGTCCTGGTACTCGGAGTGGATCGACCACTTCGAGTGCGGCGTCAGGTAGCGCAAGGTGATCTCCGGGATGCCATCGGCGTCGACGGGCTGGGCGCCGGCGAGCATGAGCCGGTGGTCGACGGGCGGGCGGAAGGCCGGCAGGCCCTCGCCCAGCTCACGGATCCAGTCGTGGTCGAGATACAGGTGCATGCGTCCGGACAGCGTGTGCCATGGCTTCCCGCGCTCGACGTTGATCGTGAAGGCGGCGTAGGCCCGGCCCTCCTCGTCGATCCCCGACCACTCCGGTGAGGTGATCACACGCCGCGGCTGGACCTGCGTGTCCTGGAACGTGATGCGCGTCTCCTCGGCGACCTCGGCGAGATCGGCGAGCGGGACGCCGCAGCGCTCCTCGAGCGACCGGAATCCTGCCACTGCCAACCGGCCGTTGGTCACTCCGGAGAGCGCGAGGATCGCCTCCGCCACCTGCTCGGGACGCTCGAGCGACGGGCGGCCGGCCGCGACGCCGCGGGTCACGCGGCCATTGGCGGCCGCGAGATGCTCGACCTCGCGGTCGGGAATCCACGAGGCGCTCTTGACCGTGGAGCCGAGCCGCTCGGCCAGCGGCCCGAGGGCCGCCCACTGCTCGGCCACCGCCCCGTAGTCGCGCTCGACGACGGTCAGGCTCGGCATCGTCCGGCCGGGCACCGGCTCGCACTCGCCGGCCCGCCAGTCCCGCACGTCCCCGCGTGGCTGCGCGATGTCGCCCGGCGAGTCGTGCAGCACGGGCAGCGCGACGACGTCACGGCGCACGCCGAGGTGCTCGGCCGCCAGCTTCGAGAACGCGCGGGCGATCGAGCCGAACACGTCCCAGTCGGTGCGCGCCTCCCAAGGCGGCGGGACCGCCTGGTTGAACGAGTGCACGAACGGGTGCATGTCGGTCATCGACAGGTCGTGCTTCTCGTACCAGGTGGCCGCCGGCAGCACGACGTCCGAGTACAGGCCGGTCGTCGTCATGCGGAAGTCGACGTTGACCAGGAGGTCGAGCTTGCCGCGCGGGATCTCCTCGCGCCAGCGCACTTCCGCGGGCCGCTCACCCTCGGGCAGCGGCTCCGCCAGGGGACCGTCGTGGGTGGCTCCGAGCAGGTGACGCAGGAAGTACTCCTGTCCCTTGCCCGAGGAGCCGAGCAGGTTCGACCGCCAGACGAAGAACACCCGCGGGAAGTTCTCCGGCGCGCTGGGGTCCTCGATCGCGAAGCGCAGCCGTCCGGCCTTGAGCTCGGCTACGACGTGCTCGGCGGGATCGACTCCGGCGGTCGCCGCCTCGTCGGCGAGGTCGAGCGGGCTGCGGTCGAACTGCGGGAACGACGGCATCCAGCCCATCCGCACGGCCTTGGCGTGCGCGTCGATCGAGGTCATGCCGTCGAGCACGCCGCGGCCCAGCGGCGAGGCGAAGAGGTCGGGGCGCAGCCGGTCGTAGCGCCATTGCTCGGTGTGCGTGTAGTACCACGAGGTGCCCTGCGCCTGGCGTGGCGGCCGCCGCCAGTCGAGGCCGAACGCGAGCATCTGCCAGCCCGCGAACGTGCGGATCTTCTCCTGGCCGACGTAGTGCGCCCAGCCGCCGCCGTTGATCCCCACGCAGCCGCACAGCAGCAGCAGGGCGATGAAGGAGCGGTACGTCTCGTCGGAGTGGAACCAGTGGTTGGTGCCGGCTCCCATGCAGATCATCGAGCGCCCGCCGCTGACCTCCGCGTTGCGGGCGAACTCGCGCGCGACCTTCGCCGCGGTGCGTCGGTCGACGCCGGTGATCGCCTCCTGCCACGCCGGCGTGTACGGCTGCGCGTCGTCGTCGTAGCCGGCCGGCCAGTCGCCCGGGAGGCCCGAGCGCGCGACGCCGTAGGAGGCGAGCATGAGGTCCAGCACCGTCGTCACCAGGCGGTCGCCGACGCGGATCGCCGGCACCCCGCGGCGCATCGCGCTGCCGCCCGGCGTGTCGCCGACGTCGAAGCGCGGGAGGGCGACCTCGACCGCCTCGTCGTGGCGGCCGTGCAACGAGAGCACGGGGTCGAGCTCCCCGAGGCGGAGGTTCCAGCGGCCCTTGCCGCTCTCGCCGTAGCGGAAGCCCACCGACCCGTTCGGAACCGCGGGCTCGCCCGTCACGGCGTCGAGCAGCACCGGCTTCCAGTCGGCGTTCTCGCCCTCCTCGCCGAGGTCCGCGGCCATGAGGAAGCGGCCCGGCACGTGGACGCCGTCCCGCTCCTCGAGAGTCACGAGCAGCGGCAGGTCCGTGAAGCGCTTGCCGTAGTCCTCGAACCGCGGGACGCGGCGATCGACCCAGAACTCCTTGAGCATCACGTGGCCCATCGCCATCGCCAGCGCCCCGTCGGTTCCCGGTTGCGCCGGCACCCACTCGTCGGCGAACTTCACGTGGTCCGAGTAGTCGGGGGAGACGACGACGACCTTCTGGCCGCGGTAGCGCGCCTCGGTCATGAAGTGCGCGTCCGGGGTGCGCGTGATCGGCAGGTTCGTCCCCCAGACCACCAGGTAGCTGGCGTCCCACCAGTCGGCCGACTCCGGGACGTCGGTCTGGTCGCCGAACGTCTGCGGCGACGCCGGCGGAAGGTCGGCGTACCAGTCGTAGAACGTCGTCGTGTGCCCGCCGATCAGGTTCAGGAAGCGCGTCCCGGCGGCAAACGACACCGGCGACATCGCCGGGATCGGCGTGAAGCCGCCCACGCGGTCGGGCCCGTACTGCTTGATCGCGTGCACGGTGGCGGCGGCGATCAGCTCGGTCGCCTCCTCCCAGTTCGCGCGCACGAAGCCGCCTCGTCCACGCTCACCCCGGTACCGGCCGTCAGCGGCGATCTCGGCGAACGCCGTCACCGGATCGGCCGCACCGGCGCGGGCCGCCCGCCAGCGCTCGAGCAGGCTGCCGCGCACGTACGGATACCTCAGGCGGACGGGCGAGTACGTGTACCAGGAGAACGACGCGCCGCGCGGGCAGCCGCGCGGCTCGTGGTTGGGGCGGTCGGGATCGGTGCGCGGGTAGTCGACCGCCTGGCTCTCCCACGTGATCAGGCCGTCCTTGACGTACACGTTCCACGAGCACGACCCCGTGCAGTTGACGCCGTGCGTGGAGCGCACCACCTTGTCGTGGCGCCAGCGGTCGCGGTAGGCCGACTCCCAGTCACGGCTGCGGCCGATCAGCATGCTCCAGCCCTCCGCGCTCGCCTCGCCCTTGCGGAAGAACTCGTGGGCGGCGAGCAGCGTCGCGTTCCTCGCCATGGCCGGAAGTTAAGGAGCGCGCCTGGGGCCGCCATCCGTAGAAGCCCGCTGATCGGCCGTGCGGCAGGCGGCCGCTCTCGTCAGCTCTCCTTGACGACGGCGTAGAGCACCCGCTCGGCCACATCCACGGCGGCCTCGCCCATCCGCGAGCAGCGCCGGTACAGCTCGCGGCGCGCCATCACCTCGCGCAGGTCGTCCACCTCGAGGAGCTGCGCCATGGCGGCGCGGTAGACGCGCTCGAGGCGGCGATCGTGCTTGATCGCGGCGTCGGCAGCATCCGTCGCGTCACCCGCGCGGGGGTCGAGCCGTGCGATCGCCTCGTCGACGCCGCGGACCGATGCGGCGAGGAGCGCCGCCATGTCGGCCACGGCCGTATCGGGCGGGCAGGCCATGACCTCGGATTCGCGGACGAGATCCTTTGCTTGGTTGAGGATGTGGTCCACGCCGCGCGAGAGGGCGAAGAGGTCCTCGGGCTCGAGCGGGGTGACGAATGCCTCGCGCAGCGCGCGGTGGAGGCTCCGCTTGGCGTCGTCGGCACGGTGCTCGAGCTCCCGCACAGTCGCACCGGCGCTCGCGTCGCCTCCCGCCCAGGAGACGAACGCGTCGACGCCCTGGATCGTCACCTGCAGCTGCTCGCGAAGCAATCCGAGCACGTCCGGCGACTCGGGGAGGAACCAGCGATGGGCCATCACGACCAGCCCCACGCGCCCGCCGCGAGGGCGCCGACCGCGGCGGTGGCCGGCATGGTGATCAGCCACCCGAGCCCGATCTGCCGGACGACCGCCCAGTTGACGTGTCGCCAGCGCCGGCGGCCGCCTCCGACCCCGACCACCGAGGAGGCGACGACCTGCGTGGTGGACACCGGCGCGCCCACGAGCGAGGCGCCGAGGATCACGCCGGCGGACGCGGCCTGGCTCGCGACGCCGTCGACCGGGTGGATGCGGTAAATGCGCCGTCCCACGGTCTTGACGATGCTCCAGCCGCCGAGGGCAGTCCCCACCGTGAGAGCGAGCGCGCACCCGGCGGTCGCCCAGACTGGCGCCGACAGGGAGCCCGCGCGGCCGTCCGCGACCAGCAGGGCGGCGATCACGCCGACCGACTTCTGGGCGTCGTTCGCGCCGTGGCTGAAGGCGAGCGCCGCCGACATCGCCCATGCGCCGCCACGTGCCGGGCCGCGCCAGCGACGGGTCGCACGGCGCGCCGCCCGCCGGATGCCGCGGAGCATCACGAGCGCGGCGAGGGCGCCCAGCGCCGGCGCGGCAGCCAGTGCCGCGAACGTGCCGAGAACGCCGACGGGATGGCCGCCCTCGATGCCGCCCCACCGGATCGCATCGCCGCCTCCGGCGACGAGCGCGGCCCCAACGAGGCCGCCCACCAGCGCGTGTCCCGAGCTCGAGGGCAGCCCGAGCGCCCAGGTGGCGACGTTCCAGGACACCGCGGCGAGCAGGCCGGCGCCGATCACCTCGACGCCCGTGGCACCCTCGGCCGTGACGATCCCCCCGATCGTGTCCGCGACGGCCGTGCCAACGAGGAGCGGCCCGAGCAGGTTGAACGCCGCCGCGAGCAGCACGGCTTGGAGGGGGCGGGCTCCCCGTGTCGCGACGAGCGCCGCGATCGCGTTGGACGCATCGTGGATGCCGTTCGTGAACGCGAAGAGCAGCGCGAACGCGAGGGCGAGCCCGAACGTCACGCGGCCAACGCCAAGGGAGCGTTCATGGCGACAACCGTCCCAGGCGCGCGCTCGCCCGCCATCGGTGACATCTGGCGAATGTCACGCGGCGCGTCACGGCTCCTGATCCGTAGTCCCCCGGCGCACGGCAGCAGCCGGCTACGGATGACGGGGCGTTCTCCCGGCGCTTGCATGGCGTCATGGCTGCGAAGAGGACACGTCGCGACGGCGCGGCCCGACCGGGCGACTGGATCGAGGTGCACACGATCGGGGGCGGGCCACCGAGGCGGGGCCAGGTACTCGAGGTCATGGGTCGCGGGCGCCATCAGCGCTTCCGCGTCCGCTGGGACGAGAAGCACGAGTCGATCCACTATCCCGGCGGGGGCACCATCGTCGAGCGCCGGCGGCGGCCGTGACGCGCCGAGCGGACGCCCATCCCGAGATGCCGCCGCTCGTCGCTCGGGGGGTCAGCAAGAGCGTCGGGCCGGTCGCCGCGCTCGTCGACGTCGACTTCGACGTCGACGCCGGTGAGATGTGGATCGACGGGCGGCACGTCCCCGTCAACAGTCCGGCCGACGCGACGCGCGCCAGCATCGCGACGGTGTACCAGGACCTCGCGCTGTGCGACAACCTCGACGTCGTCGGCAACCTCTACCTCGGCGCCGAGGAGACCGAACCGGGGCTCGGGCACCTGCTCGGCGTGCTCGACGAGGCCGCGATGGAGGTGCGGACGCGCGAGCTGCTCACGTCACTTGCCGTAGCGACCCTGGAGAGCCCCCGCTCGCGCGTCGAGCCGACCGCCGCGCTCGGCGTCATCCAGACCGCCCAAGTGCTCGCGCTGATCCCCGACCGCCGCACCGCCGCCCGCGAGGACGTCGTGGCGGCGATCACCGGCGGCGTCGCGCCCGCCGAACTGCCGGTCGAGAGCGTGGGGGGTGTGATCCCGTGCGGGTGATCGTAGCCGGGGGCAGCGTCGCCGCCCTGGAGACCTGCCTGGCGCTGCAGGCGTTCGCCGGAGACCGCGTCCACGTCAGCCTGATTGCGCCGGAGCCGTACTTCGTGCATCGCCCGACGGGCGAGCACGACCCGCTCAGCGTCCGGGGGCTCGAGCGCGTCCCGGTGGCCCGTCTGGCGCGGGCCGCCGGCGCCGACCTGCGTCTCGATCGCGTGGCCGCGGTCGACCCGGCGGCGCGCCGTGTGTTCACGGCACAGGGCGACGAGCTCGCCTACGACGCGCTGGTCCTCGCGATCGGCGCCGTGCCACTCGACGTGCCGCCGGGCGCCGAGCCGTTCGACGCGGCCCATGCGGCGGGCTGCCGCTCGCTGCTGCGCCAGCTCCGCGCCGGCCACCTCGAGTCCCTCGCCTTCGTCGAGCCGCCCGGGCCGACCGACGCCTTCGACCTCTACGACCTGGCGCTCGAGGCGGCCGTGTCCCTCCGCCGCGAGCACGTCGACGCCGTCCTGACGCTCGTGACCGCCGAGCCCGGCCCGCTCGCCATCCTGGGGGAGCGTGCATCCGCCATGCTCGCCACGACCCTCGGAGGCCACGGCGTGCGGGTGCTCGACTCCGCCTACGTCCGCTCACTGGGGCGGGGGCACATCGACGTCGCGCCGTCCTCTCGTCGCGTCGCCGCCGATCGCGTCATCACTGCGCCGCGGCTCGCCGGGCCGAGCCTCCCCCACCTCCACTGCGATGCGGACGGCTTCCTGCCCGTCGACACGCTCGGCCGGGTGCACGGCACCACCGGCGTGTTCGCGGCCGGATCCTGCACGTCGTTCCCGGTCAAGCACCCGTCGCTCGCGGCCCAGCAGGCCGATGCGGTCGCGGCCGCGATCGCCGCCGAGGCCGGCGCGCCCGTCGAGCCCGTCCCGTTCGAGCCGGTCCTTCGGGGCGTCCTCCCGTCGCGGCTGCGCTGGTACGTGGAGGCGCCGCTGACCGGTGGTCACGGCGACGCGACCCGCGTCTCCGCGCTGCCGTTGTGGTCGCCCCGTCTTCGCTTCGACGCGCGCTTCCTCGGCCCGCTGCTCGAGCGCCATGCGGCGATGACCGAGCTCAAGACCTTCGAGTCGGCGCGGGGCGCCCGTAGAAACCACGCACCGCGTTCGGCAGTCGGAGCGGATGGAGCGTTGAGCCGGCGCCCGTAGCGTCAGGGCCATGGCCATTCAGACCACTCCGTCGAACGCTGCGGCGGCCGCGCTGATTCATCGCCTCGACGAGCTCTCGCGCGACGACATCCCGTTCGCCGGAGGCAAGGGCGCGAACCTCGGTGAGCTGACGAAGGCCGGCTTCCCCGTGCCGCCAGGCTTCGTGGTCGGCGCGCCCGCCTACGCCGAGTTCTGCGACGAAGGCGGTCTGCGCGCACGACTCGCCGAGCGGCTCGCCGGCGTCGACGTCGACGACACGGCGGCGCTGGAGTCGGCGGCCGTCGATGCGCGAGCAATGGTCGAGTGCGAGCCGATGCCTGCCCGCCTCGAGGCGGCTATCCGTGATGCCTTCGCGGAGCTCGCCGGCGGCGAGGCCATTGCGGTCGCCGTGCGATCGTCGGCGACGAGCGAGGACACGGCCTCCGCGTCGTTCGCGGGGATGAACGAGACCTTTCTCAACGTCCGCGGGGCTGACGACGTCGTGTCTGCCGTGCGTCGCTGCTGGGCGTCGCTGTTCGGCGCGCGCACCGTCTTCTACCGCGCCAAGCGCGGCTTCGGGCAGGCCGACATGGACATCGCCGTGGTCGTGCAGCGTCAGGTGCTGTCGACGCGCGCCGGCGTGATGTTCACGATCGATCCCGCGACCGGCGATCCCGACCATCTGGTGATCGAAGGCGCCTTCGGGCTCGGCGAGTCGGTCGTGTCGGGCAGCGTGTCGCCCGACCGCTACGTGGTCGACAAGCCGCTGCTGGCGATCGTCGCCCGCGAGGTGCGCCGCAAGGAGCTCTCGATCGACGCGAGGGAGGACGGCGGCACCGTGCGGCGCACGCTCGACGAGGCGCGGGCCGCGAGCCCCGTGCTGGCCGACGACGAGGTCCGCGCCGTCGCCGAGCTCGGGCGGCGGGTCGAGCGCCACTACCACGCGCCCCAGGACACCGAGTGGGCGTACGACCCGAGCGGCACGCTGTGGCTGCTTCAGTCGCGGCCGGTCACTGCGACCGGTCACGGCGGTGCCCCGCCGCCGAAGACCGTCGCCGACGGCGGAGTGCTCGTGCGCGGCCTCGGCGCCGCCCCCGGTCTTGCCGGCGGTACCGTCCGCGTGGTGACGGCGCGCGACAAGGGCGCCGACCTCGAGGACGGCGACGTGCTCGTTACGCACATGACCGCGCCGGACTGGGTGCCGCTCATGCGCCGCGCTTCGGCGATCGTGACCGACTCGGGCGGGATGACGTGCCACGCCGCGATCGTGTCGCGCGAGCTCGGCATCCCCTGCGTGGTGGGCACCGGCACGGCGACGCGCGTCCTGCGCGACGGCGAGCTCGTGACCGTCGACGCCACGCACGGCGTCGTGCGCGAGGGAGCTCCGGCCATGCCGGTGGGCGCCGTCCTCCCGGCCGCCCCCACGGCTGCGCCCGCTCCCGTGACGGCGACGCGGCTGCTCGTCAACCTCTCCGAGCCGTCCCAGGTCGAGAAGGCGGCCGCGCTGCCCGTGGACGGCGTGGGCCTCCTGCGGTCCGAGCTGATGGTGCTTGAGGCGCTGGCCGGCAGCCACCCGCGACTGCTGCTCGAACAGGGTGGCGGCGACGAGTTCGTCGAGCGCATGGCCGCCGCTCTCGAGGTCTTCGCGAGCGCCTTCATGCCCCGCCCGATCACCTACCGCACGATCGACTTTCGCACCAACGAGTTCCGCGGGCTGGAGGGCGGCGACCGCTTCGAGCCCGAGGAGGCAAATCCGATGATCGGCTACCGCGGCGCGCTGCGGTACACGCGCGAGCCGGAGGTGTTCCGGCTCGAGCTCGCCGCGCTCGCCCGCGTGTGGGATGCCGGCCACCGGAACCTGCATGTGATGCTGCCGTTCGTGCGGACCGCGCGCGAGCTCGATGCATGCGCGCGGCTCATCGCCGAGTCGGGCCTCAGCGACCGCGCGGGCTTCGAGCTCTGGGTGATGGCCGAGGTCCCGTCCGTGCTCTTCAACCTCGAGCGGTACGCCGAGCTGGGCGTCCGCGGGATCTCGATCGGCTCGAACGACCTCACCCAGCTCCTGCTCGGCGCGGACCGCGACTCGGAGGCGCTGGCCGAGACGTTCGACGAGCGCGATCCCGCGGTCACCGCCTACCTGCGCGAGCTGATCGCGAAGGCGCGCCGGCTCGGCCTCGCGACGTCGATCTGCGGCCAGGCGCCGTCCGTGCACCCTGAGTATGCGGACCTGCTCGTCGAGGCGGGCATCGACGCCGTGTCCGTCAACCTCGACGCGGTCGAGCACGCTCGCCGGCTGCTCGACGCCGCCGAGCGCCGCGTCCTGCTCGAGCACGCCCGGGCCGGTGCCGGCCGCTGAGCCGCACTGGCACGCACTCGACGGCGGCGACGCGCTGGCAGAGGTCAAAGGCCGGCGCGAGGGCCTGTCGAGTGCCGAGGCACATGCGCGGCTGGAGCGCGTGGGGCTCAACCGGATCGCGCCGATGCGGCCCGAGCCGGCCCGCGTGCTGCTGTGGCGGCAGCTGTCGAGCCCGCTGATCGTCGTCCTCATCGCGTCGGGCGCGGTCGCGCTCGCACTCGGCGAGGTGGCCGACGGGGCGGTGGTGCTCGCCGTCGTGGTGGCCAACAGCGTGATCGGCTTCGTGCAGGAGTGGAAGGCCGGCCGCGCGATCCAGGCGCTCGCGGCGCTCGTCCCGGAGCGGGCGACGGTGGTGCGCGACGGGTCGCGCGCGGAGCTCGACGCGGAGCAGGTCGTGCCCGGCGACATCGTCGAGCTCCGCCCGGGAGAGCGCGTGCCGGCCGATGCGCGGCTCCTGGCGC
The DNA here is from genome assembly GCA_035717845.1 of Solirubrobacteraceae bacterium. GTDB lineage: Bacteria > Actinomycetota > Thermoleophilia > Solirubrobacterales > Solirubrobacteraceae > DASSUW01. The sequence continues at coordinate 38,385 of DASTIC010000305.1, forward strand.
TGCGAGCACTCGAGGTCGACGAGTCGCCGCTTACCGGCGAGTCGCTGCCGGTCGCCAAGGACGCCGCTCCCGTCCCCGAGGATGCCATCGTCGCCGACCGGGCCTCGATGCTCCACGGCGGCACCCTCGTCACCTCGGGGACGGCGAGCGCGGTCGTGGTGAGCACCGGCGAGCGGACCGAGCTCGGCCGGATCTCGGAGCTGATGCGGCGCACGGAGGCGGTCGAGACGCCGCTGACCCGTGGCCTCGCCGGCGTCGCCCGTCTGCTGACCGTCGTGATCTGCGTGGTGGCCGCCGCGCTCCTCGCCGTCGCGCTCGCCCGGGGCTATGAGCTCGTAGACGCGGTGCTGGCAGCCGTGTCGCTGGCCGTGGCGGCGATCCCCGAGGGCCTGCCCGCGATCGTCACCATCGCGCTCGCGGTAGGTGTACAGCGCATGGCGCACCGCCGGGCCGTGATCCGGCGCCTACCGGCGGTCGAAACGCTCGGCTCGACCACCGTCATCTGCACCGACAAGACCGGCACGCTGACCCAGAATCGCATGACGGTCGCGGAGCTGTGGGGCGAGGCCGAGCCGCTCCTGCGCGCTGCCGCACTGTGCAGCGACGGGACCGCGCCCACCGAGGTCGCGCTGCTCGACGCGGCCGAGCGCGCCGGGGTCGATGTCGAGGCGCTCCGCATGAGCTCCCCCCGACTGGATGCGATCCCGTTCGACTCCGAGCGCAAGCTGATGGCGACCCTCCACCCTCGCGGCCGCGTGCTGCTGAAGGGCGCGCCGGAGGTCGTGCTCGAGCGCTGTGCGGCGCGCGACGGAGCGAGCGAGGCCGTCGAGGCGCTCGCGGCCGACGGCAAGCGGGTGCTTGCCGTGGCGGAGGGAGCCATCACCGACGGGCGCTCGACCCTCTCGGACGCCGACCTCGACGGCGGCTTCACGCTGCTCGGCCTCGCCGCCCTCGTCGACCCTCCGCGTGACTCGGCGCTCGCCGCGGTGAGCGCGTGCCGCGAGGCCGGCGTCGACGTCAAGATGATTACGGGCGACCACGTCTCGACCGCTCGCGCGATCGCCTCCCGTTTCGGGCTCGCCGGTGCCGCGCTCACCGGCCGGGAGCTGGACGCCCTGGACGACGGGCAGCTCGAGCGTGCGGCCGGAGAGGGGACGGTGTTCGCCCGTGTGGCGCCCGAGCACAAGCTGCGGCTGGTCCGTGCGCTCCAGGCGCGCGGCGAGGTGGTCGCCATGACCGGCGACGGCGTCAACGACGCGCCGGCCCTCAAGCAGGCCGACATCGGTGTGGCGATGGGCGAGTCCGGTACGGCCGCGGCGCGCGAGGCCGCCGACGTAGTGCTCACCGACGACGACTTCGCGAGCATCGAGGCCGCGGTCGAGGAGGGCCGGCACGTGTTCGACAACGTGCAGAAGGCGATCGCGTTCGTGCTCCCGACCAACCTCGGCGAGGCCTTGATCGTGCTCGTGGCGGTGCTCGCGTTCCCGCTCGAGGGCGGCGTGCCGAAGCTGCCGGTCGAGCCCACCCAGATCCTGTGGGTCAACCTGATCGCCACGGTGACGCTCGCGCTGCCGCTGGCCGTCGAGGCGCTCGAGCCCGGGCTGATGAGCCGTGCACCGCGGGCGCCGGGAACGCCGGTCATCGGGCGGTTCCTAGTCGCCCGCACCATCGTCGTGAGCTTGCTCATGACCGTCTCGGCGCTCGCCCTGTTCGAGGTGCGCGACGACCAGACGATCGTGGTGACGACGATCGTGCTCTTCCAGGTCGTGTACCTGCTCGAGTGCCGCTCGCTCGAGCACTCGATCCTGCACGTCGGCCTGTGGAGCAACCGCTGGGCGCTCGCGGGCATCGCCGGCGTGCTGGCGCTGCAGGCGATCTTCATCTACGCGCCGCCGATGCAGGACGCCTTCGGCTCGGCGCCGCTCAGCGCCGGCGAGTGGCTGCTCGCGCTCGCGGCGGCGGCCACCGTGCTGCCGGTCGTCTGGCTCGAGAAGTGGTGGCGCCGGAACCGTAGCTTTCCGCACGTCGCAGCCGGATCTGCTCCCGATGACACGCCGTCACCACGGCGGGACGATCGGTGCAACGTCCCCGTCTGAGGAGACCTGAGATGACTGCACTCACGAACGGCGCACGGACGAACGGCGCGCCGAAGCTCAAGCGCTCGATGGGCCTGTGGATGGCGACCGCCCTGGTCGTCGGCAACATGGTTGGTTCCGGCGTGTTCCTGCTGCCCGCCACGCTGGCCGGCGCGGCAGGGCCGGTATCCCTGCTCGGCTGGGTGTTCACCGGCACCGGCGCGGTGCTGCTCGCGCTCGTGTTCGCCTACCTCGGGCGTGAGGAGGTCGCGACCGCGGTGATCGACGGGGCCCACAGCGCCGTCTGGCAGCAGGCGGCGAACCGCCTGCCGACCGAGCAGGCGGCGCTCTATGCCCTCGTCAGCGGCGACTGGGAGGTGTGAGCCATGCGAATCGTGGTTGCTCTCGGAGGGAACGCGCTGCTCCAGCGCGGTCAGCCGGCGGACGCTGCGGTGCAGCGCCAGAACGTGACGACGGCCGTCGGGGCTCTCGCGGAGCTCGCGGCCGAGCACGAGGTCGTCGTCACGCACGGCAACGGACCGCAGGTCGGGCTGCTCGCACTCCAGGGCGAGGCGTATCTGAAGGTCCGGCCCTACCCGCTCGACGTGCTCGGTGCCGAGAGCGAGGGCATGATCGGCTATCTGCTCGAGCAGGAGCTCGTCAACGTCCTCGGCGGCCGCCCGGTCGCGACGCTCCTCACGCAGGTGATCGTGGACGCCGACGACCCCGCGTTCGCACAGCCCACCAAGTTCATCGGGCCGGTCTACGACCAGGAGAACGCCGACCTGCTCATGACCGAACGCGGGTGGCGGATCGCGCAGGACGGCCCGTACTGGCGCCGCGTCGTTCCCTCCCCGGCGCCGCGCTCGATCGTCGAGCTGCCGACGATCCGCCTGCTGGTCGAGGCGGGCGTGCTCGTCGTCTGCGTGGGCGGAGGCGGGATCCCCGTCGTGGTCGACCGCGACGGCCGGCTTCGTGGCGTCGAGGCGGTGATCGACAAGGACCGCGCCGCGTCGCTGCTGGCCCGCGGACTGGGTGCGGACGCCCTGCTGCTCCTCACCGACGTCGCCGCCGTCGAGCGCGACCATGGCACGCCGAGGGCGGCGCCGATCAGCGAGGCCACCGCCGACGAGCTGCTGGCGCTCGAGCTGCCCGCGGGCTCGATGGGCCCGAAGGTCGAGGCGGCCGCCTGGTTCGCCCAGGAGACGGGCAACCGCGCCGCGATCGGGAGCCTGGCCGAGGCGGCGGCGGTGCTGGCCGGCCGCAGTGGCACCACAGTGGTACCGGCGCCCGCCGGAAACCGGCGATGATCAGACCGCGAAGTCGGCGGGCTCGATGATGTCGTGAGAGAGGGCGGCGGCAAAGGCCTCGACCTCGACCGCCATGCGCGCGAGGTCGAGGTGCCGCAGCGAGCGCTTGATCACCGCCATGTCGCCGTCGAGCTCGACGTCGTAGCGGGCGGCGCGGGTGTTGTCGATGACCGCGTCCCAGACGTGGCCACAGTCGCCGCAGCGCAGGTCGATCAGCCAGTGCTCGTCGTCGCTCGGCGCCCAGGCCATCGGGCATGCCAGCTCGCTGCCGCACATCGGGCAACGGCGCAGCACGTCGCGGCGGCGGCGGGATGAGCGGCGGAAGAGCATGTCGCGACGGTACGCCGCCGGCGGAGCGCCGCCATCCGGTCCCGCTGCGGCATCTGCTCCGTAGTTCTCCGCCGAGCCCGACGGGCGCCTGCGGATGTGCGTTCACCTCACGGGCGGGACGCTGTCCGTGTGACCGAACGTGTTCTCATCGCCGGGTCAGGGGTCGCCGCCGTGGAGGCGGTGCTGGCCCTGCGCCACCTCGCCGGCCGCGGCTTCGACATCGACCTGCTCGCCCCCTCGCATGCCTTCGAGCACCGCCCTGCGTCGGTGGCGGCGCCGTTCGGGCTCGGCACACCGCCGCCGCTCGACCTTAACGAGCTCGCCCGCCGCTTCGCGGTCGGTCTGCTCGAGGGCCGGCTCATCCGCGTCGACGCCGAGGAACACGAGGCGATCGTCGTTGGTGGCCGAGCCCATCACTTCGACCATCTGCTCGTCGCCGTCGGCGCCAGGCCGGTCGAGTCGATCCCGGGGGCCCTGACCTTCCGCGGGCCCGCCGACGTGCAGGCGGTCGAGTGGGTGCTCGCCGAGATTGCGCGCGGCCATCGTCAGCGGGTCGTGGTGACCGTCCCCACCGGGACCACCTGGACGCTTCCGGCGTACGAGCTGGCGATCATGGTGGCCGGCCACACCAGCGGAGCGCCGGAGGCCACCGTGACGCTGGTGACGCCGGAGCGCGAGCCGCTGTGGATCTTTGGCGAGGGCGCCGGAACGGCCCTGCGCGAGCTGCTGTCCGAGCGCGGGGTCGAGCTGCGCACGGAGACGCGGGTTGCGCAACTGACCGACGACGTCCTGTGGCTCGAGTCCGGCGAGGCCGTGATGGCCGACACCGTGCTCTCCCTTCCGTACCTCGAGGGTCCGCGGATCTCCGGCCTTCCGTGCGATGAGGAGGGGTTCATCCGCACGGACGCGCACGGGTACGTGATGGGCGTCCCGCATGTCCTCGCCGCCGGCGACGCCACGACGTTCCCGGTGAAGCAGGGCGGGCTCGCGACCCAGCAGGCGGACGCCGCCGCCGCGACGATCGCGCACGCGCTCGGCGCCCCGATCGAACCGCGGCCGTTCACCCCGGTCCTGCGCGGGCTGCTCCTGACCGGCGGCGCGCCGCTCTACCTGCGGGCCGAGCTCGATCCGCACGGCGCCCACCGCGCCACCGGTCATCGCCGCCTCGCGAGCGAAGTGTCGTCGCGTGCCTTGTGGTGGCCGCCCGGCAAGGTCGCCGGCCGCTACCTGGCTCCCTACCTCTCGACCGCCCGCCCGGTCTCGCTCGGTACTGAGCCGCTGGTCGACCGCGTGCCGGGCGGCTCGACGGCCGACACCGCCGAGCACCACGCTGCGCTCGACCTCGCTCTGCTGCTCGCGGACGAGGACGCCGCCGCCGGCGACCTCCCTCAGGCGCTGCACGCGCTGGACGCGGCCGCTGCCCTGGCCGGCGGCGTCCTACCCACCGCGTATGCGAAGCGACGCGAGCGGTGGCTGGCCGAGCTCGAATCCCCTACGAACGCAACCACGCGCGAGGTCCCCACATGAACCAGTCGGTCTCCACACCGCTTCCGCACGTCGTCATCGCCGGCGGCGGGGTCGCCGCGCTCGAGGCGCTGATCGCCCTCCGTGAGCTGGCACCGGGTCGCGCTCGCGTCACCCTGCTCGCTCCCGAGCCCCACTTCGTATACCGGCCGCTGTCCGTGACCGAGCCCTTCTGCCTCGGTCACGCGACCCACTATCCGCTGGCCGGCGTGGCGCGCGACTTCGACGCCGAGCTCGTTCGCGGTGCGATCGTGGAGATCGACCCGGCAGGCCGCAGCGTGACCCTGAGCGAGGGCTCGACGCTCGGCTACGACTCGCTGCTGGTCGCGGTCGGCGCTCGGAGCCGCACGGTCTTCCCCCACGCGATCACGTTCGGCGCCGAGGGCGCGCCCGAAGCGATGTCGGGCCTGCTCGCCGACCTCGAGGAGGGCTACGCCCGCCGCGTCGCGTTCGTCGTCCCGAGCAGCACCGCGTGGAGCCTGCCGCTCTACGAGCTCGCGATCATCACCGCCCGGCACGTGTGGGGCGCAGGGATCGACGGCATCCAGCTCACGTTCGTCACGCCCGAGGCGGCGCCCCTCGACATCTTCGGCCCTGAGGGGAGCCGAGTCGTCGCAGGGCTGCTCGCGGACGAGGGCATCGAGTTCGTCGGCTCCGCCTCGCCCGACGTCGTCCACAACGCCGTCGCGGTCGACGGACGCCGCATCGAGGTCGACCGGACGCTGACGCTACCGGTGCCCGAGGGCCCCCGGATCACTGGCCTGCCGGTCGACGCGGACGGCTTTGTCGCGGTCGATGAGTACGGCGCGGTGACCGGCCTCGACGGCGTCTACGCGGCCGGCGACGTGACGAACTTCCCGATCAAGCAGGGTGGCCTGGCGGCCCAGCAGGCCGTCGCCGCCGCCGAGGCGATCGCGGCGCGACACGGGGCGGACCTGGATCCGCAGCCTTACCGCCCGGTGCTCCGCGGCATGCTCCTCACCGGCGGCCAGACCCGGTGGTTGCGCGGGCCGGCGGGCAAGACGCCCGCAGCCACGCAGGCCGCCGATCACGCCCTCTGGTGGCCACCGACGAAGATCGCAACGCGCTACCTGGCGCCCTACCTGCTCGGGCAGGATGACGCCGCGTACCTACGGTCGCACGTCCCCGACGCCCATCCCGTCGAGCGGGATCTCGAGCTGCTCGGCGCTCAGCGGCAGCGCCGTTGAGTCAGGCGTCGACGAGCTCGACGAGGCGGTGCTCGAGCGCGTAGCGGACGAGCTCTGAGCGCGATGCGCGCCGCGTCTTGTGCTGGATATGGGCGCGGTGGGACTCGACGGTGCGCACGCTGAGATAGAGCCGGTCAGCGATCTCGGCGTTGGTGTGCCCGAGCGCAATGAGCTTCAGGACCTCGACCTCGCGCTCGGAGAGATCGTCGGGCGGGCCCGCAGGCTCGGACGGCTGGGCCGCGAGCCGCGCCCCGAGGCGCGGGTTCAAGTACGTCTCGCCGGCGGCCGCCAGGCGGATGGCCCCGAGCAGCTCGTCGTCGGCGGCCTCCTTGAGCACGAACCCGAGCGCGCCGGTCTGGAGCGCCTGCCGGGCGAACGACGGATCGTTCTGCATCGTGAGGACGACGATCGCCGTCGCCGGTGCCTGCTCGAGGATCGTGGGAATGGCCTCGAGGCTCGAACCGCCAGGCATATTGAGGTCGAGCACGAGGACAGAGGGGCGATGGGCCTTGGCCATGCGGAGGGCGTCCGGGACCGTGCCCGCCTCAGCCACCACCCGAAGTCCCGGCTCGGCCTCGACCAGCAGCCGGAGGCCCTTGCGAACGACCGCGTGGTCGTCGGCCAGCACTACGGTTATGTCTTTCTGCGGGGCGGAATCGTCGCTCATGCCCACACCATGCCGTAGCCCCCCATCCCGACGAATCCGTAGTTTCCCGCAACCGGCGACGGGTTCCCCGCCGATCTGAGCGGTCTTGCGCGGTTGGCTGCGCACGGCAGCGGGCGGACGATGGAGCTCCACCTATGTCACGAAAGGAGTGACCATGTCCGAGATCCTCGTCGGCATCGACGACTCTGCCGGCGCCGAGGACGCGCTTGCCTTCGCACGGCGCCTCGCCGACGCCACCGGCGCGCGGCTACAGCTCGCGTCGGCGTACCCCTACGAGGAGTGGCCGAGCCGCGTCGCCAGCCACGAGCTCGGAGCCTTTCTCCGCGACGAGGCTCAAGCTGTGCTCGACGGCCGCGCCGCGTCGCTCGGCGACGATACGGTGCCGACACACGCGATCGCCGATCATTCCCCGGCCCGCGCGCTGCACCGGCTCGCCGAGCGCATCGGAGCCGCGCTGATCGTCGTGGGGTCCACGCATCGCGGTGCGATCGGCCGTGTCCTGCCCGGCAGCACCGGTGAGCGGCTCATGCACGGGTCACCGTGCCCGGTCGCGATCGCCCCACGCGGCCACGCCGCCGAAGGTCCGATCGGCGTTGTCGGCGTCGGCTACGACACGAGCGATGAGTCCGAAGCCGCGCTGCGGGCGGCGTGCCGCGTCGCGCGCGCCTTCAACGCGCACCTCCGGGTCATCAGGGTCTTCGACGCAACGCGGGTCGGGACGCCGGCGCTGATGACGTTCCCCGGCTACGAGGCGTTCAACCAGGACTACGAACAGGACCAGCGCGAGCGCCTCGAGCACGCGGTCGCCGCGCTGCCGAGCGATGTCAGCGCCAAGGCGATGTTCCTTTCCGGCCGTCCCGGCACCGAGCTCGCCACCCAGTCGCAGGACGTCGACCTCATGATCGTCGGGTCCCGCGGCTATGGGCCGATGGCGGCGGTCATGCTCGGCGGCACGACCCACACGCTCATCCGCGATGCGGCCTGCCCCGTCGTCGTCCTGCCGCGCGGCACGGAGGGCGGTCTCGAGGCCCTGTTCCCGCGCGCAGAGGTTGCCGCTTCCTGATCGCAAGCGGGCTGAGGCCGAAGAGGCCTCAGCCCGCCGCGACGCGGGCCACGTCGAGCGTTGAGAGAATGCCGACGGGCTGCCCGCCGTCGACGACCACGACGTGCGTAGTCTCGTGCTCGGCCATGAGCTGTGCGGCACGCTCGAGGGTGTCGGACGGCTGCATGATCAGGAGCTCGCTCGCGGCCAGCTCGTCGGCGGTCGCGTGAGCGCATCCGGGCAGCAGGCCGGCCATCAGGTCGATGTCGCTGACGATGCCCCAGCCGATGCGATTGCCGTGCCGGTCCTGCCGCTCGATGCCTCGCACCACAACGCAGTGGACGGTGTTGTCCGCCATGGCGCGAGCGATCGCGCGGACGTCGGCGTCGGCCTCGCACTCGACCAGCCTCATCTGGAGGGCGTTGAGCACGGTGTAGCCGCGGAGCGGCAGTTCGGATGCATGTGCGGTCATGGTGACTCCCTTATCTCGTGGTGGATGCGATCAGTCGCCGCCAGGCCTCGCGACGCTGGGCGGCGGGGACGGGGAGCGGTCCGAGCCACGCTTCGGCGTCGTCGAGCGTCTGAACGGCGCTCCGGTGATCTCCGGCAGCGGCGTCCTGTTCGGCCGCCTGCATCAACAGCTCGAAGCCGTCTGCGCCGTCGCTCGGCTCACGGTCGTCCAGCGTTCCCGCTGCGGCGCCGCCGGCGACGAACGGGGTCAGGTACCGCCCGGCGACCTTGCCGGGCGGCCACCACAGCGCGTTCCGCGACGCGGTTCCGGGTGCAGGAAGCAGGCGCTGCTCGCGCCGGCCGCCGGCGCCGAGCTCGGTTCGGAGATAGAGCGATGCCTCGTCGGTGAGCAGCAGGCCGCGCAGGACGGGCCGGAACGGCTCGGGCATCCCGATCGCGCCGAGGCGCGCCGCGATGGCCTCGGCGACGGCGTCGGCCTGCTGCGCCGCAAGGCCGCCGTGCTTGATCGGAAAGGCGGTCACGTCGCCCGCGGCGAACTCGTCGCCGCATCCTTCGACATGACCGTGCACGTCGACCGGGATGAAGCCGTGGCTGTCGCGCGGAAGGCCGCGTATCTCTGGCCCCACGATCTCCGGCAGGGCGACCACGACGTCGGCGGGCAGCAGTTCGCCGCTGACGAGCCGGAGCGCGCCCTCGAACGCCGATGCGGCGGCTGCGCTCGTGACGAGCTGCACGCCGGCGCGGTCGAGCGCGCCGCGGACGGCCTCGCTGGCCGCCGAGCCGAACACCTCGAGCGGCTCGTGCTCGCCCGTGGCGACGACGATGTCGGGCTCCGAGATCCCCTGGTCATGCAGGGCGGCGGCGCTGAGCATGGCCAGCTCGTAGAGCGGCAACAACCACCGGACACTGGCCGGTGCGGCGAACGCCAGGCGAAGATCGGGCTGCGCGGCGACGCGCGCGACGGCCCGCTCCACCAGCCCGGCTTGCATGGGCCCGCGGAACGTCACCGCTCCGGGCACCGCCTCTCGTGAGCGAGCGCCGGTGGCGACGACCAGCAGGTCGTAGGCGACGCGGTCGCCGTCGCGCGTGAGCACTTGGTGTGACTGGGTGTCGACCGAGTCGACGCCGTCGCGCCGGACCTTGATCCCGAGCTCGGTGGCCAGGCGCCGGAGGTCGATGCGCGCCGCCGGTGCGCCGCCGAAGGGCGTCTTGACGGACGACGGCCGGTGCACGAACTCGGCAGCAGGGGCCAGCAGCTCGATCGCGGCGCGGGAGCCCGCGAGATCACGCAGCGCGAGCACGCACTCGACCGCCGCAACGCCGGCGCCGGCGACGAGCACACGGGTCATCGGGCCTCCAGACGATCGAGGTCTGCTTTCGGGTCCGGCTCGTTGGGCGACATGCGTGGCAGTACAAGGACTGGCTGCGGCGCGCCTTCGACCAGCATCTCCGACACGCTGCCCAGTAGGGCGCGCTGCATCGGGCCGTAGCCGCGCGAGCCCGCCACCAGAAGATCGACGACGCCGTCGGACGCCTCGCGGATGGCCTGGGCCGGTGCACCGAAGAGCAGCCTGGTCGCCGGGTTCACGCCGGGAGGTGCCGCGTCGGCTGCGGCGTCGAGCACAGCTTGCGCACGCAGGCGCTCCTGCTCGGCTTCAAGCCCGCCGGTGAGGATGGCGAGCATGAGCGTCACCGCAGCACTGCGCCCCGCCGCGATCTGGTAGCCGGCGTGCAGTGCGGCGCCGGCTTCCGGTGAGCCGTCGTATGCGACGCCGACGTGGCGGATCGGCTCGTCACTCCGAAGCCCACCCGGCGCGATGGCGACCGCGCACGGCGCTCCCTGCAACAGGCGGCCGGCAGTGCGCTCGAGCCGGATCTGGCCTGGCTCGGCGTGACGGCTCGAACCGATGACGATCAGGTCGGCGTCCTCGCTCTCGGCCAACTCGGTGAGCCCGCGAGCAGGGGAGGGGGCGACCGGCGCCCGCCGGCGCACGCGGATTCCGGGCGGGATCGCGCGCGCGCACGCGTCGGCGAACATGCTCTCGATCTCCTCGGGCACGGCAGCGTCGGGGCGGTGGGCGTGGGCGCCGATGTGCCAGCGCCCTCCGGGCACCACGCAGGCCAGCGTCAGCGCTCCTTCGTCCGGATCCCGCAGCCGTAGCGCCAGCGCCAGGGCGTCCTCGCCCTGGGGAGACCCATCGAAGGCGACGATGACGTTTCGGAAGGTCATGGCTGCCGGCTCGTCGTTACGCGGCTCGCGTGAGCGGCCGAGAGGTCGAGGGCCACAGCCAGGATCAGCGTCCCGACCCACCCGTTCACCGGGTCCGCGATCAGCGGCTCGTTGCCGCCGACGTTGTTGGCGATCAGCCAGACGATGAACCAGATGAAAGTCATGTCACGCCTCCCGTAGTGAGGCGTCGCGCCGGGTGGATTTCGGCTCGTCGGTGTCGGGCAGGTGTGATCCGAGCGGGACGACCAGCACCGGACAGCCGGCATTGCGCACGAGCGCGTGCGACGTCCCGCCGAGCAGCAGCGTCCGGATGGGTCCGTACCCACGAGCGCCGCAGACGAGCAGGTCGAGATCCTTCGAAGCCGCGGCGAGGGCGTGCGCAGGGCGGCCGGACAGGACCTGGCCGCCGCCCGAGCCGCCGTCGACGGCGCGTGCGAGCGCCGCCTCGGCTGTCTGCCGGCCGGCCCGGCGGGCGGCTTCGTGGATCTCCGGGGCGGCTGTCACGACGAGGTCGAGCGGCTCGGCAACCGTGAGCACGCGGACTGCGGCGTGCGCCTGACGGGCGAGCGAGCGCGCGGTCGCCAGCGCCACGTGGCCATCAGGCGTGTCGACGAAGGCGACGCCGACCACACGCGGTGAGTGGGCGTCGTCAAGGGTGAAGCCGGCGGGCGCGACGGCCACGGCGCATGGGGCGCCGTGCAACAACCGGTCGGTGACCGCGCCGGGGAGGACCCGCCCCACGGGCCCCCGGCTGGAGGAGCCGATGACGAGCGCGCCCGCGCACTCCCGCTCCGCGAGCTCGTGCAGCGCCCAAGCGGGAGACCCGCTCGACGGCACAGCGATCGTCGTCACCGGGATCTCCGCCGCCCCGCGGATCGGCGCGGCTGCGCGCGCCAGCGCCTCTTCGGCGCCCCGGATCAGGGTTCGCGCGGACTCGGGATAGAGCTTGTCGACTCGAGGGTCCGCGTGGTACGCGGCGGCCAGGACGAGCGGCTCGCCCGTCAGGCGGGCGAGAACCGTGCCGAGGGCGGCGGGCCCGATGTCCTCGCGGTGCGGATCCAGCGCAGCGATGATCGGCTTCGTCATGCCAATAGCCTCGCCGCGCGGGCGCTCAGCGGCATCCGCCCGACGCCGTAGAGCAGGACGGCAAACTACGGAGCGATCGCGCAGCCGCTTCGAGGCCGGCGCGCCAGCCGGGAGCGCGACCGGGCTGCGGTGGATGGAGGAGGTCGGTCGGAAGGCCCGCGCCGGCGATCAGCCAGGCGATCACGGAGTTCGAGTTCCACGTCTCGCCCGTCTTCAGCTCGTCGCGCCCCAGACAGGCAGCGGCACGGTGGCGACGAGGTCGAGGAGCCGGCGCGCGGCCCGGGCGTCGCCCGTCAGCCGGTCGGGGCCCTCCACCGCGTAGCAAAGATCGGGAGTCGACCCGGCTCGCCAGCAGCGACATCGTAGCGCAACAGTCGGAGCCGGCTGGCGCGGCGGCTGCCGACGGCGCCGGTGGCGACGACGCCTCGGCTCGCCTCATCGGCGTCCGGAGGCCGGAGCGAGCTCGATCGTGTACCGCTTGCCGTCGAGCTCGACGACGAGAGCGTCGTGGTAGAGGACCGGCGCCGGCGGGCTGCCTCGATCGCCTCGAATACACGCCCGCTGAAGCGCACGTAGTGACCGCCGGCACCGAGCGGGATCCAGTAGAGGTCTTCGGCTGCTGCGGGCATCGCGCTTCGCACTCTCGTCGCCACGGTGCCGCGACATCGGGATCCACCCCGGATGGCGACCGCCGGATCCGTAGTGCGAGGCCGGCGATTTACGGGTGGCACGCGGCGCCGCACGTCTCCGCGCGTCCACGGGTAGGTGAGCCGTCAGTAGTTGGCCGTAGCGCCGGGTGCGGTTCACTGTCGGCGATCGAGGGGTTGGTCCGGACCAGCTGTGTGGGCCGCCCCGGTGGTCGTGATCCTGTTCTGGCGCGATCCTGCGGGCATGACGATCATGCCGAACACGTCGCAGCGCGACCTGGTCCGGCTCGCTCTCCTGATGTGCGGCGACCGCCCGGGCGCGAAGTACTCCAAGCCCGTCAAGGGCGTTCAGGACTCTCGCAACGAAGACCCGACGCGCGGCTACTCGCACTAGACGCCATGACCGTCGACACCCTCCAGTCGATGCGCGAGCTCGACCACCGCCACAGCGCGCTCGATGTCTTCCATCACCCGTACGCGTATGCCGCGTGGCGTCGGGTCGACACGCGCGGCGACGCGTCGCTCGCCGGCGTCGCGCTCACCCCCGCGTAGCCCCCTTGTCCCACGAACCGCGGGGCAATCGCCGGGTGTCGTCCGCGGTGGGCGGCATCGCGCGGGGCCCGGCGAACGTTCTCCAGACGCTCGAGCGCCGGGCCGTGGCCACCGGACGACGTCGCATGCTGCTCGCCAAAGAGCGACCCACCATCCGTCCCGGCGATGCAAGGAGGTCCCCGCTGTCGTGGCGTCCTGTGCTCACCTGCGACGCGAGCCTACGTGACGGGCGCGTCCCGCCGCCTGCACGGTCCGTTCCGGCCCCGGAGCGCTCGAAGTGGCGGCACCGCCGGAGGCAGCGCCCCGGGGTATCCCATAGGTCCCTGGACGGTTCGGCCTAGACCGGATGCTCGGCGAGCGCGAGCGCCGCCTGCGCCGCGGCGACGCGCGCAACGGGCAGCCGGAACGGCGAGCAGCTCACGTAGTCGAGTCCGATGGCGTGGAAGAAGCGGATGGAGTCGGGGTCGCCACCGTGCTCGCCGCAGACACCCAGCGTCAGGTCGGCGTCGACCGCGCGGCCGCGTTCGGCCGCCACCGCGACGAGCTCGCCGACGCCCGTCTCGTCGATTGAGCCGAACGGCGAGCGCTCGAGGACGCCGGCGTCGATGTACGGACCGACGATGCGGCCCTCGATGTCGTCGCGGGAGAAGCCGAGTGTCGTCTGCGTAAGGTCGTTCGTCCCAAACGAGAAGAAGTCGGCGAGAGGCGCGAGCTCGGCCGCGCGCAAGCACGCCCGCGGCAGCTCGATCATGGTCCCGACGCGGAAGTCATGCGTGGCCGCGAACCCCTCCTCGGCGGCGACGCGCTCGACCAGCTGGCGGCACAGCTGCAGCTCGCGCGGGTACGCGACGAGCGGCACCATGACCTCGAGCTCGACGGGCTCGGCCCCGCGATCGCGCACCGCGCGAGCGGCGCGGAAGATCGCTCGCGCCTGCATCTCGTAGATCTCGGGGTGCACAAGCCCGAGCCGCACGCCGCGGGTGCCGAGCATTGGGTTGCCCTCCTCGAGCGCGCGTGCTCGATCGAGCTGGAGCTCCAGCGCGGGCGCCTCCGGCGTTCCGCGCAGCCGTGCCTCGGTGAGGCGCTCTACAAGGTCGACGCGGTCGGGAAGGAACTCGTGCAGCGGAGGGTCGAGCAGACGGATGGTGACGGGGAGGCCGGCCATCGCCTCGAACAGACCCTCGAAGTCGGCCTGCTGGAGCGGCTGCAGCTCGTTGAGGGCGGCACGCCGGCCCGCCTCGTCGGCCGCCATGATCATGCGGCGCATCGCCGGCTGGCGGTCGGCGGCCATGAACATGTGCTCCGTGCGGCAGAGCCCGATGCCCTCGGCACCGTACTCGCGTGCCCGAACGGCGTCATCGGGCGTATCGGCGTTGGCTCTCACGCCCAGGCTGCGGAGCTCGTCGCACCAGCGAAGCACGGTGCGGAAGCGATCGTCGAAGCGCGGTCGTACCAACGGCACATCGTCGAGGGTGATGGCGCCAGTGGTCCCATCGATGCCGATCATGTCGCCCTCGCGCAGGACGCGGTCGCCGATGCGGACCTCCCCGACATGCAGGTCGATGTCGACGTCCGCGGCGCCGGTTACTGCCGGTCGCCCCATGCCGCGGGCGACCAGCGCGGCGTGGGAGGCCTTGCCTCCTTCGGACGTGAGGATGCCCTTCGCAGCATGGAAGCCGGCGACATCGTCCGCCTCGGTGAAGGGTCGCACGAGGATGGTCGCCGATCCGGATTCGGCGGCGGCCACGGCAGCGGCGGCCGTGAACACGATCGCGCCCTGGGCGGCGCCTGGCGAGGCGGCGACCCCGCTGGCGACGACCTCGTAGTGCGCGCCGGGATCGAACGTGGGATGCAGCAGGGCGTCGAGTGAGCCGGCGTCGATGGTGGCGATCGCGTCGGCGGGGGTGAGCAGGCCCTCGTCCACGGCGTCGACGGCGAAACGCACAGCCGCGCGCGCGTGGCGTTTCGCGCTGCGCGCCTGGAGCATGTAGAGGCGCCCTTCCTCGATGGTGAACTCCGTGTCCTGCATGTCCCCGAAGTGCTGCTCGAGCGTGCGAAGAATCTCGCGCAGTTGCGCATGGATCTCGGGCATCCAGTCCACGAGCTCCGACAGGTCGCGAGGAGTGCGCACGCCCGAGACGACGTCCTCGCCTTGGGCGTCCGTGAGGAAGTCGCCGCTCGGCTCGGGCGCGCCGGTGACCTCGTCGCGCGAGAAGGCGACGCCGGATCCGGAGGTCGGCCCCTTGTTGCCGAACACCATCTGCTGGACGTTGACCGCGGTGCCCCAGTCGTCGGGGATGCCGTTGATGCGCCGGTAGGCCACGGCCCGGTCGCCCATCCAGGAGTCGAACACGGCGCGGATGGCGCGCCCGAGCTGCTCGCGGGGATCTTGCGGGAAGTCGTAGAGTGCCTTCAGCCGGCCAGTGAGCTCCTCGAGGGCTGACACGTCGAGCTCGGTGTCGAGTCGCACGCCGCGCTCGACCTTGATCTGGGCGATCTCCTCCTCGAAGCGCGAGCCGGGCACGCCACAGACCACGTCGCCGAACATCTGCACGAGCCGCCGGTAGGAGTCCCAGGCGAAGCGCCGGTTGCCCGTGCGCTCCGACAGTCCCTCGACGGAACGGTCGTTGAGGCCCACGTCGAGCACCGTGTCCATCATGCCGGGCATGGAGTCGCGGGCGCCGCTGCGGACGGAGACGAGTAGCGGGTCGGCGGGGTCGCCGAGCCGTCGCCCGGCGTGCGCCTCGAGCCGGCCGATCGCCTTTTCGACGGCGTCGTCGAGTCCCGGAGGGGAGATGCCGCCGCTGCGCATATAGGCCACGCACGCGGCGGTGCTGATGGTGAAGCCCGCCGGGACGAGCTCGGGGCCGAGCACGCGCGTCATCTCGGCGACGTTGGCGCCCTTGCCGCCGAGGAGATCGCGCATCTCGCGGGAGCCTTCGGCGAAGTCGTAGACCCACTTGGTGGCGGCGGTGGTGGCCATCGCTTGTACGTTCGCGGGCCCGGGGGTCCCCCGCATCCGTGGAGCGTCCGTTTCGGCGCCGTAGCTCGCCGCAATCATCGGGCGGAAAGCTGCCGATACCGGAACCCTCGGCCCCGTCACCTCGGGCAGTACGTCGAGCTTTTCGAGCGGGTTCTCGCGACAGAGCGGCGGTAGAGCCCGCAGCGCCACGGCGGCGGATTACGGACTCGATCGTGTAGTGGTTGCGGATGCAAGTAGAACCTCCGACGGATGGAATGGGTGTCGTCAAGTACACGGTTTCCAGAGGAGGACACCATGACTACCAAGCTCTACAGCTACGCCGGGATCGCGGCGAGCATCGTTCTCATCGCGTTCGGCGCCGGCGCCACGTACATGGGCGTCGATGGCCGTGATCGTGTGCGAGACGACCTGGCGCGCGAGATGATCGTCGGCACGCCCGACTCGAGCATCCCCGGTCAGAAGGTCGACACGGGCAAGGAGGCGGAGGCCTTCGCCGCCGTCATCCGCAAGCATACGCTCGAGGCGACCGGCGGCCAGACATACGCCCAGATGGGCCGCTTCTTGGACGAGAACGGCAAGCCTACGTCCGACGAGGCCGCCGCCGCCAAGGACCCGAAGACCGGCGAGCCGGTCGAGAACGGCCTGCGCAACATGTGGGTGACGTCCACCGCACTCTCGACGTCCCTGAACACCGCCTACTTCGCGGAGAGTGTCGCCACCTTCGCGATCGTGATGGGCATCGCGCTGCTCCTCACCGGCATCGGCTTCCTGGTGCTCACGGCGCGGGTCCTCTGGCCCGCGGGCGCACCGGCCACGACCGCGCGCGGCACGTCCGCCGTCCCGACGACGACGTAGGGTCCTCCTCTCGGCGGATCACCCGCACACGGAATCCCGGCCCCGGCCTCGCGCGAGCGAGCCGGGGCCGCGGTATGTGCGGCCACAACGCCTTGGGTCCAGCACGACATGGCCCCGGGGCGACACCCGCGTGATCGAGGAACTCGAGACGAACCGGGCCGAGCGCACCATCGCACGGTCTCACTGACGCATGGAAAGCAGCGCCGCAATCGACAGGGTCCAGCGGTACGGGTCGACCAGGCCTGCGAGTGGCGTCCCGCCGCCCGAGGGTAGCCTCATTCTCTGGGTGAGCCGGGAAGTCTGGTCGGCGCTCGCGTCGCGCTGTCCATGTCCGTAGGAGTCCTTCCCTGTGCCCCAGCTGCCCTCACTTCGCCGCCGCGTCCGACCTCGTGCCTCCGAGGGCGTCGGGGGTCTGGCGGAGTTCCTGCGCCAGGAAACGTCGGGCGGCAAGCTCTTGCTTGCGGCGACCGCTATCGCGTTGCTGTGGGCCAACGTCGCCGGCGACGCCTACCGGTCGGTCTGGGAGGCGCGGGCAGCGATCGGACCTGAGTGGCTGCACCTCGATCTCAGCCTCGGCGATTGGGCGGCCGATGGTCTGCTCGCGATCTTCTTCTTCGTCGCCGGCTTGGAGCTCAAGCGCGAGCTGCTCGTCGGCGAGCTCGCTGACCGTCGCGCGGCGACGCTGCCGCTGCTCGCGGCCGTCGGCGGCATGGTGGTGCCGGTCCTCGTGGCGCTCGCCGTGTCCGGCGGCGGCGCCGCGGACGGCGGCGCGTGGGCGATCCCCGTCGCGACCGACATCGCGTTCGCGCTCGGGGTGCTGGCCTTGGCCGGCGCGGCGTTGCCGTCCGGCGTCCGGGTGCTGCTGCTCTCCATCGCCGTGGTCGACGACCTGCTTGCCATCACGCTCATCGCGATCCTGTTCACCGCCGACCTGTCGATCGCTTGGCTGGTCGCGGGGCTGGGGATGAGCGGTGTCTACTGGCTGGCGTTCCGCCGCCGCCTGGACCGTGCCTGGCTGCTGTGGGGGCTGGCCATCGGGGTCTGGATCTGCGTGCACGCCAGCGGCGTGCACGCCACCGTCGCCGGGATCATCCTTGGGCTGCTGACCCCGGTACGGGCGCGAGCGGACGAGGAGCACCCGGTCGGTGAGCGCTTCGAGCACCGGCTGCACCCGGTCTCCGCCGGCATCGCCGTGCCGGTGTTCGCGCTCGCCGCGGCCGGCATCCCGCTCGCCGCGGCCGGCGACGCGCTGGACGATCGCATTGCGATCGGCGTGTTCGCGGGGCTGCTGGTCGGCAAGGTTGTCGGCATCTTCGGCGCCGCGCAGCTCGCCGTCCGCCTCGGCCTCGGCACGCTGCCCGAGCGCGTGAGCTGGGGCGACGTCCTCCCCGTGGCCGTGCTCGGCGCCATCGGCTACACCGTGAGCCTGTTGATCGCCCGCCTAGCTCTCGACGTCGCCGCACAGGAGCGCGCCGCGGCCAGTGTCTTGATCGCCTCAGTGTTGGCCTCCGCGATCGCCGTGCTGCTGCTGCGCCACCGTGGACGGCCGGAGGGCGTCGCGGAGGCTTCGCACGGTTAAGCGCTCCGGTTCCTCGACGCACCCTGCGCGCCCAAACCTGCCCTGCGAGCAGCCGGGGCGAACTCGCCACGCCGTCAACCGATACGGGTTCGAGATCTCGCAGCTGCGACCATCCCTCCGGAGTCTCATCGAACGCCAAACGAGAGCCAAACGACGGTGCACAAGCAGGGCATGGACGCGTTGGCTGCGATGCTTGCGTTTCATCCTGGCGGGATCGACGTGTTCGACACGACCGAAGGTACGCTGCGACGGCGCGCGACATCGGGATGGAGCCACATCCGTGCTCCGTACTCATCCACGCAGCTGGCGGGACGAGCGACGCGACGAGAGTGCTGCTTGGAGGCGATCTCGGTACTGCCCCTGATAGGCGATAGCAGTAGACCGGTCGGCGGCAGATAGCAGCACTCGGTCGCCGCAGGCTTCGTCCGCGGCGACCAAACAGGACGATCGTCAGTCGGTGTCTCCGGCGCGGACGAAGCCGTACCGTGCAACCACCCGCGTAGCCAAGTAGGCGAAGAACGCCACGATGATCGCCGATGGAATTGTGGTCGTCCCCGAGGCGTTGCTGACCACAAGGTTCGGGCCGAACAGCGCGTCGAACAGCACCGCAAGCCACATCACAGCGATCGCCAGCGACGCCCACATCTCGTGGACGAGGACCTGCGAGAACAACCGTCGCCTCTCGGATAGTGCGTCCGAGGATCCATGCGAAGCAGTCGTCAATCCAACACCTCCTTCCCAAGCAACTCTCGCGCGGGCCGCGGAGCGGCGCATCTGTAGAGGCCCGCACTGGTGGTGTCCGAAATACGGATCTCGAGTGTCGCTCTGGCGGACGCCCGGCATGATGTGATCACGGTCAAGCCGCGGGGTCAGCCGGTCTGCTTGCCGTGCGGCGTGACGGCGGCGCCTGATTACAGAGCTTGTTGATGATCATGAGCTGGCGGACCAAGCCGATCAGGCTGGCGGCCACGATGAGCGTGCCGGGCATCCAGTCTCCGCCGGCCGGCACGACGATCCCGAAGATGAGCGCGGCCGGGAGCGCCCACAGTCAGGAGCGCCGTCTGCCGGTTGAGCCCGTCCTTGGCAGTCACGATGCGCCTCGTTGTTCGGGAGTTGCCTTGACCGTCGCAGCCGAGGACCGCGCGCTCATCAGCAGAACCCCGGGCGATCGCTCAGTACACGAGTGCAGACCGGCAGAACCGCGTTGTGCTCTGGTGACGCGCTGACAGCGCGCCGCTGAATCGACGCGGGTTCGTGACGACATGCCGAGGGGTCCAGGCTGAAGATCGGCTACGCCCGGGTCCCGACGCCCAGCCCCCGCGACGCCCGGTAGGCGCTCGACGTGCCCGCCGAGCGGGTCTACGCCGATCACGGACTGACCGGCACTCGCCGGGACCGCATGGACCTGCGCCTAGGCGCTGACGGCGTACCGTGCTGGGCGATAGCTGATCGTGACCAAGCTCTACACTTGGCCGCGATGGACCCGCTTTCCGAGTCGCGCGTCGTCCCTCGTCGGGGGTTGCGCGGTGCCGATTTTCGCGCCGCGCGCAGTATCACGGCAGTATGGACGGCCCGCGACTACTCGCATCCGGCGCGGACGCGAGGCGGATTTGCAGGTCTTTTGCCCTCTTAGCTCAGTTGGTAGAGCACTTCCATGGTAAGGAAGGGGTCGCCGGTTCGAGTCCGGCAGAGGGCTCTTGGGATTTCCAGGGATTCTCCCCGCCCTTGCCTCAGCGGCTCCGGGGGACCGGGGAACACCAGGGGAACACGGCCTCTCGAGATTGCGGGGTTCCCGCGCCCGTCGCGCCTCCCATGAGAGTCCACGGCCTCGCGCCGGCTCGCAGCTCCGGGCCGATTCCGGCGCACTCGTGGCAGGCCGGGCGTCTGATTCGCTAGCGGCCTTCGAGCGCG
>DASTIC010000306.1:0-26784 GCA_035717845.1 Solirubrobacteraceae bacterium
CGGCGAGACGATCAGCGCCGCCAACGACGACGAGCTCCAGGCTCACCTGACCGCGCACCTGCGGTCCGAGCACGGCCAGGAGCCGGACAGCGAAGAGGTCGCGGACCTCGTGCACGAGCAGGCCTACGACGCGATGGACTCATGAGAGCCCGTCGCGTCCCGGTTAGCGCCGTCAGTCTCTGAGGCCGCCCGCACGGGCGGCGCGGAGGCTGCGCAGCTCGGCGACCGCGGGGATCGTCGCCGTGCGGGCGTCGGGCCGCTCCAGCGCGCGAGGCTCGAGCGCGTGCTCCCCGGCGGCGTCCACCGCGTATGCGCCGGCGCGGGCGCGGGCGGTGACCACCTCGGCGAGGCCGGTTCCGCGGAAGCACAGCGCGGCGCCGTCGTCGACCGCCCAGCCCGGCGGGATCGATCCGCCGCGGACCGCGTCGCGGTAGACGGGCCGGCGGGCGGGCTCGCTGTCGTGGTGGACGGAGTTCGAGCCGGGCAGGAAGCCGAGGCCGGGCGCGGGGGCGGGGTGGCCGGAGGAGGTCGTGACGCCCCACTCGAACCAGCACATCGACCCTGCGCTCAGGCCGGCGAGCACGACGCCGCCGCGCCATGCCTCGTGGAGGATCTCGTCGAGCCCCTGGGCGCGCCAGATGGCCAGCAGGTTGACCATCGAGCCGCCGCCGACGTAGATCGCGTCCTGGGCGAGCAGGTGCTCCCTGAGCGGGATCGGGCGGTGGCCGAGGCGGAAGAGCGACACGTGGCTCGGCTCGCACAGCCGGTCCGGGTAGGTCTCGTAGAAGCGCCGGATCTGCGCCTCGGAGTCGCCGCCGGCGGTGGGCAGGAGGCAGACGCGGGGCCGGGGGACGCCGGTGAGCGCCAGCACGTGCTCGTCGAGCGCGGGGTCGTCCGGGCCGGCCGTGAACCCGCCGCCGCCCATCGCGAGGATGGTGGGTGGCCGCCGCCCCTCAGGCGGCAAGGGCCGGCTCCACCGCAAGCGGTGCGCCGAGGTAGCGCGTGCTCAGCTCGGTCTCCTTCACCTCGGCTCCATCCGGAGCCACATGGTACGCCCGGGCGTTCGGGCGCGAGGTGACGACCTCCGCGAGCTCGGTGCCGACGAAGTGCAGCGCCGCGCCGTCCCCGGTCCCGTAGCCGGCCGGCAGGCCGTCGGCGATCGCGGACAGGAACGCGGCGCGGCGCTCCGGCTTGTCCTCGTAGTGGACGGCGTTGGTGAACGGCAGGAAGCCCATGCCGGCCACGGGCTTGCTCTCGCCGTGGAACGCCGTCATCCCCTGCTCGAACCAGCACAGCGACCCGGCGCTCAGGCCGGTCATCACGACCCCCGCTTCCCACGCGGCGCGCAGCATCCGGTCGATCCCGTGGGCACTCCACGTGCCGAGCAGCGAGATCACGCTCCCGCCGCCGACGTAGACGAGGTCCTGCTGGAGCAGATGCCCGGCGAGGTCGGCGGCGCCGCCGTCGCGGCGGAACAGGGAGACGTGCGACGGCTGGCAGCGGCCGGCCGCGAACGCCCGGTAGAAGCGGACGATGTAGTGGTCGGCGTCACCCGACGCGGTGGGGAGGAAGCACACTCGCGGGCAGTCGACGCTGGTCAGCCCGAGCGCGTGCTCGTCCAGCAGCACGTTCCCGGCCTCCATCGAGAACCCCCCTCCGCCCATGGCGAGGATCTGGCGCGGCCGCGACATGGCCGGACTGTACGGCCACTCCGCACCGGGCGAGCGAATTTCAGCTGTTGGTACAGCGGGTGCCGACCGGCGGTCCATCGCTCTGCCGGCGAACGTCAACGCCGAACGTCAACGGCGGACGTCAACGGCGGACGTCAAACGGCGAACGTCAACGGCAGCTGGGTAGGAGGGCGAGGGTGCCGGCCGGGTGCATAACGTCGACCTCACGTGGCGCGCCGTCGTGACGTCGACGAAATGCACCCTATAGGTGCCTAACGTCGACCTCGCCTCGTTTGGACGCGGTGAGGTCGACGAAATGCACCCTGGTGATTCGATCTCCAGTCTCGGCCCGCTCGACCGCCGCCTCGAGACCGGGATCTCGCCGCCTGGGGCTGCCGTACGATTACATGCGTGACTCATACATACGACGTCAACCTGGTTGGGGCGCTCGGCGTCGCGATCGGGGATCGGTTGGCGCGAGCCGGCGCGGCTGGGAGCGCAGCGGAGGCGCTCGTCGCGCTCGGCGGCGAGGGCGTCGGGATGACGATCGACGCCCTGGCGCGGCGGGTCGGACTCTCGCATTCTGGCGCTGTGCGGTTGGTTGAGCGCCTCGTGCGCGACGGGAAGGTGCAGCGCAGTCGCGGGTTCGACCAGCGCACCGCCGCCCTGGCGCTGACCCCGGAGGGGTACCGGACGGTCCGGCGCATCCTCGCCCGCCGGCAGCTCGAGCTCGAGTCGCTGCTGGGCCTCCTGAGCACCGACGAACAGCGAGATTTCGTGGAGAGCGCTGAGCGGCTGCTCGCGCGCCTCGGCGAGTCGGAGGCCGACAGCGAGCGGATCTGCCGGCTCTGCGACCGCGATGCGTGCGGCCATTCACGCGGAACCTGCCCCGCCATAGCAGCACGCTAACCACGACGACAAACGTCGGAGATCCAATCACCACGAGGCGATGTGCCCCAACGTTGAAACGCCCTCGGTTGTCGACTTGACGGCGAATAGCGCCGTCAAGTCGACACGCAGCGATCCGAGCCACCCCTCAATGCCGCCGTTCGCCGGCGCCACCACGGCCAATAAACTGAATCCAGAGACTAACTGTCGAGTCGAGACTGAGTCAAGACCACCAGGCGCGTATCAGGAGCAAACGGGCCGCCATCGAGGTCACCGAAACAACGTGCCTCCGCGAAGCCGGCCCGCTCGAGCATCGCCAGCAGCTCGGTGGCCGTGTAGACGCGCAGGGAGAAGGTCCGCGACTCGCGCCCGCCACCGCCGTCGATCAGCGTCTGCGTCGTCTGCACGACGCCTGACGCCGGGTCGAAGGTCCGCTGCTCGAGCAGAAGCCGCCCCTCCCCGACGAGCTGCCAGTCCTGCTCGCGGAAGTGGGCCACGACGAGGTCGCGGTGCATGGTCTCCACGACCAGGCGCCCGCCGGGCCGCAGAACGCGGCCGATCTCGGCCAGCGCCCGCTCGTCCTCCTCGTCGCCCAGGTACCCGAGCGACGAGAAGAGATTGAGCGCGGTGTCGAAGCTCCTGTCCGCGAACGGCAGCTCGCGGTAGTCGGCCCGCACGAGCTTCGGCCAGCGCGCCCCCGCCGCCTGCCGCCGCGCCTCGTCGAGCAGCACCTGCGAGCGATCCGCGCCCACGACGCGGTACCCCGCCTGTCCCAGCGGCACCGAGTGCCGGCCGAAGCCGCACGGGACGTCGAGCACGTCGCCGCCCTCCGGCGTCCCCGCCAGCCGCACGGCGGCGAGCGCCTGCTCGCCCGCGCCCTCATCCCGCGCCGCTCCCGCGTACGCGCGCAGGTAGAAGTCGCTGAAGAACTCGTCCCACGTCTCTGCCGAGCTCGTCCCGCTCATCCGCCGCCGCGCCACCCTAGCGGGACGGGAGACCCGCCAGGAGCTTTCGCAGGAGCGCCGCCAGGCGGTCGCGCTCGCTCTCGCTGAGCGACCCCAGCAGGCGGTGCTCGTTGGCGAGATGCGCCTCGCTGGCGGCGTCGACGAGCTCGCGGCCGGCGGCCGTGAGCGTGATGAGCGTGCCCCGGCGGTCGTCCGGATCCGGCGTGCGCGCGATCAGGCCCGCCCGCTCCAACCGGTCGAGACGCTTGGTCGTCCCGCTCGACGTGAGCATCAGCGCGCTCGAGAACTCGGTCGGGCGCAGGCGGTACGGCGGGCCGGAGCGGCGTAACGTCGCGAGCACGTCGTACCACCCCGGCTCGAGCCCCTGCTCGGCGTAGACGGGCTCCAGGCGCTGCTCGAGCTCGCGCGCGAGCCGCGAGATCCGGCCGATGACCCCGATCGGCGACGCGTCGAGGTCCGGCCGCTCGCGCTGCCACTGCTCGAGGATGAGGTCGACGCCGTCGCGCTCGGGCACTCCCGCACCTTACCGCTCTTTGCGTCCCAGCAACTAGCGTCTCAACAAAATACGTCCTAGATACTTGCGTCCTAGAAAGATATGTCCTAAGATGTGATCCATGATCACCCACCGAGTCTTCCGGCGGCGCCTCCGTTCCCACATCCGCGGCGACCTGCCGCCGATGCCGCGCATCCGCTACTACTCCTGACCCGCCAGGTACTCGTCCGCGAGCCGCCGCGGCGCGCGGGCGAGCCACGCCTCGACGATCAGCTCGCGGAGGTCGTCCTCAGCGAGCGCGTCGAGGCGCGCGAGCACGATCGCGTACCCGTCGAAGTGGGGCGTCGTGAAGTACAGCGACGGGTCGTCGGCCAGCATCGCCTCCTTGGCGCCGAGGTGCTCCACCCAGGCGCCGAGGATCGGCCCGTCGGGCGCGCCGTCGCCGAGCGCCTCCCGGTCGGCCTTGCGCAGCGGCCGCTCCCACACGAACGGCTTCTTCTTGACCTTCCACTGGAGCAGGTCGCGCGACGTCAGCTCCTCGGTGGCCGGGAGGTCGAGGGCGATTGCGCGGACGTCGTCCCAGGTGGCCACGGGCATGACGATACGCCGCCTCACTCGACGGCCCGGGCCACCGCCCTCAGGATGTCGCGCCGGATCAGCCCGGAGCCCGGTCGGACGACGGCCCAGTAGATCGCGAACCGCACGCGGGTCCGCGCGTCGGTCGCCTGTACCCGCGTCTCGGTGGCGGCGAGCGTGCCCGCGCCGCGGTCCTCGAGCACGAAGTCGTAGCCGGTCTTCACCCAGCCGGGCTCCGCGAACGCACGGAGCTCCGCGGCGTCGAGCGCCGGCGGCCGCTGCCCGCCGCGCAGCTTCCACGGCTGGAGCACCCCGCCGGCCACGACCGCGCGACCCGCCTGTGAGTCGAGCACCGGCACCGGGCCGCGCTCGAGGAAGGGCTCCGTGGCCATCGGGAGCCGCCCGCCGAACGTCCGCACCCTCATCAGCGCGCGCGACAGCGCCAGATCCTCGAGCCGGAGCTGCCACAGGGCATCCCAGACCGCACCCGCGGGCGCCGCGATCAGGCGTTCGTGGCGCTCGCGGAAGTGCGGTGAGGGGATGATGTCGTCGAGCTCGAGCAGCGGCTCCGACGCTACTGGGGGAGCGGGGCGGGAGCGCCTCGGATGCGCCGGCGCCACAGGAACAGGCCCAGCACGAGCGCCACGAGCGCCGCGCCGCCTCCGACCCACGGCCATGGCGACGTGCCGTCGGCGGCGGGGGCCGGCGCCTCGGCGGGCGAGAAGACCTCGTCGACGCGCGCCGCCGGCAGGTCCTTGCCCGGTGGCATCTCATCCGCGGCGAGCGCCTCACGACCCTGGGTCAGCCCCAGCAGCGCCTTGCGGTTGGCCGGCGTCATCGTCATCCACGAGCCGTCTTCGCCCTGCATCAGCCCGCGCGACGGCAATGCCACGTAGGACCACTCGACGATCTCGTCGTCCTCGGCCAGCACGCGGATGGTCACGGTGAAGTGCGCGAGCGGCCGCGCGGGACCGTTCGCGCCCGGGCCGCCCTCGACGAGCGCCGGCCACAGCCGCTCGTCGGTGACCTCCTGGCACCCGTCGCTTCCACAGACCGACACGCCGGCGATCTCCTTCGCGGACGCCGTCGACGGCGCCAGCAGCACGGCGGCACAACCAATGGCGAACAGCAGCAAGCGTCTCATGTGGCGGGTACACCGGCGAGCGGTACGACGTTCCCGGCGCGTCGCGCGGTGACCTCGATCTCGATTCGCATGCGCGGGTCCGAGAGCCCGCAGGCCATCATCGTCGCCGCCGGCCGCACCTCGCCGAACGCTCGCCGCAGCACCGGCCAGCACGGCTCGAAGTCCTCCACACGCGGGAGCATGTAGCGCACGCGGACCACGTCCTCGAGCGTGCAGCCCGCCTCCTCCAGCGCGGCCGCGATGTTCGCCAGGCACTGCTCGGCCTGCTCGACCACGCCCGGGGCGATCGTCATCGTCGCGTAGTCGAACCCGGTCGTCCCCGAGACGAACACCCACTCGCCCTCCACGACCGCCCGCGAGTAGCCGATCTGCGCCTCGAACTCGGACCCCGAGGAGATCAGCCGCCGGCTCATCGCCGCACCACCTCCGCGCTCGCGCACGTGGCGAGCGCGCGCGGGAGGTCCTCCGGCGGCACGCCGCGCAGGCGCGGATGGTCGAGATCGACCTCGATCGTCCCTGCCTCGGACAGCCCCAGCGACGCGAGCCCGTTGCGCGCGAGCTCACCCCACAGGTCCCCGTACGCCGCGAGCAGCGCGTGCCGCGTGCGCCGCTCCCGCCTCGCCCCGGTCTCCAGCTCGCGGACCTCCTCGAACGGGTCGACGACGACGTTGCTGTCGCTCCCGATCGCGAGCCGCACGCCGGCGTCGCGGTAGGCGAGGGCCGGGAAGATCCCGTCGCCGAGGTTGCCCTCGGTGGTCGGGCAGCTCGCGACGATCGCCCCCGCCTCGGCCAGCAGCGCGACGTCCCGCTCGGACACGTGGATGGCGTGGACCACGGTCGTCGTGTCCGAGAGATAGCCGGTGCGCTGGAGCAGCTCGATCGGCGAACAGCCGTGCTCGGCCTCGCACTCCTCGAGCTCGCGTGGCTGCTCGGAGGCGTGGACGTGGCGGACGAGACCCTCCGACCCGGAGTAGGCGGCAATCTCGCGCAGCCAGCTCTCCGGCACCGCGCGCACGCTGTGCGCCGCCACGCCGACCGACGCGCCCGGCCGCTCCGCCGCCCACGCCCGCAGCGCGTCCACGCGCGCCAGGAAGGACTCGACGTCGGGGTCGCGGAAGCGCGGGTGGCCGCCGCGCGCGTACGCGGCGGGGAGGAGCACGATGCGCAGGCCGGCGTCGAGCGCCGCCTCGGCGACCGCGATCGCCATCGCGTTGGCGTCGTCGTGGACGTAGTGGAACTCGCCGACCGCGCCGTAGCCGGCGGCCGCCATCTCGCCGTAGGTGCGCGTGGCGACGTCGCGCATCGAGTCGGGGTCGAGCCGCTCGGCGAGCGCGTACATCGCCTCGCGCCAGCTCCAGAAGTCGTCGTCCGGCCGCTCCGAGCGCTCGCCGACGCCCCGCAGATCGCGCTGGAAGGCGTGAGAGTGGACGTTCGCCATCGCGGGGATCACGCGAGCTCCTCGACGGCGGCGAGCAGGGCGTTGGCGGCGACGGCCGCGTCCTCGAGCGAGACCGCCTCCTCAGGAGCGTGGCTGATGCCGGTCTCGTTGCGCACGAGCACCATCCCGGCCGGCCGCTCGAAGGCGATCACCCCGGCATCGTGCCCGGCGTAGCAGACCAGCCTCGCCGCGCCGGGCCGCAGCCCGTAGGCGAACGCCTCGACGACCTCGTCCGGGAACGCCGCGCCCTCGGACCAGGCGGCGGTGCGCAGCTCGAGCTCGACGGCCGCCTCGGCGGCCGCGCGCTCGGCCTCGGTCGCGACCGCCTCCCGCCAGGACGTCACCGCCTCGGCCACCGGCGCGCGGGCGTCGAGCCACCGCCGGGCGAGCGAGGGGACGGTGGTGGGGGCGTTCGGCTCGACCTCGAGCCGCGACGCCGTGAAGACCATGCCGAGGCGCTCCGCCGCCTCGGCGTCGGCGCGCACGATCAGCCGGGCCGCGGCCGCCAGGGCGTCGTGGCGATCCTCGCGCGGGGTCGTGCCGGCGTGGTCGGCGCGGCCGGTGAACTGGGCCTGCACCCGCATGCGGGCCGCGAGCCGCGTGACGACGCCGGCCGGCTTCCCCAGCGAGGCGAGGTCGCGCGACTGGTCGATGTGCAGCTCGAGGAACCCGCGCAGGCGCTCGAGCCGGCTCGGCGCCTCGCGCAGGCCCTCGGGATCCACCCCCGCCTCCGCCATCGCGTCGCCCAGCGAGACGCCGTCGTCGTCGAGGCGCGCGAGCGCGTCGTCGACGTCGAGCCGCCCGACCAGCGCGCGCGAGCCGAACGTCGGCGTGTTGAAGCGGGCCCCCTCTTCGTCGGCGAACGAGATCACGGCCAGCGGCACCCGGGAGCGGGCGGCGACGGCGAAACCCGCGGCCACGCCCAGCGCGCCGTCGAACTGCCCGCCGTCGCGCACCGTGTCGAGGTGCGAGCCGACCCCCCACCACGGCCCGGGCGCGTCCGGGCACGCCCACAGGTTGCCGGCGGGATCGCGCTCCATCCGCCGCCCGATCGCCTCCGCGCGCCGCGCGAACCAGGCGCCCGCCTCCTCGTCCTCGCGCGTCCAGGCGAGCCGGGTGGTCGCCTCGGCGTCGTCGCGCCCGATCGGCACGAGGTCGGCGAGCAGCTCGTCGAGGTCGGCGGCGCCGATCACGCCTCCAGCACCTCGCGCACGGGATTGCGCCCGAAGCGATAGGGGATGTGCTCGGCCGGGGAGTCGAGCAGGACGAGGTCCGCGCGCTTGCCGACCTCGATCGAGCCGCGGTCGCCGTAGCCAAGCACCCACGCCGGGTTGAGCGTGCAGGCGGCGAGCGCCTCGCGGACCGTCCAGCCGTAGCGGCGTACGGCCAGCCCGATGACGAGCGGGAGCGCGTGGACCGGCGACGTGCCGGGGTTGCAGTCGGTGGCGAGGACGCAGATCGCGCCCGCGTCGGCCAGCGCCCGGCCCGGGGCGAGCTCCTCGGCGCCCAGGAACTCGGCGCCCGGCAGCAGCACCGCGGCGCACTCGGCGGCGGCCAGCGGCGCGACGTCGTCCGGATGCAGGCACGCCAGGTGGTCGACCGACCGCGCGCCGGCCGCCAGCGCCACCGGCACCGAGCGGTTGGCGTTGAACTGCTCGACGTGCGCGCGCAGGGGCACCCGCTCCCGCCGCGCGATCTCGCCCAGCCGCTCGAGGTCCTCGTTGCGGAAGGCCACCGATTCGACGTAGATGTCGAGCGCGTCGACGTCCGCCTCGGCGGCCAGGGCATCCACCTCGTCCATCCAGCTCGCGGCGTCGTGGCCCTCCGGGATCGCGTGGGCGAACAGGCCGGTGACCCGGTCGCAGACCTCGCGGCCGAGCCGCACGGCGCGCAGCTCGCCCTCGCGCGAGAGCCCGTAGCCCGTCTTGCCCTCGATCGTCGTCGTGCCGTGGGCGAGCATCTCGGCCCGGATCTCGCCCGCCTGCACGAACACCTCGCGGTCGCGGGCGTCGGCGAACGCGCGGGCCGACGAGGCGATCCCGCCGCCGCGCCGCGAGATCTCCTCGTAGGGGACGCCGGTGACCTTCTGCTCGTACTCCTCGGCGCGCCAGCCGGCGAACGGCAGGTGCGTGTGGCAGTCGACGAAGCCCGGCAGGATCGCGCCGCCGCGGAGGTCGACCACCCGGTCCGCGCCGGGGTCGTCCTCCAGCGCGACGATCACGCCGTCCTCCACGGTCACCGAGCCGGGCTCGAGGCGCAGGTCGTTCGGTCGCCGCAGGTACGGCAGGCCGTCCTCGGGCGGCAGGAGCACCTGGGCGGCCCCGCGGATCGACGTCCTCATCGCATCGGGACTCGAACCCCGAGCCGCTCGGCCGCGTCGAGCGCCTCCGGATACCCGGCGTCGGCGTGCCGGATCACGCCCATCCCGGGATCGGCGAGGAGCGTGCGGCGGATCCGCTCGCCCGCCTCGGGCGTCCCGTCGGCCACGATGACCTGCCCGGCGTGCAGGGACTTGCCCATGCCGACGCCGCCGCCGTGATGGAACGAGACCCAGCTCGCGCCGGTCGCGGTGTTGACGAGCGCGTTGAGGAGCGGCCAGTCGGCCACGGCGTCGGACCCGTCGCGCATCGCCTCGGTCTCGCGCTGGGGAGAGGCGACCGAGCCGGCGTCGAGGTGGTCGCGGCCTATCACGATCGGCGCCTGCACGCGGCCGGAGGCCACGAGCTCGTTGAAGCGGAGCCCCGCGAGGTGGCGCTCGCCGTAGCCGAGCCAGCAGATCCGGGCGGGGAGCCCCTGGAACTGCACCCGCTCGCCGGCCAGCTCGATCCAGCGCCGGATGTGCTCCTGCTCGCCGAACAGCTCGAGGATCGCGGCGTCGGTGACCGCGATGTCGGCGGGGTCGCCCGACAGCGCGACCCACCGGAACGGGCCCTTGCCCTCGCAGAACAGCGGCCGGATGTAGGCGGGCACGAAGCCGGGGTAGGCGAAGGCGTCCTCGTCGCCGTGCTCGGCCGCGAGCCCCCGCAGCGCGTTGCCGTAGTCGAACGCCTCGGCGCCGGCGGCGCCCAGGGCGCGGATCGCGTCCACGTGGGCGACCGCGCTCTCGCCCACGCGTCGCAGGTACTCGGCCTCGTCGTTCGCCCGCAGCGCGTCCGCCTGCTCGAGGGTGAGGCCCGCCGGGATGTAGCCCACGAGCGGGTCGTGCGCGCTCGTCTGGTCGGTCACGACGTCGATCTCGACGGCGCGGCGGACCAGCTCCGGCAGCACCTCGGCCGCGTTGCCGAGCAGCCCGATGGAGAGCGCGCGGCCCTCGCGGCGGGCGGCGTCGAGCCGGGCCAGCGCGTCGTCGAGCGACCCCGCACGCTCGTCGAGGTAGCGCTCGCGGATCCGGCGCTCGATGCGCTGGAGGTCGACCTCGACGCACAGCGCGCAGCCCTCGTTCAGCGTCACCGCCAGCGGCTGCGCGCCGCCCATCCCGCCCAGCCCGGCGGTCACGACGAGCCGCCCGCGCAGCGTCCCGCCGAACCGCTGCCGCGCGATGGCGGCGAACGTCTCGTACGTGCCTTGAAGGATCCCCTGGGTCCCGATGTAGATCCAGGACCCCGCCGTCATCTGGCCGTACATCATCAGTCCGGCGGCGTCGAGCTCGCGGAAGTGGCGCCACGTGGCCCACTCCGGCACGAGGTTCGAGTTGGCGATCAGCACGCGCGGGGCGTCCCGGTGCGTCTCGAAGACGCCGACCGGCTTGCCGGACTGCACGAGCAGCGTCTCCCGGTCGCCGAGGCGCATCAGCTCGCCCTTGATCGCGTCCAGGCACGCCGCGTTGCGGGCGGCCTTGCCGATCCCGCCGTAGACCACGAGGTCCTGCGGCCGCTCGGCCACGTCGGGATGCAGGTTGTTCTCGAGCATCCGCAGCGCCGCCTCCTGCACCCAGCCCTTGCACCTCACGCGAGCACCACCTCCCCGGTGCGCAGCCCGTCGGCCAAGCCGGCCAGCTCGGCGGCCAGCGAGCGGTCCTCCTCCACGCGCGGCACCCGCTCGCGCACGCGGGCGGCGGCGGCCTCGAGCGCCTCGGTGCTGCGCAGCGGCCGGTGGAACTCGAGCCCCTGGACCGCGCACACGAGCTCGGTGGCGATGACCTGCGCGGTGTTCTCGACCACCGTGCGCGCCTTCAGCGCCGCGGTCGCGCCCATCGAGTTGAAGTCCTCCTGGCCGGCGCTGGTGGGGATCGAGCCGGCGCCCGCCGGGTGGGCGAGCACCTGGGACTCGTTGACCAGCGCGGCCGCCGCGTACTGGGCGATCATCAGCCCCGAGGACAGGCCCGGCCGCGGCGTGAGGAACGCCGGTAGGCCGGCGTAGCCGGGGGAGAGGAGCGCGTAGATCCGCCGCTCCGAGAAGGAGGCGAGCTCGCACAGGGCGAGGGCGAGGTGGTCGAGGGGGAGCGAGAGCGGCTGGCCGTGGAAGTTGCCGCCCGAGACGACATCGCCGTCCTCGGGGAACACCAGCGGGTTGTCGGTCACCGCGCCGAGCTCGCGCTCGACGGCCCCGGTCACGTAGGCGAGCGCGTCCGCGATCGCGCCGAGCACCTGCGGCGCGCAGCGCAGCGTGTAGGGGTCCTGCACGCGGCCGCAGTCGGCATGGCTCGCGACCACGGGGCTGCCCGCCAGGAGCGCGCGGAGCCGCGCCGCCACCTCGCCCGGCCCGGGCTGGCCGCGCAGCGCGTGCAGGCGCGCGTCGAACGGCGCGGTCGAGCCCTTGAAGGCCTCCAGCGAGAGCGCGACGGCGACCACGGCGGCGTCCAGCAGCCGCTCCATGTCGCGCACGGCGAGCGCGCCGGCCGCGGCCATCAGGTGCGTCCCGTTGATGATCGCGAGCCCGTCCTTGGCCTCCAGCGTCACCGGCCGCAGGCCGACGCGGCCGAGCGCCTCGCCGCCCGGCAGCGTCTTGCCGCCGACCGTCGCCTCGCCCTCGCCGATCAGCACGAGCCCGAGGTGGGCGAGCGGCGCGAGGTCGCCCGACGAGCCGACCGAGCCCTTGCTCGGCACCACCGGCGTCACCCCTCGCTCGAGCACCGCCAGCACGAGCTCCACGACCTCGACGCGCACGCCGGAATGGCCGCGCCGCAGGGAGGACGCGAGCAGGAACAGCATCCCCCGCACCACCTCGTCGGGCAGCGGCGGCCCCGAGCCGACCGCGTGCGAGCGCAGGAGGTTGACCTGGAGCTTCGCCGCGTCCTCGGAGGCAATGCGGACGTTCTCGAGCTGCCCGAAGCCGGTCGTCACCCCGTAGACGGCGGTGCCCGCCGCCAGCGCCGCCTCCACCACCGCGCGCCCCGCCGCGATGCGCTCTCGATCGCGGTCGTCGAGCGCCGGCGGCGGCGCGCCGCGGGCGACCTCCTCGAGCTCGGCCAGCGAAGGCATGGCGCAATAGTGTGCCGGGATGGCGTCGCTGACGGATCGGGCTGTCGTGATCACGGGCATGAGCCGCGCCGGGGGGATCGGCGCCGCTCTCGCGCGGCGGTTCGCCGGCGAGGGCGCGCGGCTCTTCCTCACCGGGTGGGCGCCGCACGATGCCGAGCAGCCGTACGGCGAGGAGGCCGACGGCGGCGAGAGCGTCGCCCGCGAGCTGCGAGACGCCGGCGCCGAGGTGGGGCTCGCCTCGGTCGACCTCGCGGACCCGGACGCGCCGCGGCTCGTGTTCGAGGCGGCTCGCGCGGCGCTCGGGCACGTCGACGTGCTGGTGGCGAACCACGCCCGCAGCGCCCGCCAGTCGCTCGCGGAGCTGACGGCGGACGAGCTCGACCTGTCGTTCGCGGTCAACGCCCGGGCGACGTTGCTGCTCGCGCGCGAGTTCGCGGCACAGGCCGAGCGCGGCGGGCGGATCGTGCTGTTCACCTCAGGGCAGTACCACGGGGCGATGCCGGACGAGCTGCCCTACATCGCTTCCAAGGCGGCGGTCCAGCAGCTGACCGCCTCCCTCGCCGTCGAGCTCGCCCCGCGCGGGATCACCGTCAACTCCGTCAACCCCGGCCCCAACGACACCGGCTACGCGACCGGCGAGCAGCGCCGCCGGGTCGAGCAGGCGATGCCATCCGGTCGCTGGGGCCGCCCCGACGACGTCGCCAAGCTCGTGGCGTGGCTCTGCACCGACGACGCCGACTGGATCACCGGCCAGACCATCGCCTCCGACGGCGGCTGGTCGGCCCGCGGCGCGAGCTAGACGTCCATCCGGGCCTGCTCGATGCGCCGGGCGACGGTCTCGGTCCACGGCTCGCCGAGCGCTCGGACGCGGGTGGCGCTGCCTTCGTGGTTGTAGGCGACCCGGCGGTGCTCGACCTCCCCGTCTGGGTGGACGAGCGCGTAAGCGGCGCGGGGATCGCCGTCGAACGGCATCCCGACCGAACCCGGGTTGACGAGCTCGATGCCGCGCACCGCCGACACCCGGCGGAAGGGAAGGTGGGTGTGACCGAAGTAGACGCGCGGCTGGGTCACGCCGTCGAGCAGCTCGGCCTCGTCCTCGGCGGCCTCGGGGAAGAACGACCGGACGTCGCTCGGCGGCGAGCCGTGGCAGACGAGCGCGCCCTCGTCCTCGAGGCTCGCCGGGAGCGCGGCCAGCTCCGTGACGGTCTCCTCGCCGAGCGCCGCCCGCGCCGCGGCGATCGCTCCCGGCACCACCGGGTTGTCGGGCGCCGATGCCGGGTCGGCGGTCCAGCGCTCGCCGTTGCCGCGGATCCACACCGCGGGGCCGAGTTCCCGCAGTCGCGCGACCGTCTCGGCCGGCCAGCCGCCGAACAGCGCGTAGTCGCCGCCGAGGACCCATCGATCGGCGTCCTGCGCCTTCGCGTCGGCCAGCACCTCCTCCAACGCCGGGAGGTTCCCGTGCACGTCGTAGAGCAGGGCGATCACCAACCGGCGGTATACCATCGCCCGGGTGAGCTACGGGTGCGTGGTCCTCACCCAGGGTCGCCGCCCGCGGGAGCTGCGCCGTGCGGTCGAGTCGCTCCTCAACCAGCGTGGGGTCGACGTGGACGTCGCCGTCGTCGGCAACGGCTGGACGCCGGAGGGCCTGCCGGACCGGGTGCGCGCCGTCGCGCTGGACGAAGACGCCGGGATCCCCGCCGGGCGCAACGCGGGCGTGCCGTACGTCGCCGGCGACCTGCTGTTCTTCCTCGACGACGACGCCGGCCTCGCCGACACCGACGCGCTCGCGCGGGTGCAGGCCAAGTTCGCCGCCGACCCGAGCCTGGGGCTGATGCAGCTGCGGATCGTGCCGGACGGCCCTGGTCCGGCGGCGCGCGAGTGGGTGCCGCGCCTGCGGGTGGGCGACCCGGCGCGCAGCAGCGACGTCACGCACGTCTGGGAGGGCGCGGTGGCGATGCCGCGGCGCGTCTTCGACGAGGTCGGCGGCTGGCCGGGAGACTTCCGCTTCGTGCACGAGGGCGTCGATCTCGCCTGGCGCGTGATGGACGCCGGCTACCGGGTCCGCTACGCAGGCGACGTCACCGCCGTGCACCCGCCGTACCGGCCGGCCCGCAACGAGTACGGCTACTACTTCGGCGCCCGCAACCGCGTCTGGCTCGCCCGCCGCTACCTGCCGCTCCCGCTCGGCGCGCTCTTCGTGGTCACCTTCGTGCTGCGCGCGCTGCCGCGCCTGACCTCGGTCGACCGGCTGCGGCGCGCCGCCCGCGGCTACCGCGACGGGATGTGGGGGCCGTGCGGGCCGCGGCGGCGGCTGCGCGCGCGGACGCTCCTGCGGATGACCTTCGCCGGCCGTCCGCCGGTGTTCTGATGCCGGAGCCGATCGTCGGCCTGGGGGCCGGGACGCACGCGAAGTCGGTGCTCGAGGCGATCCGCTCGGCGGGCCGCTTCGAGGTCCTCGCGCTCGTCGACGACGACCCGGCGCTCGCCGGCGCGGAGCTGCTCGGCGTGCCGATCACGGAGTCGCTCACCGGCCACGACGCCGCGCACGCTTTCCTCGGCGTCGGTGGGATCGGCGACACCGGCCCACGGCGCCGGGCGGCCGAGCGCCTGCTCGCCGCCGGCTTCGAGCTCCCGCCGATCCTCCACGCGACCGCCGCCGTCTCGCCCTGGGCGACGCTCGGCAGGGGCGCGCAGGTGCTCGCCACAGCGGTCGTCAACGCCGAGGCGACGCTCGGGGACGGGGCGCTGATCAACACGGGCGCGGTCGTCGAGCACGACTGCGTGATTGGCGAATACGCGCACGTCGCGCCGAACGCGGCCCTCGGCGGCGGCGCCGCGGTGGGCGCCGGCGCCCATGTCGGCATGGGCGCCGTGGTCATCGAGGGAGTGACCGTGGGGGAGGGCGCGTTCGTCGCGGCGGGCGCGGTCGTGGTGGCGGACGTACCCGCCGGCGAGCGAGTGGGTGGCGTCCCCGCCCGACCGCTCTGAGGGATCAACGTCAACGGCGCCATTGAGAGAGGGGTCCGGGAGGCTGCGGTTTGCAACACTCGGCGGGTTCTGCTCATCGAGTGTTGCGAAACGCATCCCAGGGCTGCGTAACTGCACACTCGATGGCCGGGCGGCGTCGAGTGTTGCGTTACGCATGTGCACCGCGGCCGGTTCCCTCGCTCCCCCTATTTAGCCGCCGTTGACGTTCAGTGCCGCGCGACCTTGGCGGCCTCCTGCTCGCGCTCGCCCCAGTCCCCGCGCGCGTCGTTGTAGACGCCGGTGGGCCGGGCGAGCATCGGGAGGGTGCGGAAGAGCAGCCGCAGGTCGAGCCAGACCGAGCGGTTGTCGACGTACCACACATCGAGCTCGATCCGCTGCGGCCAGGTCAGCTGGTTGCGGCCGAGCACCTGGGCCCAGCCGGTGATCCCGGGGCGCACCTCGAGCCGCCGTCGCTGGAACGGCGTGTACTGGTCGACCTGGTAGCGCAGCGTGGGGCGGGGGCCGACGATGCTCATGTCGCCGCGCAGCACGTTGAGCACCTGGGGCAGCTCGTCGAGCGACCAGCGGCGCAGGAAGCGCCCGACGCGTGTGATCCGCGGGTCCTTCTCGGCGATCAGCCAGCCGGTGCCCAGCAGGTGGGCGTCCGGGACCATCGTGCGGAACTTGAGCAGCTCGAAGTCCTGCCCGTCGAGGCCCACCCGCGTCTGGCGCAGGATGATCGGGCCTCGGCTCTCGAGCCGGATGGCGATCGCGATCGCGACCAGCACCGGCGCGCCGAGCAGCGCCGCGGCGCCGGCGATCGCGAGGTCGAGCGCGCGGGTGAGGGCCGCGTCGATCACCGCGTGCCCTCCACCGGCGTCCACGTGGCCTGGGGTCCGTCGCGCAGCATCCGCGCCAGGCCGGCCACCGAGGCGGCGGTGACCACGACGTAGTACCAGGCAAAGGCGGCGAGCGGCACGCCCCGCCTGCCCGCCACCGCGAGCGCGGCCCCGGCGGCGTGGGCGGCCAGCAGCGCCCGGGCCGAGCGCGACACCGGGGCGAGCGCCACGCAGCTGGCGAGCAGAAACACGTGGAGCAGCCCGCTCGAGTAGCGGAGCAGGCGGTGCGAGAGCAGCTCGGCGAAGTACCCGGGCGGCTGGCGCCGCGGGTCGAGCATCCCCCCGAGCAGCAGGTCGCCCCACGAGCGCGAGAGCATGCGGACCTTGCGGGACCACTCGTCCGAGGTCGTCGCCGCGGCGGGCTCGACCGCGACCGCGGAGGGCTCGTACACCGCGCGCAGCCCTGCCCGGCGCAGCCGGAACGGGAGGCCGATGTCGTGGCTCGAGGTGGAGGGAAGCTCGACGTACGCCGACCGGCGCACGGCGTAGATGGCGCCGTTGCCGGCCGTGATCGACCCGAGCCGCGACTCCTGCTCGCGCAGCCACAGCTCGTAGCGCCAGTACTGCCCCTCGAGGTTCTCCCCGCTCGTGCCGACGAGCCGCAGCCGCCCGCAGACGTAGCCGACCTCGGGATCGGCGAGGACGGCGACGAGCCGGCGCAGCGCGTCGGGCTCCCACATCGAGTTCGCGTCCGAGAACGCGAGCACGTCGGCGTCCGTGGCCCGCGCCGCGGCGTTCTGGGCGGCGACCTTCCCGCCGCGCTCGTTGACCAGCAGCCGGACGCCCGGGAACCGTTCCACGATCGCCCGCGTGCCGTCGGTCGAGCCGTCGAGGCTGACGATGATCTCGAGACCCGGGTAGTCGAGCGCCAGCGCGTTCTCCAGCCGGGCGGCGATCACGCGCTCCTCGTCGTGGGCGGCGATGATCAGCGCCACCGACGGCAGATGCGCGGGATCGCGGCGCGGCTCGTAGCGACGCCGCGCGGCCGCCGCGGCGGCCGCGAGCGGGTAGCCGGCGTGGGTCCATGCGATCAGCCCGAGCGACGCCCACATGGCCGTGGTGAGCCTCGCCATCAGCTGCGCCGGGCCTCCCATGAGAAGCCCCGCACGGCGAGCACCACGCCCACCGCCGCCCACAGCCCCAACACGAGCAGCGCCACGCCGTGGTCGGCCAGCCCCTCGCCGTGCACCATCGCGCCGGAGAGCCCGTCGATCAGGTGCTTGAGCGGCGTTACCTCGGCGATCCCCTCGAGGAACGCGGGGGCGTTCTCCTCGTCGTAGAACACGCCGGCCACGAACATCATGGGCAGGAAGATCGCGTTCACGTACGCGGGGGCGGACTCGGAGTTCGGGATCGCGTGCGAGAGCGAGACGCCGAGCGACGCGAAGCAGACGACGCCGAGCACGAGGAACACCAGCAGCGCGATCCAGTCGCCCGGCCACGGGACGCCGAACAGCAGCCGGCCGGCGACGATCACGACCGCGACCTGGAGCAGGGTGTTGGCCACCGCGTTGGCGGCGATCCCGGCCAGGTAGGCGGATGAGGAGAGCGGCGTGCCGCGGACGCGCTTGAGGATGCCCCGCTCCCGCAGCCAGGTGAGGTTGTACGCGAGGGCGACGAAGCACGCCGAGGCGACGCTCAGCCCCGCGATGCCGGGCACCACGACGTCGAGGTTCTCCTGGGTCCCCGAGAATACGGCGCCGAACAGGGCGAGCAGCACGAGCGGGAGCAGCACGCCGAAGAACGCGGCCGTCGGGTTGCGCCAGAACATCCGGCGCTCGAGCCGGAACTGGCGCCACGCCGCGGCGCCCCACGACGGCCGCCGCCGGCCTGGAGCCGCGGCGTGCACCGCCTCGAGCGCGTGCTCACTCATCGCCGCCTGCTCCGCATGCGCGAGCCAGTCAAGCGCCGGATATCGACCCGTTTGCCTCTCATTGCGTTAGGTCCAAATACACATCTTCGAGCGACGGCCGCGTCACCGACAGGTCCTCGAGCCGCTCGCCGCGGGCCAGGGCGGCGGCGGTCAGCTCGTGCAGGAGCGCCGTCGGGTCGTCGGTCACGTGCTCACCTCCGCGGTAGGTGACGCGGTAGCGCGCGGCTCCCGAGCCCAGCTCGCCGGGCGCGCCCTCGGCGAGGATCGCGCCGTCCTTGATGATCGCCACGCGGTCGGCCAGCGCCTGCGCCTCGTCGAGGTAGTGGGTGGTGAGCAGGACCGTCTTGCCGAGGTCGCGAAGCGACCGCACGGTGTCCCAGGCCGCCCGGCGGGCCGCGGGGTCGAAGCCGACGGTCGGCTCGTCGAGGAAGACGAGCTCGGGGTCGCCGACCAGCGCCAGCGCGAGGTCGAGCCGCCGCTGCTGGCCGCCCGACAGGGTCCGCGCCCGCCGCTCCGCCGCCTCACCGAGGCCGGCGAGCGCGATCACCTCGTCGACGTCGCGCGGAGCCGGGTACAGCGACGCCCAGTGCGCGAGCGTCTCGCGCACGCTCAGGTGCGGGTAGGTGCCGCAGCTCTGGAGCACGACGCCGACCCGCTCGCGCAGCGCCGCCGGCCGCGTGCCGGGATCGTGGCCGAGCACGGACACGCTGCCGGACGTGCGCGCGCGGTGTCCCTCGAGGATCTCGACCGTCGTCGTCTTCCCCGCACCGTTGGGGCCGAGCAGGCCGAACACCTCGCCGCGCCGCACCTCGAAGTCGATGCCGCGCACCGCCTCGTGGCCGTCGTAGGCCTTGCGCAGGCCCTCGACCTCGATCGCGGCGGCTCGCTCCACGCGAGCCATGATGGCAAGCTCCCGCGTGGCAAATGGTCTGTGCCTGCGTCGACATCGGCACGAACACCACCCGCGTGCTCGTCGCCGAGGTGAAGGCCGGGCGCCTGGTGGAGCGACTCCAGCACCGCTCGTTCACCCGGATCGGCAAGGGCATGGCGGCCGGCGGCGAGATCACGCCGGCAAAGATGGCCGAGGTCGCCGCCGTGGTCGCCGACCAGCTCGCGCTCGCCGCCGCGGCGGGCGCCGAGGACGTGCGCGTGGTCGCCACCGCGGCGATCCGCTCGTGCGCGAACCGCGACGAGTTCGTGGCCGCCGTCGCCGCCGGCGTCGAGATCCTCGACGGCGACGAGGAGGCGCGGCTGGCGTTCCTGGGCGCCACGCGGACCCTGGGGCGGCGGCTGGAGGGCACGATCGGGGTCGTCGACGTCGGCGGCGGCTCGACCGAGCTGGCGGTCGGCACGTACGACGGCGGGGTGACGTGGTCCTCGTCCTACCGGCTCGGATCCGGCTCGATCGCCGAGGACCACCTGCGGACCGATCCTCCCGCCGCCGAGGAGCTCGCGGCCGCTCGCGCGCACGCGTGTGACGTGCTCGGCCACGCCCCGGTGCCGAAGCCCGACTGCGGCGTGGCGGTGGGCGGGAGCGCGGCCTCGCTGCGCGCCGTCGTCGGCGACGTGCTCGAGCCCGCGACACTGGAGCGCGCGATGCACGCGCTCTCCAGCGCGCCCGCGGTGGACGTCGCGCGCCACTACACGCTCGATCCCGAGCGGGTCCGGCTCCTGCCGGCCGGCATCCTCATCCTCGACGCCGCGTCGCAGGTGCTGGGACAGCCGTTGCAGATCGGTCGCGGAGGCCTGCGCGAGGGCGTTCTGCTCGACATGGCCCGTAGCCTCTAGCGCCGTGGCGAAGGCCGCCGAGATCGACGTCGACCCGTACGAGCCGTATGCGCTCGCGGGCGCGCGCATCGTCCACGTGCGCGCCGACGAGCTTTTCTCGCACGGCGACGAGGTGCTCGACACCTCGGACATCGAGCGCGTGCACGACATGCGCGTCGCCTCCCGCCGGCTGCGCGCCGTGCTCGAGATCTTCGAGCCCGTGTTCCCGAAGGGCGACTTCAAGACCGTCCTGCGCGACGTCAAGGCGCTGGCCGACGCGCTCGGCGAGCGGCGCGACCCGGACGTGCACATCGAGGCGATGGAGAAGCTCGAGGCCGCGGTGCAGACGGCGAACCGCCCGGGCATCCATGCGCTGCTCGAGCGCCAGCGGGCGCGGCAGGCGGCCGGCAAC
The DNA here is from genome assembly GCA_035717845.1 of Solirubrobacteraceae bacterium. Lineage (GTDB taxonomy): Bacteria > Actinomycetota > Thermoleophilia > Solirubrobacterales > Solirubrobacteraceae > DASSUW01. The sequence continues at coordinate 20,513 of DASTIC010000306.1, forward strand.
GCGACGCTCACCGCCGCGCTCCAGCACGTCCGCGAGGCCGACCTCCACGCCCGCCTGCACTCGCTCGCCGACGGCGCCGAGGAGGCGCTCCAGTGAAGGCCCGCAAGGTCAAGGGCCTCGACCCCGAGTCCCCGCTGGCCGACAACGCCGAGCGGATCGTCCGGGTGCGGCTCGACGAGCTGACGTCGTTCATGCCGAAGGCCTCCGACCCGGACGAGATCGTCGCGCTGCACGACATGCGGATCGCGGCCAAGCGCCTGCGCTACGTGCTGGAGGTGACCGGCTCGTGCTTCGGCCCCTACGCGGCCAACGCGGTCAAGCAGGTCAAGGACCTCCAGGACCTGCTCGGGGAGATCCACGACTGCGACGTCCAGCTGCCCGAGGTCGCCGCCTTCCTGGAGGAGCTGGTGGAGGAGGACGTCGCCGCCGCCGGCGCCTCCGAGCGCGACCTCGCGCGCACTCCCAACCGGCGTGCGTACGCCGGCCTCGTCGCGCTCCAGGTGCACCTGCGCGCGCGGCGCCACGCGCTGTTCGCCGACTTCCTGGAGACGTGGCGGGACCTCGAACGTAAAGGATTCGCGGCACGGCTTGCCTTCGCCTTGTCCGAGCGTTCACACTCATTGCCGTGAGCGAGACGACGACAGGCCAGGCCGCCGAGGTCGACCTCTCCTCCTCGAGCCTCTACTTCAACCGCGAGCTGTCGTGGCTGGAGTTCAACGAGCGCGTGCTCGAGCTGGCCGAGGACGAGGGCGTCCCGCTGCTCGAGCGGGTGAAGTTCTGCGCGATCGCGTCCAAGAACCTCGACGAGTTCTTCATGGTTCGCGTGGCCGGCCTGCACGACCAGATCGAGGCCGGCATCCAGACGCCGCTCCAGGACGGGCGCACCCCGGGGGCGACGCTCGAGGCGATCCGCGACGTCGTCCGCGCGCACATCGAGCGCCAGAGCCGCTGCCTGGAGCTGAGCCTGCGCCCGGCGCTTGGCGAGCACGGCATCCGCATCGTCGGCGTCGACGACGTCGGGCCCGATGAGCGCCGCGCGCTCGACGAGCGCTTCCGCCAGCAGATCTTCCCGGTGCTCACGCCGCTGGCCGTCGGCCTCGGCCGGCCGTTCCCCTATATCTCGAACCTCTCCCTCTCGCTCGGCGTGCTGGTCCGCGACCCGATCACCAACGTCGAGACCTTCGCGCGCGTGAAGGTCCCGAAGGAGATGCTGCCGCGCTTCGTGCCGACCGGCGACGGCTTCACGTTCGTCCCGCTCGAGGACCTCATCGCCAAGCACCTCGACCGGCTGTTCCCGGGCATGGAGATCGTCGACTACGACGTCTTCCGGGTCACCCGCGACGCCGACTTCACGGTCTCGGACGAGGCCGACGACCTGCTTCAGGCGGTCGAGGACGAGCTGCGCCGCCGGCGCTTCGGCGACGTCGTGCGCGTCGAGGTCGGCTCGGGCATGAGCCCGGTCATCCGCGAGCAGATCACGACCTCGCTCGAGGTCGAGCCCGGGGACGTGTTCGACGTGCCGGGCCTGCTCGACCTCGAGGACCTGTGGGACATCGTCAAGGTCCCCGGGCACGCCGAGCTGCGCGACCCGCCGTGGACGCCGGTCACCCAGCCGCGCCTCCAGGCGGACGACTCCGAGAAGCCCGACGTCCTGGCCGCGATGCGGCGCGGCGACATCCTGCTCCACCACCCCTACGACTCGTTCAACAGCGCGGTCGAGCGCTTCGTCGAGCAGGCGGTGGCCGACCCGGACGTGCTCGCGATCAAGCAGACCGTGTACCGCACGAGCGACGACTCGCCGCTCGTCCCGAGCCTGATCCGGGCCGCCGAGCGCGGCAAGCAGGCCGTCTGCGTGGTGGAGGTCAAGGCGCGCTTCGACGAGCGGGCGAACGTCCAGTGGTCGCGCGCGATGGAGGAGTCGGGCGTGCACGTCGTCTACGGCCTGCCGTCGCTCAAGACGCATGCCAAGTGCATCCTCGTCGTGCGCCGCGAGGGCGACGGCGTGCGCCACTACGTGCACGTGGGGACCGGCAACTACCACCCGAAGACCGCGCGCCTGTACACCGACTTCGGGCTGCTCACGTGCGACGACCGCATCGGCGCCGACGTCGCCGACATGTTCAACTTCCTCACCGGCTTCGCCCGCCCGCGCGCCTATCGCCGCGTGCTCGTGGCCCCCAACCACATGCGGGCCGGGATCCTGGAGGAGATCGAGCGGACGATCTCGACCCATCGCGAGGGCGGCCGCGCGCGCATCCGCATGAAGATGAACTCGCTCGTCGATCGCGCGTGCATCCAGGCGCTCTACCGGGCGTCCCAGGCCGGAGTGCCGGTGGAGCTCAACATCCGCGGGATCAGCTGTCTGCGGCCCGGCGTGCCCGGCGTGTCGGAGAACATCCGCGTCGCCTCGATCGTCGGGCGCTTCCTCGAGCACTCGCGGATCTACGCCTTCGAGCGCGAGGACGACTGCACGATGTACATCGGCTCGGCCGACCTGATGCCGCGCAACCTCGACACGCGGGTCGAGCTGCTCGCCCCGGTGCTCGACGAGTCGCTGCGCGACGACCTCGAGGACACGCTCGACCGCTGCTTCGCCGACAACGTCAACGCCTGGGAGCTGGGCGAGGACGGAACGTGGACTCGCCGCCCCACGGACGGCGAGCCACGATCGGTTCAGCGGGAGCTGATAGCGGGGCACGGGGCCCGGGCCGCCGAAGCGGCCCAGGCCGGCTAGTACTTCAGCGTCAGCCGCTCGTAGTCCCCGCCCGTCGACGCCCACGCCTTCAGGCGGTCGTGCTTGACGAGGTACCTGGCGGTCTTCGAGAGCCGGACCGAGTAGCGCTTCCGCTCGCCGCCGTCGAGGTCGTACCTGACGGTGCCGAGTGCGATCCGGGTGTACTTCCCGCCGACCTTGTAGCGCTTGGCGGTGTAGAGCCAGAGCTTGCCCTCGCTGCCGCCGCGCGCGCCCTTCAGCCACACCTTCGCGTAGCCGTGGTGGACCTTCGCCTTGTGGCGGTAGAGGTGGGCGTAGTCGCGCCGGATGTGCTTGGGCCGGTCGATCTGCTCGACGCCGTCGACGATGTCGACCTTGTCGACCTGGGCGAAGTCGGCGTCGCTCCCGCCGCGCACGAGGTCGCCGGTGCCGTCCCGGGCGAGGATCCGGTCATTGCCGCTCTGGCCGTCGAGCAGGTCCGGGCCGAGGCCGCCGTCGAGCGTGTCGTCGCCTGCGCCGCCGAAGAACGTGTCGGCCTCCGACGCGCCCGTCAGCGCGTCGTTGCCGTCGCCGCCGTCGGCGAGCACCGCGAGCGTGTTGCCGGCGCGCGCGAGGAACGTGTCGTCGCCGCCCTGGCCGCGCACGTCGAGCAGCTCGGCCGTGCCGATGTCGAGGCTGAACGGCCCGAGATTGGTGCGGTCGAAGCGGTCGCGCTGCCCGTTGCGCTGGACCTCGAACGCGTCGCCCGCGCCGGCGGCGCCGTTGACCTCGATCTTGTCGAGCCCGAGCCGGCCGTCCATGACGTCGGAGCCGTCGCCGTTGTTCCACACGAGCGTGTCGTCGCCGGCGGCGCCGTCCATGCTGTCGTTGCCGCGGTCGCCGACCAGCCGGTCGATGCCCGGCCCGCCGTCGAGCGCGTCGTTGTCGTCGCCGCCGTTGAGGAAGTCGGCGTTGGCGCCGCCGCTCATCGTGTCGAGCCCGGTGCCGCCGTTGAGCAGCATCGCGGTGGGCGTGGCGGGGTTCGACGCCATCGTGTCGTCGCCGCCGTTGGCGTTGAGCACGAGGCGCTCGGTGTCGGGGCCGACGTCGAGCTGGAACGGACCCGGGCTCAGGCGCTCGAAGCGGACGCGGTTGCCCGCGGGCGCGGCCGCGAAGCTCTCGGGACCGTTGCCGCCGTTGAGCTCGGCGTCGTCGCCGCCGCCGGCGCCGCCGTTCATGACGTCGTCGTCGTCACCCGGGTTCCAGACCATCACGTCGTTGCCGGCGTCGCCGTTCATCGTGTCGTTGGCGTCGTTGCCGGAGATGCGGTCGTTGCCCGCGGCGCCGTTGAGGGTGTCGAGGTCGTTGCCGCCGTTGATGATGTCGTTGTCCGGCGAGCCGGTGATCGAGTCGTTGCCGGCGTCGCCGTTGATCGTCACAGTGCGCAGGGCCGCGGTGTTCACGCGGACGGTGTCCGCGCCGGCACCGGCGTTGACCGTCAGGTCGAACGTGTCGTTGGCGGCCGCCGTGGTGGCGGCCCCGTCGACCGTGATGACGCCGTTCGCGTCGGCGATCGTGATCGTCTCGTCCGTCGCGTCGCCCGCGACGGTGATGTTCGTGCCGTTGACCGTCACGGTCGCGGCGCTGGCCGCTGCCGGGAAGACGGCGAGAGCGGCTGCGGCCGAGGCCGCGGCGAAGAGGTGCTTGGTGTTCATGCTTCCTGCGGGACGCCGGGGAGCCAGCCGGTATTCCGGCTACCGTGGACGGTTCGCGTGCGCGTCGTCGATCCGGGCCACAACGTCGAGCTGCGGCTCAACTTCCACGGGCAGGAGTCCGTGGTGTTCGCGTTCCCGTACCGCCCCGACGTCGTGGACGCCGTGCGCGCCATCCCCGGCCGGCGGTTCGACTGGGAGGCCAAGGAGTGGTGGGCGCCGCGGGCGGACGCCACCGCGCCCTACGTGAAGGGCGTGCTCGAGCGGTTCCCGCAGCTCACCGTCGCGCCGGACGTGGAGGCGTGGCTGGCCCGCGCCGTGAAGGGCTGGGTCGGCCGCGTGACGGCCGGCAAGCTCTCCGGCGAGGGGCGGTTCGCGATGGAGAAGATCTCCGGCGACCTGCCGGAGAGCCTGGCAGCGGTGGCCGTGGAGGCCGGCGGCCGGGCGTGGGTCCCGTTCACCCAGGCGGTGGCCGACGAGCTGCTGGAGATGCCCGGGGCCCGGCTCGACCCGCGCGGGCTGCGCTGCGCGACCCGGCTCCAGGTCGGCCGGCAGCCCGCCCCGGCGACGCTGGCGCTGGTCGAGAGCGTGGGCGAGCCCCGCTTCACGCTCGACGTCAACTGGGACCCGGAGACGATCCCCGCCTTCCTCACGCTGCCGGCGTGCGAGGCGCACGGCCGGTCGCTGCCGGTCGACCCGTACCTGCTCGAGCCGCTCGAGCACTACCTGCGGGTGTACGACGTCGAGGTCGCCCCCAACGCCCGCGAGGTGCTCGAACGCCTGCGGCGCGAGCACGACGAGGCGATCGACGGCGTACGGCGCTCGCGATCGCACGATGCTCCCGAGCTCGATATCGAGCCGCGCCTGGGCGGGGAGCTGCGGCCGTTCCAGCGCGCCGGCGTGGCGTACGCGCTCGACGCGCGGCGCACGTTCCTGGCCGACGAGCAGGGGCTGGGCAAGACCGTCCAGGCCCTCGCCACGCTGGAGGCCGACGACGCCTTCCCCGCCGTTGTGGTCTGCCCGGCGTCGCTGAAGCTCAACTGGCGCAGGGAGATCGAGCGCTGGCTGCCGCACCGGTCGGTGACCGTGGTGTCGGGCACCGGGACGGTCGCCGAGGCGGCCGAGATCACCGTCATCAACTACGACATCGTGCACGCGCACCGGACGCGGCTGGCGCTGCGGCGCCCCAAGGCGCTGGTGCTCGACGAGTCGCACTACGTCAAGAACCCGCGCGCCAAGCGCACACAGGCGGTGCGGCGGCTGGCGGAGGGGCTGGAACCGGACGCGCTGCGCCTGGCGCTCACCGGCACCCCGGTGATGAACCACGCCGAGGAGCTGATCCCGCAGCTGCGTGTGCTCGGCCGGCTCGAGGACTTCGGCAGCGGCGCCCGCTTCGCGCGGCGGTTCCAGGGCGTCGGCGCCGAGGAGCGGATCCACTGGCACCTACGGCGGCGCTGCTTCGTGCGGCGCCTGAAGGCCGACGTCCTGCCCCAGCTCCCGGCCAAGCGGCAGGTCGTCGTGCCGGTCGCGCTCGAGAACGAGCGGGAGTACCGGCAGGCCGAGCACGACGTGGTCGCGTGGCTGCGCGAGCAGCCGCTCGATCTCGGCGAGCTCGAGAGCCGGGTGGCGGCGGTGCTGCGCGCCGAGCGGCTGGCGCAGCTCAACGTGCTGAAGCGGCTCGCCGCGCGAGGCAAGACGGCGCCGGCGCTCGCCTGGATCGACGACTTCCTGGCCTCCGACGAGCCGCTGGTGGTGTTCTGCGGCAACCGCGAGGTGCAAGACCTCGTGCTGGAGCGCTTCCCGGACGCGCTGCACCTGCTCGGGCGCGACACCATCGGCGCCCGCGAGGCCGCGGTCCGCGCCTTCCA
>DASTIC010000307.1:0-13755 GCA_035717845.1 Solirubrobacteraceae bacterium
CCGAGGAGGCGCTCCAGAAGCTCACCGACGAGAAGGTCAAGGAGCTCGACGCGGTCCTCAAGGCCAAGGAAGAAGAGATCCTCGAGGTGTGAGCGCCTCGTACGTCGCCATCATCACGGATGGCAACGGACGCTGGGCCCGGCAGCGGGGCCTGCCCGTCGAAGAGGGACACCGGGCGGGGGCCGACACGGTCAAGGCCCGCCTCCGTGACGCCGTCGACCTCGGCGTGCGGGAGCTGACCGTGTACTCGTTCTCGACCGAGAACTGGTCGCGTGCGCCGGAGGAGGTCGCGGCGCTGATGGCGATGTTCTCCGAGCGCATCCTCGCCGAGACCCCCGAGCTCGACGAGGAGGGAGTCCGGATGCGGTTCATCGGTCGCCGCGAGGGCGTGGCCGCGGAGCTGCTCGAGCAGATGGGCTGGGCGGAGGAGAAGACCGCCGCCAACGACCGCATCACGCTCTTCGTGGCCTTCAACTACGGCGGCCGGGCGGAGATCGTCGACGCCGCGCGCTCGTTCGACGGCACCTCCGAGGAGGAGTTCCGGCGCCACCTCTACGCGCCGGAGATGCACGACCCGGACCTCATCATCCGCACGAGCGGCGAGCAGCGGCTGTCGAACTACCTGTTGTGGCAGTCGGCGTACTCGGAGCTGCACTTCACGGAGGTGCTGTGGCCCGACTTCTCGCGCGAGGACCTCGAGGCGGCGCTCGGCGAGTTCGAGGTGCGCCGGCGCCGGTTCGGCGGCCGATGAGCACGCGACGGACGCGGCCGCGCCGCCGCGGGGTGGGCGGCGACCTCGGGCGGCGCGTTCTCGTGGCCATCCCGGCGATCGCCTACGCGATCGCGATCATCGTGGCCGGCGGGTGGATCTTCGCGGCCGGCATCCTCGTGCTCGGCTTCGTCTGCCTGCACGAGCTGTTCCGGATGTACGAGGCCGTGCGCCCGGTCAAGCTCGCCGGCTTCCTGGCGCTCACCGGGTTCGCCGTCGCGGCGCTCGAGGGCAGCGAGCGGCAGGTGCTGCTCGCGGCCGTGGCCTCGCTGCCGCTGATCTTCCTGCTCGGCCTCGTGGCGCCGCGGCGGGAGGGCGCCACCCTGACCGAGGGGATCGCGATCACGCTGCTCGGCACGTTCTGGGTCGGGATGGCGGTCGCCCACGCGATCCTCTTGCGCGAGCTCGACCACGGCGACGGCATCGTCGTCGACGTGCTCGTCGGCACGTTCCTGGGCGACACGGGCGCGTACCTCGGCGGCCGCTGGTTCGGCACGCACCGGCTGTCGCCGCGGATCTCGCCCAACAAGACCGTCGAGGGGCTCGTGATCGGGTTCTTCACGGCCGTGCTCTTCACGTGGGCGGCCGGGCTCTACCAGGACTGGCTGACCCACGGCGAGGCGCTGATCCTCGGCGCGGCGGTGGGCGTGGTCGCGCCGCTCGGCGACCTGATGGAGTCGGCGGTCAAGCGTGACGCGGGCACGAAGGACGCGGGCGCGCTGTTCGGCGCACACGGGGGCGCCCTCGATCGCCTCGACGCGGCATTCTTCTCGCTCGTCACCGGGTACTACGTCTGGCTGGCGCTCCTATGACCGACGACAAGGACCGCACCGAGCGGCAGATGGCCGAGTTGCTCCAGGAGCTGCGCGTCGCGCTGCCCGGCGTGCAGATCCTGTTCGCCTTCCTGCTCACCGTGCCGTTCGCCCAGGGCTTCGCGCGCGTCACGAGCTTCCAGAAGAACCTGTTCTTCGCGGTGCTGCTGACCACGGCCGCCTCGACCGTCTTCCTGATCGCGCCGACGGCGACCCACCGGCTGCGCTTCCACAAGAGCGATCGCCAGTACGTGATCGAGTCCGCCCACCGCCTGATGATCGCCGGCCTCGTGTTCCTCGCGCTGGCCATCATCGGGGCGCTGGTGCTGATCACCGACTACCTCTTCGGGCTCGGCGGTGCGTGGTACTGGCCGGCGCTCGTGGCGCTTGTGCTCGCGGTGCTCTGGTTCGTCCGGCCCCTGCTGCGCAGCGAATCATCGGGCCCTTAGGGAGGCGTTGCCACAATGAGTCGCTGATGAAGCGGCTCCTCATCCTCGGCTCGACCGGGTCGATCGGTACACAGGCGCTCGACGTGGTCGCCCGCGCGGGCGACGAGTTCGAGGTCGTCGGGCTGTCGGCCGGCACCGACCACGACTCGCTGGTCGCGCAGGCGCGCGCCCACGGCGTGCGCCGGATCGCGCTGTCGGACGAGCCCGCCGGCGCGCGGGCCAGCGAGGCGTGGACCGACGGCGAGGTGCTCGCGGGCCCCGAGGGCCTGGTCGAGCTCGTCGCGGGCTCGGACGCCGACCTCGTCCTCAACGCGATCGTCGGCTCGGCGGGGCTCGGCCCCACGATCGTGGCGCTGACCGAGGGGATCGACCTCGCGCTCGCCAACAAGGAGTCGCTGGTGGTCGGGGGCGAGCTGGTGACCGCGCTGGCCGAGGCCACCGGCGCCCAGATCATCCCCGTCGACTCCGAGCACTCGGCGCTGCACCAGCTGATCGCCGGCGAGCGGGCCGGCACGATCGACCGCCTGACGCTGACGGCCTCGGGCGGCCCGTTCCGCGGCCGCTCGCGCGCCGAGCTCGAGGACGTGACCGTCGAGGAGGCGCTCCGGCACCCGACGTGGGCGATGGGCGGCAAGATCACGGTCGACTCGGCGACGCTGATGAACAAGGGCCTCGAGGTGATCGAGGCCCACCACCTGTTCGGCACCCCCTACGAGGACATCGACATCGTGGTGCACCCGCAGTCGATCGTCCACGCGATGGTCTCGCTCTGCGACGGCGCCTCGCTCGCCCACCTCGGCTACCCCGACATGCGGGTGCCGATCGCCTACGCGCTGCACCATCCCGAGCGGGTCGAGGTGCCGGTGCGGCGGCTCGACCTGGCCGAGCTCGGTTCGCTGAGCTTCGAGGCGCCGGACGAGACGGCGTTCCCGGCGCTGCGCCTGGCCCGCGAAGCCGCGATCGCCGGGGGCACCGGACCGTGCGTGCTCAACGCCGCCAACGAGGTCGCCGTGCACGCGTTCCTCGGCGGGCGGCTCGGCTTCATGGGCATCCCGGCGGTGATCGAGACGACGCTCGAACGGGTGGGCGCCGAGCGCGTGCACGGGTTCGACTCGCTCTACCGGGCCGACGCGCAGGCGCGCGACGTGGCAGGGGAGCTCGTAGCGGTGCACGCATGAGCTTCCTGCTCGCCTTCCTCGGCTTCGCGCTGCTGATCATCCTCCACGAGGCCGGCCACTTCGCGGCCGCCAAGGCGGTCGGCATGCGCGTCGAGCGCTTCTCGCTCTTCTTCCCGCCGCTGCTCGCGCGCAAGAAGCGCGGCGAGACCGAGTACGCGATCGGGGCGATCCCGCTCGGCGGCTACGTGAAGATCACCGGCATGAACCCGGCGGAGGACATCCCGCCGGTGGTCGCCCACCGCGCCTACTACCGCCAGCCGGTATGGAAGCGGATCGTCGTCATCGCCGCCGGCCCGGCGGTCAACATCGTGCTCGCGTTCCTGATCCTGTGGGTGCTGATCTGGGCCAACGGCATCGGCGAGCCCACCAACCGGATCGTCCAGATCAACGGGCCGCCGGCCCGCGGTGAGCTGGCGCTGGGAGACCGGATCGTCGCCGTTGACGGCGTGCGCGGCGACTTCGAGGCGCTGAAGGCGCGGATCGCCTCCCACCGCTGCGCGGGCGAGGAGGTCGACGGCTGCGAAGCCACCACGCCGGCGAGGATGACGGTCTCGCTGCGGGGACAGGAGCGCACCGTGAGCCTGAAGCCGGTCTACGACGACGGGCGGGACGACATGCTCGTCGGCTTCGGCGTCGGCTCGGTGCCGCGCCCGGTGGGGCCGGTCGACGCCGCCGGGCATTCGGTCTCGGAGCTGTGGTTCTTCACGACCAAGACGGTGGAGACGATCGCCGGCGTGTTCGAGGCCGACAAGCGCGAGGACATCTCCGGCGTCGTCGGCTCCTATGAGGTCACGCGGCAGACGATCGAGCTGAGCGTCGAGCGCGCCTTCTTCCTGCTGGCGATCATCTCGCTGTCGCTGGGCGTCATCAACCTGTTTCCGTTCCTGCCGCTTGACGGCGGGCACATCTTCTGGGCCGTGGCCGAGAAGGTCCGGGGCCGCGCGATCCCGTTCAGCGTCATGGAGCGCGCCGGCTTCGTCGGCTTCGTGCTCGTGATCGCGCTGTTCATGATCGGCCTGACGAACGACGTCGGGCGGCTCACCGGCGAAGGCTTCGGCGTCAGGTAGGCAGGTAGCCCCAGGCGGCCGCGATCGGCCGCAGCAGCGGCGGCACGTCGCTCTCCGGCGGCGGTGGTGGCGGCGGCTGGACCTGGCCGGACTTCAGCTTGTCGTTCCAGTCGCCGATCCCGCGGCGGAAGCGGCCGTGGTCGCCCTCGCCGTACTCGACCATCCCCGGCTCCCAGGCGACGCCGAGGAACTCGCACAGCCGCTTTGTCTCGGCCGCCGGGTCGCTCGCCACGTCCTCGTAGCGCACGGTCAGCCCTTCGAGGCTCGTGCGCGCCTTCTCGACGGCCTCGCAGTAGCGCAGGACGCGGGCCGCGTTGGCGTCGGCGTCGAAGGTGCCCACCTTCGCACGCGAGCGCACGATCGCCACCGGGTGGCGCAGCAGGAAGATGAACCGCGCGTCGGGCCAGCACTCGCGGATGCGGTCGACGATGAACACGTCGCTGGGCGTCTTGTTGACGAGGATCCGCTTGCCGCTGCGCTCGAGCTGCCGGTGCAGCAGGCGGTCCCACAGCAGGTACGTGAGCTGCGCCGGGTCGAGGTCCATCTCGTGCAGCGCCCACTCGGTGTTGTGGTGGCGGGTCCTGACCCAGATGTTGCGCAGGTGCAGCTCGTGCGGGGCGTGGATCTGCGAATGCGTGTTCAGGAGCACGCGCAGGAGCGTCGACCCGGAGCGCACGCTGGAGAGGACGAACGCGGGAGCGGTCAGGAGCCGGTCGCCGGTGACCGGCGGGCCGGTGCGCGGGGGCGGCGACGCCAGCCGGTCGCGCACCGTGGCAGGGAGGGCTGCGTTGACCCGGCGCTTCAGGGACACCCGGGCCATCCTAGACTGGACCGTATGGCTTCTGAGCGGTCCGTGAGCGTCGGCGGCGTGCAGATCGGCGGCGGCGCCCCCGTCGTCGTCCAGACGATGACGAAGACAGAGACCGCGAACCTCGGCGCGACGATGGAGCAGATCCGCAAGGTGGCGGACGCCGGAGCGGACGTCGTGCGCGTGGCCGTGCCGCGCGACAAGGACGTCGAGGCACTGAAGACGATCGTCGTCGAGTCCCCGATCCCGGTGATCGCCGACATCCATTTCAACCACACGCTGGCGCTGAAGGCGATCGACGCCGGGGCCCACTGCATCCGGCTGAACCCGGGCAACATCGGCGGGCCCGAGAAGGTCGCCGAGGTCGCCGACCGGGCGCGCGCGGCCGGCACACCGATGCGCATCGGCGTCAACTCGGGCTCGCTCCCCAAGCACCTGCATGAGCTCGAGCGTGAGAACCCGGTCGAGGCGCTGGTCAGCGCCGCGGTCGAGTTCGTGGGGCTGATGGAGCGCCTGCGGTTCGAGGACTTCAAGGTCTCGATCAAGTCGACCAACGTGCCGTACACGATCGCCGCCAACCGGCTGCTCTCCGAGCGCATCCCGTACCCGCTGCACCTCGGGATCACCGAGGCCGGCACGAAGTGGTCGGGATCGTTGAAGTCGGCGGTCGGCCTGGGCACGCTGCTGGCCGACGGGATCGGCGACACGATCCGCATCTCGCTCTCGACCTTCCATGCCGAGGAGGAGGTCAAGGTCGCCTGGGAGATCCTCAAGGCGCTGAAGCTCCGCGAGCGCGGGCCGGTCCTGATCGCGTGCCCCACCTGCGGCCGCCTCCAGTTCGACATGGACACGGTGGTGGCCGACATCGAGCGCCGGCTCGAGGCCTACGAGGACCCGATCGAGGTCGCGGTGCTCGGCTGCGCGGTGAACGGCATCGGCGAGGCCTCGCACGCCGACTTCGGGATCACCGGAGCCAAGAACGAGGGCCTGATCTTCTCCCGCGGCAAGCCGTTGAAGAAGGTGCCGCAGGAGCGTCTCGTCGACGAGCTGTTCATCGAGATCGACAAGTACGCCAAGACGCGGCGGATCGACGTCGACGCCGGCGAGCAGGCGCTCGGCGCCGAGTGGCTCCAGCGCATCGAGGACGAGAACGCCGGCGAGCTGACGCCCGAGCGGCTCGCCAAGCTCGAGGCCGAGAAGGCCCGCGCGGACGCCGACGCGATGGACGACGTGCTGCTCGACGAATCGGCGTCACCGACCGCCGGGCGCCGCTTCACGCGGGCCTGAGCGAACGTCAACAGCGCATCGAGGGAAACACGGGAGGGGGTGCATTTCGTCGACCTCACCGCGCTCCGGCTCGTGAAGTCGACGTTATGCACCCGCCTCGATCTCGCTCCCGTCAATGCCGCAGTTCAGAGCGAATGCGGCACAGAGGCGTGACGAATCACGCGACCGACGAGTACCGCTCCGCCACCGCGTCCCAGTTGACGACGTTCCACCATGCGTCGATGTAGTCCGGGCGCTTGTTCTGGTACTTGAGGTAGTAGGCGTGCTCCCAGACGTCGACGCCGAGCAGCGGCGTCTGGCCGCTGGAGATCGGGTTGTCCTGGTTGGCGCTGCCGACCACGGCGAGGGCGGAGCCGTCGTGCACGAGCCATGCCCAGCCGGAGCCGAACTGGTTGACGCCGGTCTCCTTGACCTTGCCCTGGAAGTCCGAGAAGGAGCCGAAGGCGGAGTTGATCGCGTCGGCGAGAGCGCCGCTCGGCTCGCCGCCGCCGTCCGGGCTCATCCAGTTCCAGAACAGCGAGTGGTTGTAGTGGCCGCCGCCGTTGTTGCGGACCGCCTTCTGCTTGTCGGCCGGCAGGGCGTCGAGGTTCTGGAGGACCTCCTCGATCGGCTTGCCGTCCCACTCGGTGCCCTCGAGCGCCGCGTTCGCCTTGTCCACGTACGCCTGGTGGTGCTTGTCGTGGTGCAGGCGCATCGTCGCCTCGTCGATGTGCGGCTCGAGCGCGTCGTAGGCGTAGGGCAGCGGGGGAACCTCGTAGGCCATCTTCAGCTCCTCTCGGTCGTCGTCAGTCCCGTACACACTAGGCTCTCGGACCCGATGACCAGGCTCTCGCGCTACTTGCTCCCCACCGAGAAGGAGGCGCCCGCCGACGCGGAGGCGCTCTCGCACCGGCTGATGGTGCGCGCGGGCCTGATCCGGCAGCTCGGAGCCGGCATGTGGACGTGGCTGCCCGCGGGCTGGCGGGTGCACGAGAACGTCGCCCAGATCGTGCGCGAGGAGCTGGACCGCATCGGCTCGCACGAGATGCTGATGCCGGTGCTCAACCCCGCCGAGCTGTGGCAGCGCAGCGGCCGGTACGGGATCGGGGAGCTGTTCAAGCTCAAGGACCGCCGCGGGGCCGACCTCGTGCTGGCGATGACGCACGAGGAGGCGATCACCACCCACGTCGCTCCTGTCGTGCGCTCCTACCGCGACCTGCCGCTGTTCCTGTACCACATCCAGACGAAGGAGCGGGACGAGCCACGCCCGCGCGCCGGCGTGCTTCGCACGCGCGAGTTCATCATGAAGGACGCGTACACCTTCGACCGCGATCGGGAGGCGCTCGACGCGTCCTACGAGCTGCACCGCGAGGCCTACGACCGGATCTTCGATCGCGTGGGGCTCGAGTGGTACCGCGTCGAGTCCGACGTCGGGATGATGGGCGGCGTCGGCGCCCACGAGTACATGGCTCCCTGTGCGGCGGGGGAGAACGACGTCGCGCTCGCCCCCGGCTACGCCGCCAACGTGGAGGTCGCCAGCGCCCAGGCGCGGCCGGTCGAGCTCCCCGGCGGCCTCCCGGCGCCGGAGCTGGTCGAGACCCCCGGCCTGACGACCGTGCGCGAGGTGGCCGACCGCATGGACGTCCCGGCCGGCGCGCTGCTGAAGGCGTTCCCGGTGCTGGTCGAGGACCGCGGGCTGCTGATGGTCGTCGTGCGCGGCGACCACCGGGTGAACGAGATCAAGCTCGCGAACGCGCTCGGCGCGCCGTTCCGGCCGGCGCGCGAGGAGGAGTTCGTCGATCGCATCGGGCCGGCCGGGTACATCGGGCCGGTGGGCATCGACGTGCCGATCCTGCTCGACGACGCGGTCGAGCCGGGCTCGTACATCTCCGGGGCGAACCGCGACAACGCCCACCTGCGCGGCGTCGAGCCCGGCCGCGACTTCCCGTTCAAGCGCGGCGACGTGCGGCGGGTGGAGCCGGGCGACACGGTGGACGGGCACCCGATCCGGATCGAGCCGGCGATCGAGGTCGGCAACATCTTCAAGCTCGGCACTCGCTTCTCGGAGCCGCTGAACGCGACCTACCTCGACGAGTCGGGCGCCCCTCACCCGATCTGGATGGGCTCCTACGGCATCGGGCCCGCGCGGATCACGGCGGCCGCCGTCGAGCAGTTCGCCGACGAGGTGGGGATCTCGTGGCCGCGGGCGATCGCGCCGTTCGACATCCACCTGGTCGGGCTCGGCAAGGAGGACAGCGAGGAGCGCCAGCTCGCCGAGAAGCTCTACGACGACCTCCAGGAGACCGGCCTGCGGGTGCTCTACGACGACCGCGACGCCGGGCCGGGGGAGAAGTTCGCCGACGCCGAGCTGCTGGGGGTGCCGCTGCGGCTGACGGTGGGCCGGCGCACGCTGGCCAACGGCGAGATCGAGGCGCAGGTGCGGCGGGGCCGCGAGACCCGCACGCTGCCGCTCGAGGGGGCCGTGGAGGCGGCCGAGGCCCTGTGGCGGACCCTTCCCTGAAGGGCACGCCCGGCGAGCGGGCTGCCGAGGCCGCCGAGCGCGCCCGGCTCACCTTCCGGCGCCTCTTCGGGCTCGACCGCTCGGGCCCGCCGCCGCCGGAGACGCTCCGCGGCCAGCCCCTGCACCCGTGGACGATCCCGAACGCGATCGGCTACGTGCGGCTCGCGCTCATCCCCGTGTTCCTGGTGCTCGCGTTCTCGTCGGGCGACGGGCAGAGCGCGCTGGCGGTGATCGTCTTCGGCGTGATCGGCTGGTCGGACTACTTCGACGGGATCGCCGCCCGCCTCACGGGCCAGTACTCGCGCCTCGGCGCACTGCTCGACCCGCTCGTCGACCGGCTGCTGGTGCTGTCCGGCGCCGTCGTCTGCTGGCACTTCGAGCTGCTCCCGCGCTGGGCGCTCGCCGTGCTCGCCGTCCGCGAGCTGTTCATGCTCTTCCTCGTCCGTTGGGGGCTGCGTCAGGGCGCGGACATCAAGATCAACTGGCTCGGGCGGCTGGGTGTGTGGCCCGTGATGAGCGCCCTGTTCTTCGCCATGGCGGGGCTCGAGACGGTCGGCGCCGTGCTGCTCTACATCGGCGTCGCGATGGTCCTCGGATCGACGGTCCAGTACGTCCGCGAGGGACTTGAATTCCGAGCCTCACGACCCTCAAGTACAGGTTGATGAATTCGCTATGCTCGCCGACATGGACACCTTCCCCGATCTCGGCTCCCTGTCCGACCAGGAGCTCAAGGACCTGATCCAGCAGCTCACGGACGAGGAGCAGGAGGTTTCCTATCGCCGCCGGATCCTGCACGGCAAGATCGACATCCTGCGCGCCGAGCTGGTCAACCGGCTGCGCAAGAAGCACGAAGGCGGTGAGGACGTCATCTCGGGGGCGGACGTCCAGCGCTTGACCGACATCCTCGCCGGTCGCGCCTCCGGCGGGGGCGACGAGGTCTAGCGCCCCGGGAGCGCCTCGCATGGCGCGCCACTGCCCGGAGTGCGGCTTCGTCGTCAACGAGGGAGCCAACTACTGCACGCGCTGCGGCGCCTTCGTCGGGACGCGCGAGCCGCGCGACGACGTGACGACGGCCACGTACATGATCGACGAGCAGACCGGCGAGCTGCGCCCGGTCGACGTCGGTGACGTCGCCGCCGAGTCCGGCGCGCTGGTCATCCGCTCGGGCGGGGGCCGGGTCGGGCAGTCGTTCGCGCTCCAGGGGGAGCGGATGATGATCGGCCGGTCGCCCGAGGCTGAGATCTTCCTCGACGACGTGACCGTCTCCCGCGACCACGCCGTGCTCGTGCGGCGCTCGGGCGCGTGGTACCTCGACGACTCGGGCTCCTTGAACGGCACGTACGTCAACCGCCGGCGGATCGACTCGCACAAGCTCGAGGACGGCGACGAGCTCCAGATCGGCAAGTACAAGCTGACCTATCTGGCGCGGTAGCGGGAGTGTCCGACGACCCGCTCATCGAAGCCCCGCTACCGCACCAGCGAAGCGGCGACGAGCGCGAAGCGCGAGGCAGGACCGAGGAGGAGGCGCCGCGCAAGTCGCTGACCATCGGGGCGGTCTGCAAGGCGCTGTCGCAGGAGTTCCCGGACATCTCGATCTCCAAGATCCGCTACCTGGAGGACCAGAAGCTGCTCGCGCCGCGCCGCACACCGGGCGGCTACCGGCTCTACGCGCAGACCGACGTGTCGCGCCTGCGCACGATCCTGCGGCTCCAGCGCGACGAGTTCCTCCCGCTGCGGGTGATCCGCCAGGAGCTGGCTGCGGGGCGCGCCGAGGACGAGCCGCCGGGGGCGCCGGCGCCCCCCCAGGAGGTCGCGCGGCCGGGCGCGGCGCTGCGGCGGCTGACCTTCTCCCTGCGCGACCACGGGGCGCTGTACTCGCTCTCCGACGTGGTCGAGGAGACCGGCGCCGAGCCGCGGCTGGTCTCGGAGCTCGAGGACTACGGGATCGTCCGCGGCGAGGTCCGGGGCGGCACGCGCTACTACGACGAGACCGAGCGCGAGATCGTGCGCGCGGTGACCGAGCTGTCGCGTTACGGGGTCGCGGGCCGCAACCTGCGGGTGTTCAAGACCTCCGCGGAGCGCGAGGCGGCGCTGCTCCAGCAGATCCTCGCGCCGTCGCTGCGCTCGCGGAACCCGGAGCGGCGCAAGGAGGCGATCGAGGCGCTCGAGAACCTGGCGGCCGTGGCTTCGCACCTCAAGCACCTGCTGCTGGTCCGCGACCTGCGCCGGATCGCCAAGTGAACGACCTCGGCTCGTTCATCCGCGACATCCCGGACTTCCCGAAGCCGGGGATCCTGTTCAAGGACATCACGCCGCTGCTTCTCGACGCGGGCGCGCTGTCGGAGGCCGTGGCCCAGCTCGCGGGCTGGGCGGGGCCGATGGAGGTCGACTACGTCGTGGCGGCCGAGGCGCGCGGCTTCATCCTCGGCGCGGCGCTGGCGCGCGAGCTCGGCGCCGGCTTCGTGCCCGCGCGCAAGCCCGGGAAGCTGCCGCACGAGACGATCTCCGCGGAGTACATCCTCGAGTACGGCGTCGACGCGCTCGAGATGCACGCCGATGCGCTGGCCGACGGCGCGCGGGTGCTGCTCCACGACGACCTGCTGGCCACCGGCGGGACGGCCCGCGCGCTGGCCGAGCTGATCGAGGGGACCGGGGCCCGGATCGCCGGCTGCGCGTTCCTCGTCGAGCTCGCGTTCCTGGGCGGGCGGCAGCGGCTGACGGGCTACGACGTGCATGCGCTGCTCAGCTACGACGGCGAGTGATCGTCACCCGCTCCCGCACCGTGGCGGCCGCGCCCGAGCGCGTGTGGGCGGTGGTGGGGGAGCCGCGCTCGCTCGCGCGCTGGTGGCCGCGGGTCGAGCGCGTCAAGGCGATCACCGCGGAGGGCTGGACGACGGTGCTGCGGTCTGATCGCGGCCGCGCGGTGCGGGCCGACTGGCGGCTCGACGGCCAGGAGGCCCTGCGCCGGCGGGCGTGGGCCCAGGAGATCGAGGGGACGCCGTTCGCGAAGGTGCTGGCCGAGCGCCGCGTCGAGGTGGTCCTGGAGGAGGCGGGGGAGGGGACGCGGGTGACGCTCGAGCTGCGCCAGCGCGGCCGTGGCATGGCGCGCTTCGGGCGGTTCATGCTCCGCCGCGCCGCCCGCCGCGAGCTGGCCGCCGCCCTCGAGCGGCTCGACGACGTGGTGCGGTGAGGCGCGAGCAGGTCTTCTGGGGCTGGGGAGAGCCGGGGGCGGGGCCTTCGCTGCCCGAGCACGCGGTGCCGTACCTGCGCGAGTCGCTGGGCATCGACGGCGCGGTGGTCTCGCGGCCGGTCCCGCTCGAAGCGGTGCGTCTGCGGGAGCCGGCGCTCGACGGCGCGGTGCGGGCGCGGCTCGAGGCGATCGTGGGCGCCGCGTTCGTGCGCAGCGACCGGGAGGCGCGTGTGCTCCGCTGCCGGGGCAAGTCGTACCTCGACCTGCTCGCCCAGCGGGCGGGCGCGTGCGAGGACGCGCCGGACGCGGTGGTCGCCCCGGGGAGCCACGACGAGGTCGCGGCCGTTCTCGCGGTGTGCGCGGAGGCTGGGGTGGCCGTGGTCCCGTTCGGGGGCGGCACGAGCGTGGTCGGCGGCCTCGAGCCGCTGCGCGGGCGCTTCCCGGCGCTCGCCTCGCTCGACCTCAGGCGCATGGATGGCGTGCTCGACGTCGACGAGCGGTCGCTCATCGCCACGCTCGGCCCGGGGCTGCGGCTGCCGGAGGCCGACCGCGCGCTCGCCGCCCGCGGGCTCACGCTCGGCCACCTCCCGCAGAGCTACGAGTGGGCGACGGTGGGCGGCTGCGTAGCCACGCGCTCGTCGGGCCAGGCGTCGACCGGCCTCGGCCGGATCGACGCGAACCTGGTCGGCGTGCGGCTCGTGGCCCCGGCCGGCGAGCTCGCCGCCCGCCCGCTGCCCGCGAGTGCCGCCGGCCCCGACCTCCGCCAGCTCGTGGCGGGCTCCGAGGGCACGCTCGGGGTCATCACGGCCGCCACGCTCCGGGTCCACCCGCTCCGGGCGGCGCGACGCTACGAGGGCTGGGTGGTCGCCGGCTTCGAGGCCGGCTGCGAGGCGCTCCGCGCGCTCGAGCAGGCCGGAGCCGCCCCCGACATCGCCCGGCTCTTCGACGAGGACGAGACCCGGACCGCGCTCGCGTTCGCCGGCTCGGGCCGCGTGGCGCGCGCCGCGGTCCGCGCCCGCGCAGGCGGCGACGCCTGTCTCATGATCTTCGGATGGGGAGATCGGGGGCGCCGTGCGGAGGCCGCGCGGCGGCTGCGGGCGGCGGGGGCGCGCAGCCTCGGCCAGCGCCCGGGCCGCGCGTGGGCGGCCTCGCGGTTTGCCGGGCCGCACCTGCGCGACGACCTGCTCGACCGGGGCGTGATGGTCGAGACGCTCGAGACCGCCGGCCCGTGGTCACGGCTCGCCGGCATCCATGCCGCGGTGCGGGCGGCGCTCCCGGGGATGCTGGTCGGCTGCCACGTCTCGCACCTCTATCCGACCGGCGCATCTCTCTACTTCACGGTCTTCGCCCGCGCCGACGACGCCGACCCCGCGGGTCAATGGCGGGCCGCGAAGGCGGCGGCCACGGACGCGCTCCTCGCCGCCGGAGGGACCCTGACCCACCACCACGCGGTCGGCCGCGACCACGCGCCGTGGATGGACGCGGAGGTCGGCCCGCTCGGCCTCGACCTCCTGCGCGCCGTCAAGGACCGCTGCGACCCCGCCGGGATCATGAACCCCGGCAAGATCTTGGCGCCGCCGTCGACTGCGGCTGGGTAGGGAGGCGGCTAAAACGGGGATAGTTCGGCGAACATTGTCGAGTTAGCCCCGGAAACCGGGGCTAATCGCGCATGGTTCGTGCCTTCGCCGGCCCCGT